>CAMCSE010000035.1 GCA_945877515.1 uncultured Clostridia bacterium | reverse complement strand
TTGTCCTTCTGCCAGTAGCTGAGTCCCATAGTAATTAATGCACCAAAGCCGATCAGCTGATAAAGCACATTCATTCGTCTGTCCTCCCATAAAAAAAGCCACACACCCAGCAAGGGCGCGTGGCGAAAAATGGATGTGATGTTCCAGAAAAGTCCACACAAATTTTGGAATTGTATTTTACCATAGTAAAGGTGGAAATGTCAAGAAATGTGCAGTCGGGAAACACCCGAAAACTGAAAAGCTCTTGCGCCGGAGCCTGCCAAAAGGTACAATAGTGGTAGCAGCAGAAAGGAGGCCGCAAGATGCAACTGGAACTGATCTCCGCCTACGGACATCAACAGGAGATTGCCGCATTGTTTACGGAGTATACCCGTATGCTGATGGATGGCGACGACATGATGCGGCATTATCTGACCATGCAAGGCTATGAAAAAGAACTGGAACACCCTGAGGCCAAATACGGTCTTCCGGACGGACGGCTGTACCTGGCCTATTGTGACAGCCAGTTGGCCGGCTGCATTGCGCTGCGAAAGCTGGATGAGCAGCGCAGCGAGCTGAAGCGGCTCTATGTCCGGCCGCAGTTTCGCGGCAGCCGTATCGGCGAAGCCTTGGTCCGCCGGGTGCTGTCCGATGCACGCGAAATCGGTTACCGCCATGTTCTGCTGGATACGCTGCCGTTCCTTCGTTCGGCCATAGAACTGTATCGCCGGGTCGGTTTTTATGAGATCCCCTGTTATAATGACAGCCCCATGGACAATACCATCTTCATGCAATTTGATCTGTGAGGAGGGATGATACCTCCGGAGAATATCCGAATCCGTACCGCCGCTGCCGATGAAGTGCCTGCACCGGTTATTGCCTTTTCTTACCTGAATCTCGATCTACAAGTGAAAAAACACCCAAAACCATACGGCTTTGGGTGTTTTCTATCACTTATTCAGTCCTGCTGCCAGTTGTGCCACACATTCTGCACGTCTTCGTTCTCTTCCAGCATATCCAGAAGCTTGGTCATGCTGCGAACGTCATCTTCGTTGGTCATGGTAACATAGTTCTGAGGTACCATCTCGATCTCAGCGCTCTCGAAGGTATAGCCCTTCTCCTCCAGCGCTTTCACCACATCATTAAAGCTGTCGGGATCGGTGGTGACCTCGAACACGGGGCCATCAGCCTCCACGTCCTCGGCACCGGCTTCCAGCGCGTCCATCATCACAGTCTCCTCGTCCAGTTCCTCGTCCTCGTTGTCAATGACGATGACGCCCTTACGGTCAAAGGACCAGCTGACGCAGCCCTGCGCGCCCATGCCCTTGCCGAACTTATCGAAATAGTGGCGTACTTCCGGAGCGGTACGCTGACGGTTGTCGGTCAGCGCCTCCACGATAACGGCTACGCCGCAGGGACCGTATCCCTCGTAAGTAACAGCTTCATAGTTATCGGTGTTGCCAGCGCCCAGCGCCTTGTCGATGGTGCGCTTGATGTTGTCGTTGGGCATATTGGCCGCCTTGGCCTTGGCCACCACGGTGGCCAGACGGGAGTTATTATTGGGGTCGCCGCTGCCGCCCTGTTTGACGGCCACAATGATCTCTTTGGCGATCTTGGTAAACGCGGCGCTGCGCTTGGCATCAGCCGCGCCCTTGGTCTTTTGAATATTGTGCCATTTGGAATGTCCGGACATAGTTTACTTCTCCTTTATGCAGTATTGGATGACCTCACGATCATGCACGGTCGATTGGACAACAGTCAGCTGTGGGAAGGCCGCTTGCAGCCGCTCCAGAATTACCGGGCAAATGACATTTTCTGTGGGAAAATGTCCCGCGTCGATCAGGTTCAGCGCCTTTGTGTCCAAAAACTCATGATAACTCAGATCTGATGTCACAAAGGTATCACAGCCCAACGCGACGGCCTGGCTGATATAATCGCCGCAGGCGCCGCCGCCCACCGCGACACGGTGGACCGGTTTGCCGCAGTCCGTATACCGCAGGCCATTACAGCCTAAATATTTTATCACATCTTGTATGAACTCTACAAGGGGTTTTTCATATTTTAGCATCCCTACGCGGCCAATTTTTTCCTCGGTCAGCGCTTTTGTATCGTTCAAACCCAATTTTTCCGCCAATGCGTCGTTGACGCCGCCCTCCGCTGCATCCAGGTTGGTGTGCATACAGATGGCGGAAATTCCATTTCGCAGCAAAGCCGTGATGATACGGCCCTGCGCGTCGTCTGCGGTCACATGCTGTACCTTGTGCCAAGTGCAGTTCATCAACGGATGGTGGGCCACGATCAGATCAGCCCCGATGCTGACGGCCTCTGCCGCCACCGCTTCGGTAATATCCAGTGCCACCAGCACTCTGCGTACCTCGGCGGCGCCGTCGCCCACCAGCAGGCCCACGTTGTCCCAATCCATGGCAAGCTCACGGGGAGCCCAAGTAAAGAGGTATTTTTCAATATCGCAAACTCTTGTCATAGCTTCTCCCTCTTTTCCTGCAGCAGCCGGCCTATCTCCGCCAAGCCGTCTGCCCTTGTCAGGTTCGCTTCCGTTGCAGACCGCTGCAAACCGTCAACGGCCTTTCGCAGTTTTTCGATCCGCTCTTCCAGATATGCGCTATACAGTGGATCGCCGTCCAGCAATACCCCGCCGTACTGCTGAACCAACGTCAGCTGCGGCTGCTCTCCGCCCCGGACTGCAAACACCGGATAGAGATGCCCCTTGTCAAAAACCAGCCGTTCATCTGTAAAGCAATAGTGGTTGTCAACAAGCCATTTTCTGAGAAGTTCCACCTTTGTCATGGGCTGAAGCAGCAATAGATGGGTTCTCTGTGCCGTCCATGACGCGTTCTCCAAAATCATCTGGATCGTTTCGCCGCCCATACCGGCAATGAGGATGGTATCCACTTCCTCCGGCGCGATAGCGTCCAGTCCCGGGCATAGGCGGAAGTCGATGCCCTCTACGCCGTATTCCTCCGCCGTCTGCCGGGCATGCTGCAACGGTTCCGCCCCGATATCCGACGCAATGGCGGTGTTGATCCGCCCTTTTTGCAGCAGGTATACCGGCAGATAGCCGTGATCCGTTCCCACATCGGCAAGACGGCTGCCGACAGGCACCATGTCCGCCAACAACTGCAAGCGGGGCTGTAACAATAATTCTCTCATCTTCGTAAAACAGGATAAAACGCATACGGCACGCCGTATGCGTTTTATCGGATCCGTTCAGTCACTGAGCGCTTTCGCCGTTGGCAGCTTCATTGACCACAGCCAGCAGCTTGTCCACATCCACACCATGCACGGCGCAGGCTTCCTCCACGGTCTCACCGCGGGAAGAGGGGCAGCCAAGGCAATGCATGCCAATGGAGAAGAAGATAGGCGCCGTCTGGGGCGCGATATCAAGGATATCACCGATAATGGTATCTTTGGTAATTTCAATCATGATTTTGACCTCCCAGTGTATTTGAGGATAGTATACCCCAAAAGGGCGTACATTTCAACAGAAAAATACAGAAAAGAAAAGCAGGCGTCACCTCATTTTTATGTGAAAAGGGATAGATAACCGTTATCAGTGTCCAACCCTGTCTATGCTTCGTTCCAGGCCTTGACCTGACAACGCAGCCAATCGCACCACGCCTCCACGCCCTCGCCGGTTTTGGCGGAGAGGGGGAATATCTTCAGCTTGGGATTCCGCATGTGAGCATACTCCACGACCTTGCCCATGTCAAAGTCAAAGTAAGGCAGCACGTCGGTTTTGTTGATGATCAGCGCATCGCATACCGTAAAGATCAGTGGATACTTGAGCGGCTTGTCATGACCCTCCGGTACCGACAGGATCATGGCATTTTTCACCGCACCGGTATCAAACTCCGCCGGGCAAACCAGATTACCCACATTCTCCAGCACCACAAGATCCAGGTCATCCGTACCGATCTCCTTAAGTCCCTGCTCCGTCATACCGGCATCCAGATGACACATACCGCCGGTGTGGAGCTGTATGGACTTGACCCCGGCGGCAGCAATTTTCTCCGCATCCACGTCGGAGTCGATATCGGCTTCCATAACGCCGATATTCAGATGCTCCTTCAAAGTCTCAATGGTACGCAGCAGCGTGGTGGTCTTGCCGCTGCCGGGTGAGGACATGAGATTCAGCAGAAATGTCTTCTCCGCTTTCAACTGCCTGCGGACACGCTCCGCCTCCCGGTCATTGCTGGCAAACACGCTCTCCTTCACTTCGATGATCTTATATCGTTCCATTATCTCGCCTCGATCTCTTTGATACTGACCTCACTGCCCCGCAGCAGCCATGTATGTTCACTGCCGCAATGAGGACAAACGCGGCCCTGCGGCACGGTGGCATACTCCTGTCCGCAGCCGTTGCAATGGGTCACCGCCGGAATGGTTTCGACCTTCAACGAAGCGGTGGGCATCAGTTCCGTCCGCTTCACCGCCCAGTCCCAGCAGCTTTCCAACTCATGGGGAATCACGCCGGAGACCTGTCCGACCTCCAGCGTGACGGAGGCCACATTCTGCAAATGCTGCTCCTCCCCCACCTGCTCTATGGTTTTGATCACATGGAATACGATCCCCAGTTCATGCATATCATTTGCTCTTTCTTGCGGCGCGCTTGATCTTGAACTCGCGCTTGATCATATAGGGCAGGATGGCCTTCATCTTGTCCTCGCACTTATACATAGTGCTGCACTCAGGACGCTCCCGGTGCAGGTGGATGGCGTCAAAGGCGCACTTGGTGGTGCACACACCGCAGCCGATGCACTTGTTGGGATCCACAATGCTGGCGCCGCAGCCCAGACAGCGGGCTGTCTCCTTTTTCACCTGCTCCTCGGTAAAGGCCACACGTTCATCCCGGAAGGTCTTGCGCAGTGTCTCGTTATAACCGATCTGCTGGCGGGGCGTGTTATCGTAGCTGTCAACCGCAATCAACGCGTTCTTTTTGTCCAGTTCGATGAACTGGCGGCGATTGCGGCCAATGGTCAGCGTGGCGTTCTGCACGTAGCGGTGCAGGGAAATCGCGCCCTCCTTACCGGCGGCGATGGCGTCGATGGCAAACTTCTGTCCGGTATAGATGTCACCGCCCACAAAGATATCCGGCTCCGCCGTCTGATAGGTAACGGGGTCTGCCTTGGCGGTACCGTTGGGGTTAAATTCCACCTTTGTACCGGTCAGCAGCGTGCCCCAGTCGGCCTTCTGGCCGATGCAGTACAGCACCACGTCGCACGAAGTCTCCTCAGTAACGGCATCGTCAAACTCCGGAGCAAAACGGCCCTCATCGTTCTTCACCCGCAGGCATTTGCGGAACTTGATGCCGGTGCATTTGCCGTCCCGTTCGGTGATCTCTGTCTGCCCCCAACCGGCGTGGATAGAAATACCTTCCCGCTCGCACTCGCCGCGGTCCTCCACACCCATGGGCATATCGTCATAGCTCTCCAGGCAGTACAGGCTGACGCTCTCCGCGCCGCAGCGCACCACAGTGCGGGCCACGTCGGCGCCGATGTTGCCGCCGCCGATGACAACTACTCTGCCGCTGAGGGTCGTGTCATTTTCTAAGTGATGGCGGCGCATATAATCAATGCCGGACATAACGCCCTGAGCGTTGCCGCCGGGGATATTCAGTGTTCCGCCGGACTGCAGACCCACCGCCACATAGAAAGCCTTGAAGCCTTCCTCACGCAGCTGCGGGATGGTCACATCCTTGCCCACCTCTACGCCGCAGCGGAATTCTACACCCATTTCACGAAGAACGTCGATCTCCGCCTCCACCACATCCTTCTCCAGGCGGAAGGTGGGAATGGCATTCATCAGCATACCGCCGGGACGCTTTTCCTTCTCAAACACGGTGGGACGATAGCCCCGCTCCGCCAGATAGAAGGCACAGCTCATGCCGGCAGGACCTGCACCGATAATGGCGATCTTTTCACTGAATTCGCCGTCCACTTTCGGAATGACCTTCTCCGGCACGAACCGGGTCTCGGCATCCAGATCCTGCTGGGCGATAAAGCGCTTCACCTCGTCGATGGCCACGGCCTCATCCACCGTGCCGCGGGTGCAGGCGTCCTCACAGCGGCGGTTGCAGATGCGGCCGCACACGGCGGGGAAGGGATTTTCCCGCTTGATCAGCTGCAGGGCTTCACGATATTTGCCCTGTGCCGCCAGCTTCAGATAGCCCTGCACGGCGATGTGAGCGGGACAGGCGGTCTTACAGGGCGCCGTACCGGTGTCGTAGCAGTTGATGCGGTTCTTGTCACGGTAGTCAATGGCCCACTTCTCCGGACCCCATTTCACTTCATCCGGCAGCTCCTGACGGGGATATTCGATAAAACCCTCCTTGGTACACAGCTTCTGCCCCAGCTTCACCGCGCCGGCGGGACAGTTTTCCACACAGCGGCCGCAGGCCACGCACTTCTCACTCTCTACCGCCGCCACATAGGCGCTGCGGGACATGTTGGGCGTGTTGAACAGCTGGCTGGTCCGCAGGGCGTTGCAAACATTGACATTGCAGTTGCAGATGCCGAAGATCTTCTCTTCGCCGTCGATGTTGGTAATCTGATGGACGAAACCATTGTCCTCGGCTTTCTTGAAGATCTCGATAGCCTCGTCATAGGTGATATACTCGCCCCGCTGGGTCTCCACAATGTAGTCGGCCATATCGCCCACAGCGATGCACCAGTTCTCCACATCGTCGCCGCAGCCCTCGCCCAGCTTGGCACGGCTGGCACGGCACGAGCACATGCTCTTGGCATACTTTCCCTCGTATTTATGCAGCCAATAGGAGATCTTCTCCAGACCGATGGCTTCATTTTCCGTTTCGATGGCCTTCTCCACTGGGATGACGTGCATACCGATGCCCGCGCCTCCGGGAGGCACCATGGGCGTGATCTTTTCCAGCGGCAGCATGGTCATGCGCTCGAAGAACGCGGCCACCTCAGGGTGTTCGTCGATCTGGCTCTTGCGCATGTTCAGAAATTCAGCGCTGCCCGGCACAAACAGCGGCAGTACCCAGCGCTTTTCGTGGTTCGGGTTCTTTCCGTCCAGGTTTTCCCAGTGATACTCCAGAAGACCCAGCCAGGACATCTCATCCAGCAGCTTTTCCAGCTTCTCCGGTTCCATTTTGGTCAGCTTTACCATCTGCGCCAGAGTCTTGGGTTTACGAACCCCCATTTTCAGCGCCACATCCACCATCTCGTCGGTCAGCACGTTGTCAAGGCCCCAATACTCCGGGTCATCAACCGTGGTTTTCAGGCCAATGCGGTTGGTGATCATAGACCCCAGCTTCAGCAGGTTTTCCCGGGGCGGCCGGTCAGGGCGGGGAATTTTGAAAGAAAGCTTACTCTCATCCAGAGGGAAATTTGTGGGCTTGCTGCCGTTGATGTCGCTCATAGTCTCTCCTCCATGTGTGCTGCCCCGTCAGCCATCTTTTTCGGTACATAAAGGGGCATTATTTGTCCTTTTTACACTGAAATAGTACCAATTATTCCCCATAAAATCTATTGACTATTCCCACAAAGATGTGCTACCATATTATATGGTTCTGGTCGGACCAAAGAGGAGGGTACTTATGGGCTTTCGTGAGATCGTGGCACCATCCATTAAGGAACTGTTTATACAGCAGCTGGAAGGCATGATCCTGTCGGGTGAACTGCGCCCCGGCGACAAGCTGCCCACCGAGCGGGAGCTGGCTGATACCATGAAGGTCAGCAAGACAGTGGTGCATGAAGGCCTGCGGGAACTGCACCGTCTTGGCTTTCTTGATATCGCATCTCGGAAGGGCGTGACCGTGGCGGACTATGCCCAGACAGGAAGCCTGGATACTCTGATGGCCATCATGCAGTATCATGGTGGGCTGCCGGATAAAAAGACCGCCGAAAGCATTCTGAAGCTGCGGTACTATCTGGAGGGTCCCGCCATGGAGGAACTGGCTGACCACCATACGCCCGGTGACATAGCTGCGCTGGAGGATCTGCAGCGTCAGGCGGAGGAGGCCTCCGCACAGGATGCCGGAGCCTTTGCCGAAGCGCTGCTTCGCTACCACCGGGGCATTACTTTTCTCAGCGGCAATACCATCACCCCTCTGATTTTCAATGCCTTTACCAAAGTCAATCTGGAATTTTGGAGAGAATATGTGGAAGCTTATGGCGTTGTCCAATGTCTTGAGACGCTTTCCCGGTTCACGGAACTGATCCGTGACGGTCGGGGCAAAGAAGCTTCTGAACTGCTGCGTTCCGGACTGGAGCGATTTCAGCGGGACAGGATTTAGCATGATAAAAGAGCAGCCATACCGGCTGCTCTTTTATCATGCTTACGCTTCGTTTTCACTTTCGTCCTTGGCGGCGGTCTGTCGCGCCGCCACAATATTGACGTATAGTTCCTCCGGCTTGTGGGGCTTCACTTTCAGATTCCAGATCAGCAGGAAAGCGGATACCAGCACCATCACCGCAGACAGGGCCTGAGATACCCGGATGGGCGCGCCGCCGATGGTCCAGTCAAACAGATACAGACTGTCCGTGCGCATCCCCTCGATCCAGAAACGGCCGATACCATACCACAGGAAATAAAACAGGGTATTCTCGCCGTCAAACTTCCGGTGCTTTGCCACCACAAAGACGATCAGCAGTAGGCCTATCAGGTTCCACAGGCTCTCATACAGGAAAGTCGGGTGTACCTCGATCAGCTGGCCGGTTTTCAGCGTCAGCTGCATGCGGCAGAAGATGGTGGTCTCCGTGCCGAACGCCTCGCGGTTCATGAAGTTGCCCCAGCGTCCCACGATCTGGCCGATCAGCAGGCCCATGACCACCAGATCGGTCATGGCAAACAGCTTGAACTTCCGACGGCGGGACACGCAAATGGCCACGATGATCACTCCAATCACCGTACCGTAAATGGCAAGCCCACCGTCCCAGATGGCCACTGCCTTGCCCCAGTCGAACTTGCCGCTGGCATCCCGGAACAGATCAAGATAGAAGATCACATAGTACACACGGGCGCCGATGATCCCGGCGGGGATCCCCCACAGGATGCCGTCCATCAGGTCGTCCTCACTGATACCGTAATGCTTCCGCTGGCGCATGCAGAACAGCGCCGCCAGCAGCAGGCCCAGCGCGATCAGGATGCCGTACCAGTAAACGCCGTGGCCGATATCGATAGCCTTTGAGGAGGCTGTAAAAGTCCAGTCGCCGAACAATCCCGGAAAGCGAATGGGACTGTCAGGCATGATCATACCATTCGTAAAAAATCACTCCTTTGTTTCGCCGGAAATAGGATCAATAATGGATACCGCGCAGCGCTCCTCCACCAGATTCTCCCGGATAAAGTCCAGCACATCCCCGGCAGTGATACTGTCATACACCTCCGGAAAGCGGTACGGATCGTAGTCCAGGAACTTGCCCTCCGCCATGGAAACGGCAATATTTTCAAAACTGTTCAGGGCTTTCAGGGCCGTGCCGAAGTTGGCGTTGCGCAGGCGCAGATAATACGCCTGATCCAAACCCTCACGCACCAGCCGCTGCGCCTCATCCAGCACAGCCCGTACCACGGCGTGCGGATCGTTGCTGTCGCCGCCCAGATAGACATACGCCGCGCCGGGCAGGATATCGTAGCTGCTTCCGAAGGAGCCGTTGATCAGTCCCTGGCTGTACAGCCGGGCATACAGAGGGCTGGACTCTCCCACCAGCACATCGATGGCCAGCTCGCCCAGCGCCGTGCTGCGCATCTGCGCCTCGCCGCCATGCTGAGGCGGGCACTTGAAGCCCGCCATGAAAGTGGGCATGGAAACCTCCATGCGGCTGCGGGTCTCCTTTTGGCAGGGTGTCAGCGGTTCTTCCGTACCGTAATCCCGGGGGATCAGAGGGCCGCTGGTCTTTGGCAGGATCTCCTCCGCCAGACGCAGCACCTCGTCACCGTCCACATCGCCCACCACCACAAGACACATATTGGCGGGGGTATAGAAGGCCTTATGACAATCGTACAGCGTCTGTGCCGTGATCTCCCGGATACTCTCCACGCTGCCGGCGATCGGCGTGCGGGCGGGACTGTGGTGATACAGCCCCTGCATCAGCTGCTTATAGCACTGCCACTCGGGATTGTCCTCGATCATGCCGATCTCCTGCCCGATGATGCCCTGCTCCTTCTGCACCGACTGGTCGGTAAAATAGGGTACGGAGACGAAGGACAGTAAGATCTTCAGGTTCTCATAGAACTGCTCCGTGGAGCTGAAATAGTAACAGGTAATGGCGTTGGAGGTAAAGGCATTTGGCTCCGCGCCGTTTTTTGCCAGCTCCTGCAGCGCGTTGCCCTCGGCGGTGTCGAACATCTTGTGCTCCAGATAATGGGCGATGCCCGCCGGGGTGTCCAGCCACTTTCCGTCCAGCTGGAATTTCATATCCATGCCGCCGTAGCGGGTGGCAAACAGAGCATATTTCCGCTGGAAGCCTTTTTTCGGTACGATGCAGACCGGCAGGCCGTTGGGCAGCGTCTCCCACCGGGCAGTCTCACCGATGCGGTCATAGTTGGTCAGCATACTGTTTCCTCCTTCCCCTTCAGGAAGAATACGGTGTCCAGCCGGCAGCTTTGCGCCGCCTTTTGAATACGCTCCGGCGTCACCTGACGCAGTGCCGCCATCAGATCCTCCGGCGTATCTTCCGCGCCAGTGGCTGTCTGGCCCAGATAGTAATTCTCCAGTGCGCCCTGAGAGTCAGACAGGGAGGTCAGAGACGAACACATGGTAGCCAGCGCCCCCTGCAGCTCCCATTCCTCCCATTGGCCCTGTTTCACCAGCTCCAGCTGATGAAGGATCTCGTCGTGGGCCTGTTGGAAATTCCCGGTCTCAATACCGGAGGACACCGTCATGATACCCTTGGACCGGGCATAGCTGGAGGACGCATAGTAGCACAGCGACAGCTTTTCCCGTACATTGAGGAACAGCTTGGCATTGCTGGTGCCGCCGAAGATCAGGTTTGCCATGATCATGGCGGGGATATCGTCAGTGTCGCAGCGCCAGCCCATGGACAGCTTGCCCTGAGTGACGTCCATCTCCTCTGTCAGATAGCGGGGCTCCTGCGGCGCGGCCACGCGGCGGATGGGTTCTCCCTCCGCCACCACGCCACGGGGCAGCGCGGCAAAGGCGCGGCAAAGCGCACCCTGCACCCGCTCCTGCCTGGCGCTGCCGCAATAAAACAGTTCCATACGGCTGGTGGCAAGCAGCTGCTGATAGTGGTTGAACAGCTTATGGTTATTGATCCTGGCCGCCGACTCCTCGTCGCCCAAGCGCAATACGCCATAGGGCTCACCGGCACACATTTCCTGCATCAGCCGCACGTCCGCCCAATCCTGCTTATCGTTGCGGATGGCGCGAATGGCGTCGATCAGGTTTTGCTTCTCGCTCTCCACATACTCCGCCAGAAAACGGCCGTTGCGGGTCACAGGATCCAGAAACAGCTCACCCAACAGGTCAGCCACCGGCTCCAGCAGCTTCTCGCCTGCCGGAGCAAAAGCGTCATCGATAACAGAGGCTACAAAGCCCACACACTGGCGCTCGCCCTTCTTGCGGACCGTATAATCGATCTGTGCGCCGTACAGGGTATCCAGCGCAGCGGACAGACTCTCCATATCCGGGCAGCGCATGGTACCGCGCCGCAACACTGCCGGCAGCAGCGCGTTGGCGGCGGCCGTCTCCTTTTGCAGCGGCGTCACCAGATGGGCGCTGAGAACACTGGTCTTGAATTTACTGGCAGGCAGATATGTCAAAAACACATTCTGCATGATCTCTTTTCGATGTTGGTACACAGCAAACCTCCCAAATAGATACATAAATACAGTGTATAGTATACACCAGTTCCTGCCGAAAGAAAAGAGAAAATTACGGCGGCATAGCGTAATTGACGAATGGAACCGGCTGCTGTATAATACAAGCACTACCCTTGTTGAAAGGAGATGCTCCGCCATGACTGCCGCACAACGACGCAGCGCCATATACCAACAACTGACCCATGCCGACGCCCCCATCAGCGCTACCGCGCTGGCTCAGCAGTTTTCCGTCACCCGCCAGGTGGTGGTGGGCGATATTGCCCTGCTGCGGGCTGAGGGACACAGCATCACCGCCACATCCCGGGGCTACATCATCCCCGCCGAGACCGGCCTGATCCGCACCATTGCCTGCGTCCACAGTGCGCAGGATACCCGGCAGGAGCTGTTCGCCATGGTGGACTGCGGCTGTACCGTGGTGGACGTGATCGTGGAACACCCGGTCTACGGCCAGTTGACCGCGCCGCTGGCTCTGTCCAGCCGTTACGACGTGGAACAGTTCATTCAGCGGATGCAGGATTCGCATGCCCAGCCCCTCAGCGCCCTGACCGGCGGCGTGCATCTGCACACCCTTTCCTGCCCCAGCGAGGACGCCTTTTCCTACCTGAAGGCCTCCCTTCAGGCGATGGGAATGCTGTATGATCCGGCCTGATAGTCACGACAGCTATTGACAAATATAAAAACTCGTTTATAATGGAGTGGACATGTGTCAAGACACATGTCCACTCCATTTAACTTTACGGGATATGAGGTAACGAGTATGGAAAAAGTACGGGCATTTCTGGCGCGAAAGAACATCACCTTCTCCGCCAAGCGCTATTTTATCGACGCCATGTCCGCTATGGCACAGGGTCTGTTCTGCACGCTGCTGGTGGGCACCATTCTGGACACCATCGGCAAGCAGTTCGGCATTGGATTCCTGACCAACGCGTTTCTGACCATCAAGCAGGGCGATATGGTGCTCAGCTATACCATTGGCGGCCTGTGCTCGCTGATGGTGGGCCCTGCCATGGCGGTGGCCATCGGCTATGCTTTGCAGACGCCCCCGCTGGTGCTGTTTTCGCTGATCACCGTTGGCTTTGCCACCAACGTATTGGGCGGCGCAGGCGGCCCGCTGGCCGTGTTCTTCGTGGCTATCCTCGCCGCCGAGATTGGTAAGGCCATCAGCAAGGAGACCAAGATCGACATTCTGGTAACGCCGGTGGTCACGATCCTGGCCGGTATCGGCTTCGCCGCACTGGTGGCGCGGCCCATTGGCACTGCCGCCATCTCCGTGGGTAAGGCTATTATGTGGGCCACGGAGCTGCAGCCCTTCTTCATGGGGATCCTGGTGTCCGTCATCATTGGCGTAGCGCTGACGCTGCCCATCTCCTCCGCCGCCATCTGTGCTTCCCTTGGTTTGACGGGACTGGCCGGCGGCGCTGCGGTGGCCGGATGCTGCGCTCAGATGGTGGGTTTCGCCGTTATGAGTTTCCGGGAGAACCGCTGGGGTGGTCTGGTGGCGCAGGGCATCGGCACCAGTATGCTGCAAATGGGCAATATCGTCCGCAATATCCGCATCTGGATCCCGCCTACGCTGGCAGCAGCGGTAACCGGCCCGCTGGCCACCTGTCTGTTCCGGCTGGAAATGAACGGCTCCCCTGTTTCCTCCGGCATGGGTACCTGCGGCCTTGTGGGGCAGATCGGCGTATACACCGGCTGGGTCAATGATGTGGCCAGCGGCGCAAAGGCGACCATTACCGGTTTCGACTGGCTGGGGCTGATCCTGATCTCCTTCGTGCTGCCTGCTCTGCTGACATGGCTGTTTGCTATCCCCCTGCGGAAGTGGGGCTGGATCAAGGACGGCGATCTGAAGCTGGATCTGTAATTACCTATATGATGAGCAATCCCCGGCTACTGCCGGGGATTGCTTTTGCATAAAAAATGAGTGAGACATCCGTCTCACTCATTTTTGCTCTTACTTCAGGAATTACTCCTCGTCCTCGACTTCCTCTTCAACAGCAGGAGTCAGCAGAGCACGGATAGACAGGGAGATCTTCTGCTTCTCCTCGTCGATAGCGGTGATCTTGGCGTCCACCATCTGGCCCTCAGACAGCACATCGCCGGGCTTCTCGATGCGGCGATCCGCGATCTGGGAAATGTGGATCAGGCCATCCACGCCGGGCACGACCTCAGCAAAAGCGCCGAAGGCCATCAGCTTGACGATACGGACATTGGCCACGTCGCCCACCTTATAGGTCTCCATAAACTTATCCCAGGGATTGCAGGAATGATCCTTCACGCCCAGAGAGATCTTGCGCTTCTCGGGATCGAAGGAAATGACATACACGTCCAGAGGATCGCCAACGGAGACGACCTCGGCGGGGTTCTTGATGCGGCTCCAGCTCAGCTCGGAAATGTGGACCATGCCGTCCACGCCGCCGATATCCACGAACACACCGTAGGAGGTCATGGACTTGACAACGCCGTTATAGTGCTTGCCCACCTCGATGTTGTTCCAAATCTCAGCCTGAGCGGCCTGACGGGCCTCATACTGCACGGCACGGATGGAACCCACCACGCGGCGGCGGGCACGGTTGACCTCGGTGATACGCAGGGAGACAGTCTTGCCGATCATCTCGCTGAGCTCAGCGCCGCGGGGCTGGCCGCTCTGGGAAGCGGGGACAAACACACGCACGCCCTTGACATTGACCACGATGCCGCCCTTGTTCTCCTCAGTGACCTTGCCTTCCAGCGTGGTCTTGTTCTCGCAGGCCTCTGCGATGTCATCCCACACCTTGACAGCATCCAGACGCTTCTTGGACAGCATTGCATAGCCTTCCACATCGTTGACGCGGATGATGTACGTCTCGATCTCGTCGCCGACCTTCACCACGTCCTCAGGCTTGACATTGGGATCAGCGGACAGCTCGTCAATGGCAATATAGCCAGCCTGCTTGCAGCCCAGATCCACCTGCACCTCGGTGGGACCGATGGCCGTCACGATACCGGTTACCTTCTCTCCTGTATTTAAAGTCTTAAAAGATTTTTCCAGCATTTCCTCGAAGCTTTC
>CAMCSE010000034.1 GCA_945877515.1 uncultured Clostridia bacterium | reverse complement strand
TGATCTGCTCACTCATCGTAAGCTCCCCCTTAACAAATTATTTACGGTGCACAACGCATCAAAACATACCACGAATCGCTACACCGTTATCAAAAATACCACTTTTCCCCGGAAAATGCAACCGTAATTTGTCGAACCGTTCCAATTTCGTTCGACATTTTTCGACACGTTTCGACAAAAACGGGCGATTTTACGTGATTTCGAGTAGTTATGAGCAAGATATGGAAAATTCCGGCAAAAAAACGGCACAACGCCCCGGCGGGACGCTGTGCCGTTTCGCCCACGGTCATACGCCGCGGGTGCCGTTGGTGGGATCCACAAAAAGGGGCAGCTCCGGCGGATTGACCGTCCACACGGCGAAGACCGCGGCTGCGCCCAGCTGCACCAGAATGCCCAGCACCTGCCACAGCGGCGCGCTGAGGGAGCCGCGTCTTTGCAGACCGCGGCTGACCAGCCATGCCGCCAGCACCGCCGCCTGAAAGATCAGCACATTGACCACGTCCACGCTTTTGCCGCAGATGCCGGTGTAGGTGTAAAACAGCGCCGGGATCAGGATAAGCCCCGTCAGCAGCCCGGCGGCGCGGGGCGCGGCGCAGTCCGCGCGGCGCTCTATGAGAATGGTCACAGCCGTCCACAGGATCCACGGCACGGCCAGCAGCTTCATGTGCTCCCAGGTGGATTCGTTGACGGCGGAGATGTACGCGGCCCAGGATGCCTGCCCCGTCCAGTCGTAGACGAAGTGCAGCAGATTGCCCAGCAGCAGGGTGAGCAGCATCCCCGCTGTCTCCCATGTACGCCGTTCCCGTTGGTTTTTCACGTCAGTCAGTCCTTTCTCCTTATAGCCTATATCTCATTGTACACGGAAGCAGCGGACGTTATACGAGAAGGAAATTTGGAAAACGGATGTTTTTTCGCGGCGGATATGGTATACTGTCCCCGAAAGAAGGGTGATGCAAATGCAGACTGTTTCTCAACGACTGGCGCTGCTGCGGCAGCGCATGGCGCTGCGCGGACTGGACGCCTGCGTGGTGGTCACGGACGATTTTCACAGCTCGGAGTATGTGGGCGATTACTTCAAGACGCGGGCGTACCTCTCCGGCTTCACCGGCTCGGCGGGCACGCTGCTGGTGCTGGCGGAGGAGGCGTACCTGTGGACGGACGGGCGCTATTTCCTGCAGGCGGAGCGGCAGCTGACCGGCAGCGGCATTGAACTCATGCGCGCCGGACAGCCGGGCGTGCCCACGCTGTCAGCTTTTCTGGCGGAGAGACTGCCGGAGGGCGGCGCGCTGGGCTTTGACGGGCGCACCGTTAGCACAAAGCTGTATCGCACGCTGGAAAAGGCGCTGGCGGGCAAGCGCGTCCGCATGGACGGTGACTTTGACCCGGCGGAGAGCGTCTGGTCGGACAGACCGCCCCTGTCCGCCGCGCCGGTGTGGGCATTTGACAGCGGCGTGACCCGGCGGGAGAAGCTGGCGCTGCTGCGGCAGGATATGGCGGCGCGGGACGCGTCGTATCTGCTGCTCACCGACCTGACGGACACGGCGTGGACGTTGGAGCTGCGGGGCAGAGATGTGGCGTGTACGCCGGTGTTTCTGGGCTTTCTGCTGTTGGGCAGGGAGGAGGCCGTCCTGTGCGCCCAGGCGGAGAGCTTCCCGGAGGACATCCGGCGGCAGCTGGCGGCGGACGGCGTGGCGCTGCGCCCCTACGGGGACATATACGCGCTGCTGGAGACGCTGCCCGCCGGCACACGGGTCATGGCGGACAGCGCCACGGCCAACGCCCGCATCGCCGGGTGCCTCGCCCATACAGAGTGGCTGGACGCGGACAGCCCGGCCTCCCGCCGCAAGGCGGTGAAGTCCGCCGGCGAGCAGGAGGGCTTCCGCCGCGCCCATGTGCAGGACGGCGCGGCGATGTGCCGGTTCCTGTACCACATGAAAACGCATCCGGAGGACTACACGGAGCTGTCCGCCGCGGCGCTGCTGCACCGGTGCCGGGCGGCGCAGCCGGAATTTCGGGAGGACAGCTTCCCGGCTATCGTCGCCTACGGCGCCCACGGCGCGGTGGTTCACTATGAGCCCACGGAGGAGACGGACGTGCCGCTGCAGCGGCACGGGCTGCTGCTGGTGGACAGCGGCGGGCACTACCGCTGCGGCACCACCGATGTGACCCGCACCGTGGCGCTGGGCGAGGTAACGGCGCAGGAACGCCGCATGTCCACGCTGGTGCTGCGGGGACATATCCGGCTGGCCATGGCGCGGTTCCCGCGGGGCGTCATGGGGGAGAATCTGGACGCGCTGGCGCGGATGCCTCTGTGGGAACAGGGACTGGACTACGACCACGGCACCGGCCACGGCGTGGGCTGCGTGCTCAGCGTCCACGAGTCGCCGCCGTCCTTCCGCTGGCGGTTCGTGGAGGGCATACCCCACCCGGCGCTGGAGGAGGGGATGCTCCTCTCCGATGAGCCGGGATATTACGAGGCGGGTGCGTTCGGCATCCGCCACGAGAACCTGCTGCTGGTGCAGCCGGCGGAGCAGGAGCGCTTCCTGCGCTTCGAAACGCTGACCCTGGCGCCCTTCGACCGGGACGCGCTGGACGTGTCGCTGCTGACGGCGGAGGAGCGGACGTGGCTGAACGACTACCACCGGCGGGTGTACGACACGCTGTCGCCGTTGCTGGAGCCGGAGGTGGCCGCGTGGCTGCGGGATGTGACGCAAGAGCTGTAAAGCGCGCCCCGCCGTCCCTAACGTCCCGACTCCGCACCTCGTAGGGGACGGCGTCCCCGACGTCCCATCAGCGCGGCAGCGCCGCGCTGTCATTCCGAGCCAGTGACCGTGTCACTGGCGTGGGAATCCGTCTCCCGGCGCGGCAGCGCCGTACCGGACAATAAAAAACGCCCTTCGGGGCGTTTTCCTTGTTGACAAAGGCAGCATGTGTGTATATAATAAGCATACGATTAGAAAACGAATTTTGCTTAGGAGGCGGTGCTATGACACAGCGGGAGCGTCAGCTGCTGGAATGGATACGGGAAAATCCCCTGATCTCCCAGCAGGAGCTGGCGGACAAGGCGGGCATCACCCGCTCCAGCGCCGCCGTTCACATCTCCAACCTGATGAAAAAGGGATACATCGCCGGGCGGGGCTACCTGCTGCGGGAGGCGCCCTACATCGTGGTGGTGGGCGGCGTGAATATGGACATCGGCGCGGTGTCCGCCGCGCCGCTGGTGGCGCGGGACTCCAACCCCGGCCGGGTGACCACGTCGCTGGGCGGCGTGGGGCGGAACATCGCCCACAACCTGTGCCTGCTGGGGGAGCAGGTGTCCATGGTCACGGTGCTGGGGCAGGACAGCTTCGCCCAGTCCGTGCGGGAAAACGCGGCGGATATCGGCCTTGACCTGACCCACAGCGCGGTGATCCCCGGCGGGCGCACGGGCACGTACCTGTTCATCGACGGCTGCGACGGCGACATGGCGCTGGCGGTGAACGACATGGGTATCTACGAGCACATCACGCCGGAGTTCCTGCGCCAGCGGCTGGATTTCATCAACCACGCCGGTCTGGTGGTGGTGGAGACGAACCTGCCGGAGGCGTCGCTGCAATGGCTGTGCCAGCACTGCACTGCGCCCATCCTGGCCGACCCGGTGTCCACCATCAAGGCGCCCAAGCTGCTGCCGGTGCTGGATAAGCTGACGGCGCTGAAGCCCAACCGCATGGAGGCCGAGCTGCTCAGCGGCGTGCCCATCCGGGACGAGGCGGACATCGAAAAGGCTGCCGCCGCCCTGCTGGACAGGGGCGTGGAGCAGGTGTATATCTCCCTGAGCGGCGACGGGCTGTACGCCGCCGACCGGCAGGGACACAGCGTGCGGCTGCCCTGCCCGAAGGTACAGGTGGCCAATGCCACCGGCGGCGGCGACGCTATGGCCGCGGCGCTGGCCGCGTGCATCGCCCACGGAAGGCCGTTGGCCGAGTGCGCGCGGATGGCCGCCGGTGCGGGCGCGCTGGCGTGTACGGCGTCGGAGACGATCCACCCCGGCATGAGCTGGGAGAGCATCGAATACATCGTAAACACTGCGAAATAACACATCTGCATAGATCATAAGGAGGAACGTATTATGAACCGTTATCTGGATGTCGCCCCCGAGGTGCAGGAGGCTCTGAAGGCCGGTAAGCCCGTTGTGGCGCTGGAGAGCACTATCATCTCCCACGGCATGCCCTATCCCCAGAACGTGGAGACGGCGCTGAACGTGGAGAAGATCATCCGCGACGGCGGCGCGGTGCCCGCCACCATCGCCATCATCGGCGGACGGCTGAAGGCCGGCCTGACGCCGGAGGAGATCGACTATCTGGGCAAGACCGGCGCGGGCGTCACCAAGGCCAGCCGCCGCGACCTGCCCATTCTGGTGGCCGAGGGACGCGACGGCGCCACCACCGTGACCACCACCATGATGATCGCGGCCATGGCGGGCATCTCCGTGTTTGCCACCGGCGGCATCGGCGGCGTGCACCGCGGAGCCGAGACCACCATGGACATCTCCGCCGATCTGGAGGAGCTGGCGCAGACCCCTGTGATGGTGGTGTGCGCAGGCGCCAAGTCCATTCTGGATCTGGGGCTGACGCTGGAGTATCTGGAGACCCACGGCGTGCCCGTCATCGGCTATCAGACCGAGGAACTGCCCGCCTTCTATACCCGCAAGTCCGGCTTCAAGGTGGACTACCGGCTGGATACGCCTGAGCAGCTGGCGCAGGCCTTCCACGTCAAGCAGGAGCTGGGTCTGCGGGGCGGCATGCTGGTGACGAACCCCATCCCCGAGCAGTACTCCATGGACGCGGACGTGATCAACAAGGCCATCAACGAGGCGGTGGAGGATGCCAAGGAGCAGGGCATCCACGGCAAGGCCACCACGCCGTTCCTGCTGGCCAAGATCAAGGACATCACCGGCGGCAGCAGTCTGGCTGCCAATATCCAGCTGGTGTACAACAACGCGAAGCTGGCCACGGCCACGGCCTGTGAGCTGGCCAAGCTGAAGAAGTGAGCGGCGCTGCCGCGTCCGCTTCCGTCGGCTGGACGGTGCTGCTGGTCTGGCTGGCCGTCATCAACCTGCTGACCTTCATCGTCTACGGCGCGGACAAGCGCCGGGCGAGGAAGGGCAAATGGCGGGTGCCGGAAAAGACGCTGTTTCTGCTGCCGCTGCTGGGCGGAAGCATCGGCGCGCTGCTGGGTATGCGGGTGTTTCACCACAAGACGAAGCACTGGTACTTTGTCTGGGGCATACCGGCCATCCTGCTGGCGCAGATCGCGCTGGCGGTATGGATATATACCAAATAAGGAGGGCATCCTGATATGGTACGCAAGGCGACAGAGGCGGACATCCCCGCCGTGACCGCCATCTACGATGCGCTGCTGGACAGGGAGGAGCAGGGTCTGCTGTCCACCGGCTGGACGCGGGGCGTGTACCCCACGGAGCAGACGGCGCGGGACGCCCTGCGCGCCGGGACGCTGTACGTCATGGAGCGCGAGGGCCGCGTGACGGCCGCCGCCAAGATCGACCAGAGCCAGATGGAGCAGTACAGCCGGTGCCGCTGGCAGCATGACGCGCCGCCGGAGCAGGTGCTGGTGCTGCACACGCTGGTGGTGGATCCCGCCGTAAAGGGCAGAGGCTGCGGCACGGCATTCGTCCGCTTCTACGAGGAGCTGGCGCGGACGACAGGCCGCCCGTACCTGCGCATCGACACCAACGCCCGCAACACGCCCGCCCGCGCCCTGTACGCCAGGCTGGGCTATACCGAGGCCGGCATCGTGGCGGGCACGTTCAACGGCATCCCCGGTGTGGAGCTGGTATGCCTGGAAAAGAAAGTGTAAAAAGGAGGTGCCGGAAATGGCATTGATCCATGTAAACGAGAGCGACTTCCGCGAGAAGGTGCTGGAGTCCGGCGGCACGGTGTTGGTGGACTTCTGGGCCAACTGGTGCGGTCCGTGCCGGATGCTGGGGCCCGTGCTGGAGCAGGTGGCCGCCGACCATCCGGAGATCACCGTGGCCAAGGTGGACGTGGACGAGAACATGGGGTTGGCTGCGGCCTACGGCGTGGAGAGCATCCCCATGCTGCTGGTGTTCAAAAACGGCCAGCTGACGGACAAGTCCATCGGTTTTGTCTCCCAGCCGGAGATTGAAAAGCTCATCGGATAAAAAACGCCCGTAACCGCAGGGTTACGATTACGGGCGGCAGCCTGTCGAAAAACCTGCCTGGTTACAAGTATCGGAGGGAAGGATAGTGTGAAAGGGAACCGTCAGGGTTCCCTTTCGCGTTCAATCACCCGCCGCAGCGACCAAAACAGCGAAATAAAATACAGCTATTTATTTCGCTGTTTTGCAGCCAGCTTGTTGAAAAAGACCGTTGGGATTTTTTCAACAAGCTGGCTTTTTGTCTTGACAGCCGCATCTTTCGCGGGTACAATGGGCAAAAATCATCCCCGGATATTCCAAGGAGGTAGTGCTATGAACATCGGTCTGCTGGGCTTCGGCGTGGTAGGCGGCGGCGTATGGGAGCTGGCCGCGGAGCGAGACGATATCTGCGTGAAGCGGGTGCTGCTGCGCAGTCCCAAGGCGGGGCTGCCGGAGAGCGCCGTCACCTTTGACGTGAACAACATCCTCAACGACGACGCCATCGACACGGTGGTGGAGGTCATGGGCGGGCTGCACCCGGCCTATGAGTACGTCACCGCCGCCATGGAGCGGGGCAAGCATGTGGTCACAGCCAACAAAGCGCTGATCGCGGCGTACTATACGGAGCTGACCGCGCTGGCGGCGAAGCAGGGCGTGGCGCTGCGCTGCACCGCCGCCGTGGGCGGCGGCATCCCGTGGCTGGTGAATCTGGAGCGGGTGAAGCGGCTGGATACGGTGTGCGCCGTGGGCGGCATCATGAACGGCACCACCAACTTCATCATGGACGCCATGCACAAGGCGGACGTGGACTTCCCGGCCATCCTGAAGGAGGCGCAGGCGCTGGGCTACGCCGAGGCCGACCCCTCGGCGGACATCGACGGCGACGACATCCGGCGCAAGCTGTGCATCTCCGCCAACATCGCCTTTGACGCGGCGCTGGAGGAGAAGGCCATCCCCACCTTCGGCATCCGGACGGTGACGGCGGCGGATATCGCGGCCTTCAAGTCCCACGGCTTCGCCTGCAAGCTGCTGGCCAGAGCCGAAAGCGCCCAGGACGGCGTGTGCGCCTATGTGGAGCCGGCGCTGGTGGGCGCGGACGATCTGGAGGCGGCGGTGCCCGCCAACTTCAACCTCATCACCTACGAGGCGGAGAAGCTGGGACGCCAGAGCTTTTACGGGCAGGGCGCCGGCCGGTTCCCCACCGCCAGCAACGTGGTGCAGGACTGCCTGACGGTGCTCTCCGGCAAGCGTGGCTTCTACACGGACAAGGCCGCACCTGCGGCGCTGGTGGGCGGCGAAGCGCACCCCTACTATGTGCGCACGGCGGCGCCCGACGACTTCCTACGGGCGCACACGGCGGAGACGTGGGAAAACGGCGCGGTGGTCACCGGCGCTGTGGACGTGTGCGAGATGCTGGCCTGGGCAAAGGCGCAGCGGGATAAGGATCCCGCCGTGTTCATCGCGGGCATACGGTGAAAAAGCGCGGCTCCCCGGAACGGGGAGCCGCGTTCTTGCAAAAATCAGCCTTGTAAAACACTCTGCTTTGGGTTATAATACTATTTACTGCAAAATTTACCGCAAAAATACACAGAAAAAGGTGAAACGATATGGAACGTATGAGGATCGCAGCGATCTTTGCCGATCAGGAAGCGCTGAGCGGCAAGGAAGTCACCGTGTGCGGCTGGGCGCGCACCATCCGGGATATGAAGACCTTCGGCTTTATCGAGCTGAACGACGGCTCCTGCTTCAAGAATCTGCAGGTGGTCATGTCCGCCGAGGAGCTGGACAATTACAAGGACATCGCGGCGCAGAACGTGGGCGCGGCGCTGATCGTCAAGGGCACCGTGGTGCTGACGCCGGACGCCAAGCAGCCGCTGGAGGTCAAGGCGCACTCCATCCAGGTGGAGGGCAAGTCCACGCCGGACTATCCCCTGCAGAAGAAGCGTCACAGCGTGGAGTTCCTGCGCACCATCCAGCACCTGCGTCCCCGCACCAACCTGTTTTCCGCCACATTCCGCGTCCGCTCCGTGGCGGCCTACGCGGTGCATGAGTTCTTCCAGAGCCGGGGCTTCGTCTATGTGCAGACCCCCATCATCACCGGCAGCGACTGCGAGGGCGCCGGCGAGATGTTCCAGGTGACCACCCTGGATCTGAACAACGTCCCCAAGACCGAGGACGGGCAGGTGGACTACTCCCAGGACTTCTTCGGCAAAAAGACCAGCCTGACCGTGTCCGGCCAGCTGAACGCCGAGAACTTCGCCATGGCCTTCGGCGATGTGTACACCTTTGGCCCCACCTTCCGCGCCGAAAATTCCAACACCCAGCGCCACGCCGCCGAGTTCTGGATGATCGAGCCGGAGATGGCCTTCTGCGATCTGGCCGGCGACATGGACGTGGCCGAGGCCATGATCAAGCATATCATCCGCCGGGTGCTGGAGCGCTGTCCGCAGGAGATCGAGTTCTTCAACAGCTTCGTGGACAAGGGGCTGAAGGAGCGTCTGGAGCATGTGGCCTCCAGTGATTTCGGCCGCGTCAGCTACACCGACGCGGTGGAGATCCTGAAGAAGAACAACGACAAGTTCGACTACAAGGTGGAGTGGGGCACCGACCTTCAGACCGAGCACGAGCGGTACCTCACCGAGCAGGTCTACAAGAAGCCGGTGTTCGTCACCGACTATCCCAAGGAGATCAAGGCGTTCTACATGCGCCTGAACGACGACGGCAAGACCGTGGCCGCGGCGGACTGCCTTGTCCCCGGCATCGGCGAGATCATCGGCGGCAGCCAGCGCGAGGAGCGTCTGGAGCTGCTGGAGAGCCGCATTCGGGAGCTGGGCATGAAGCCGGAGGACTACTGGTGGTACTGCGACCTGCGGCGTTACGGCAGCTGCCGTCACGCGGGCTTCGGCTTGGGCTTCGAGCGCATGGTGATGTACCTGACGGGCGTCAGCAACATCCGCGACGTGGAGCTGCATCCCCGCACCGTGGGCAACGCGGAATTCTAAGAAAAACACACAAGGCGCACCCTCCGGGGTGCGCCTTTAGACTGTCGAAAAAACTGTCATTCGTAGGGGACGGCGTCCTCGACGTCCCGTTTCGTCCCACATCGCCCCGCCCGTGTCATTTCGAGCCAGTGCTCACACTGGCGTGGGAATCCGTCTCCCTTGTGCAGCGGGGTGAGGGTACCCCGCCCTGCAAGCGGGCATGGCGACTCGATTGCAGAGGGACGGATTACTGTACCAGTCTGTACCCCAAGGGCATGTGCTTTGCGGTACTGCGGCCTTTGGCCGCTTATTTTAGTGCAAGGGGCCTTTCGTTCCCAATACCCGGCAACAAAAAAAGAAGCGCTTTCATCTCTGAAAGCACTTCCTTTGGTCGGAGTGTAATTATAGGATCTGGAAAAACCCAGTCATATCAATGGTTTTAGGGCAGCAAGCAAGAGGTTTTTATCCTAAAAATCAATTTCCATACCCATTTCTTTTAATTTGGTTCTGTATGCCAGAATATCTTCTTTTTTCGCCAAACGAAGTATGTTATCAGGAGGCGATATGGTATTTATGAATTCTATTCGGTGTCCGGTTAATTCGAGGGTAGACTTAGCCAAATTAAAAGTAATAATTTCTTCCGGATCGAAAAAATCATTCTGGAACATATCAGAATAAAGGCTTGCCATTTTTAATTCTTCAAGAGTAGGTATTCTTTGCTCAAGTTCTTTCCAGGGAGTTAAGTTATCGTCCGATGATACAAATATGTTTTCAAAAAACTCAATCATTCCAGTTTTGCTTTTGTGGTTCCTTAACTTTTTCCAAAATTTATGCCAATCAATCTTCCCTGCAATTAAATCAACAATGGCACTTACAACAAATATGCTCTTTCCAAGTTCTTCATTTGCAATACAAAGCAAGAAATAGCATCGGGCATACATCTTGTTTTCAAACAAAAGCTGTGCTTCCTTGTATAAAGAAGTGGCATTAGATTTTGTTTTTTTATGTGCGATTATTAGCTGTTCGACGGTCAGGGAGCCCTTATAGCGTTTCAATTCCATTTTTATCACTTCCGAGTGTATTCTCTGTTGATCAAGGTCGGGTACCGCTATATATGGTTTATTATATCATTACTTTTTGACTTTTTCTATGGCTTTCTTTACTATGCCGGGGAGTGGACAGAAGGAGTCAATGACATTTCCCTTAAAGTTCCTAAGCAGATACTTTTGGCTGTTAAAGGAGTTGTGGCTCTTAAATAACTGCCGCCCAACGGGACTACGGGCGGCGTTTCATATATTCCAACAAGAAAGGAGGGGCGCCCCCACAGGTCAGCCATCGGGCTGGCTTTTTCTATTTTACAACAAAGGAGGTTTTTAGGTGGCTGACGATAAAAAGAATATTCCCGACGCTGGGAAAGTGGACGAGCCCCCCAAGGCAGGAAAGGTAGAGCCTGCCAATAAAACTGGAGACCAATCACTTCAATAAAACATTGGAGGTCAATGGATTTACATTCCAGACCGATTTTGAATGGACAGAAGTGGATGGCAGAACAATCATTACTTATATGGAGCCGAGCGCACAGTATTTCATAGATGATTTTGCAGGATCGCCCGAAAAAACATTGGTGCTGTTCTATTGCTGGACGCAAAATGATGAAGAAGGCTATCAGTTTACGAATTACCCGGCGTTTCTAAATCTGAAAACCGGAATCGTAACAGATGTGCTTGCCGGGACAGGCGCTGAAAATGTCAATGAGATTTTGAAGGCCGCTACCTCGGAAGATCAAACTAAGATGCTGTTTATTACCCAGGAACAGACCGTGTACTATGTAGATTTGCTGACAAAGAAACTTTATAATGTGGCTGACCTTTCCGGGGGGCCGATTACCGATTGTACTCTGGTCAACGATTCCCTTGTATGTTGGTATAACGAGGATGCCACTTCTGCATCTGGTTCCTTTGGAAAGTATCAGGCATGGTCGATTGATTTGAATACCTTTGAGAAAAAGGAAATGCCGATCCTCTCTGACCGAGAAACCCTGTTCTTGGGATTCAACACCCCCTTTGCAACAGGAAATATGTATGCCGGTAGTTGTTTTGCAATTCAAGTGGATGCAGCCCAGAACACCTATATTGTTGATCTGAAAAATGGAACAACAACTATGATTGCAGATTTTGAATGGCCCGGTAGCTTTCCGTATATCAGCGGCATTCCAAGTCCCGATGGCCGAAAACTTCTGATCTTCGGTGAAAAGACAGGAAATGTTTTTGAATACATTGGCGTTTTGGATTTTGACCGCAAGGTGTGTATTCAGTTCTCACGGGAAAACAATAATACTGTGAATGAGCACAGCGCATACTGGTTTGATAACGAAAAAATCGTTGTCAAGACAGATTCAAGCGAAGTATCAACCGATTACTATGTATATGAGCTTTTGAAGGAAAAATCATAATATTTGCAACTATTTCCTTGATAAGCTCGTATGGATCGAAACTTTGGGACAGTTCGTCCCAAAGTATGCGGTCACACAGCGGAGATTCTTATAATGAAAAAGATTGTTAGCGTAATACTATTACTAGCTTGTTTAGCTGCTCTTTGCGGATGTAAAAACCTATTCCTTATTGAAATGGGTACGGACAATAGCACTCCAACCTCACCATCTACCTCGAATATCGAAACAGATCCACCGACATCCCCAACAGAAACGGAGCCAGTTCAACAACCAACAGAAACGATCCCACTGCCAACAGAGCTACCTTTGCCGGAGCAGCAACTCAAAGATACCGATTTTGTCGCAGTAACCGATTATATCCCGGAAATAGTGGTGGAACTAAAATATGCGACAAAAGATAATTTTACCGGACAAGTCATATATGATTTCCAAGATGCCTATTTGCGGTATGGAACAGTCAAGAAACTGATGGCTGTCAGTGAAGCGTTGGCAGAGCATGATGTATATCTTAAAATATGGGATGCCTTTCGTCCACCTGCGGCACAATTCAAACTATGGGAGGTCTATCCAGACCCGAATTTTGTTTCAAACCCCAATGTGAAATATAGTTCCCACAGCCGGGGCAATACAGTTGATATTACTTTGGTAGATGCCCAAGGTAACGAATTGGAAATGCCAACAGGCTTTGATGATTTCTCGGCTTTGGCAGACCGAGACTATTCCGATTGCAGTCCTACCACAGCAGAAAACGCCTTACTGCTCCAAAGGACAATGGAAGAACATGGTTTCTCCGGATATTATAAAGAATGGTGGCACTTCTCCGATGAAACGGAGTACCCACCAGAGGAGTGTTTTGATCCGTCAGTCATTTCTACTTAGTATGCAGATTGTAACGAATATATCAATTTGCGGACAGAACCAAGTTCCAGTTCTGAATCCATTGCACGAATACCTGTCAATGCTCAATTTACACTTCTTGGTTGGACGGGTGAGTTTGCATTGGTAGAGATTATAAAGGGCTCCGTGGATATGTTGCAGCGGGATATATTCAGCCTATTGGTAGGTTCGCCGCTGCAACAATCCAATGGACACCCAACTGTGACGAATTTATAAGTCTGCGTTCTAGGCCGGGAGGCCAAAACATCATTACCAAAATACCTGTTGGAGCGAACATCATATTTGAGGAATGGTGCGGAAAATATGCTTTAGTGTCTTATCAGGGCACCAAAGGCTATGTCCTTGCCAATTACATAAAGCCGACAAGTGATAGCTATTTTTCCGACTGCCTAAAGGTTGTTACCCCTACTTGTCTGTATTCCTATGAGCAGATGATAGATGATATTGCCCAGCTTCAAGCACTATATCCAAACATCGTCACTAATTCTGTGATTGGTACAAGCGAATTGGGCAGAGAAATCCCGGTACTGCTGATCGGAAATCCAGACGCCAAATATCATGTTTTGGTTCAAGGTGCTATGCACGGACGAGAGCACTTAACCGCATGGCTATCTATAGCAATCGCAGACTATTCTTTGGCGCAACATTATTTTGATGCCAGGACGGTTTGCTACCATATCATCCCCATGGTAAATCCCAATGGTGTTACCATTTCCCAAAGCGGGGAATTGGACGAATTACAACAGGTAATTTATGAAAAAGACAAGGCATCGGGGTACACCATCTTGAACAGCACAGATTATGCAAGCGTGTGGAAAGCCAATGCCAAGGGTATCGATCTCAATCGAAACTTCCCCTCTGGTTGGGATGATAGTAGCGGGCGAGCGTCCCCATCTTCTGAACAATACCGTAGCTCAAACTCCTTTTTGGCGGCTGAGAGCATAGCATTGCGTGATTATACACTTAAATACGACTTTGATGCTACAATCAGCCTGCACTCAAGCGGAAGCGTGATTTACTACCAGTACGGGGAGAAAGTGCCAGTAAATAATATGTCCAAATCTCCTGCTCAATTTATACAAAAGATAACCGGCTACCCTTTGGAAAAAAATGATGGAACAGATGGTGCAGGCTTTAAGGATTGGGCCATAGACGAGCTAGGGATTCCATCGATCACAATTGAAATCGGATGTATAGATTCCCCGCTACCGGAACGGGAGCTATACAATGTATTTTCCCGGTGCAAGGAAATACTGCCGGCAATCAATGCCTGGATCATGCGATGAACCCAATACATAAACATATCATGGAGGTAAGAACTTTGATGAACGATAAATGGATCAAATGTCCTGTTTGTGGTAATAACACCCGGACAAGAATACGCCCAGATACGGAGCTAAATAACTTCCCACTATTCTGTCCCAAATGCAAACAAGAAACTTTGGTCCATGTGAAAAAAATGAAAACCACAGTTATCAAAGAGCCAGACGCAAAGACGCAGAGCCGATAACCAGCCAGCCATGAGCTGCGATTATCGGCTCTTTCTCTTTTTGAAAACAAAACACCCCAAACACAAAACCGTTGCCTACGACAGCGATCTTGCGATTTGAGATGTAGCGGCGGTTGAATATCACATTTCGACCGCCGTTTCTTTTTTGAAAAACTGGAATTCGGAGGGCGTGATAAAGTCGCCCATTTTTAGGAACACGGCGGTTTCCAAGGAGGGATCGTCGTGTTCATTTTGCTTTTTTATAGTTCGCATGATCTTCACCAGCTAAAAAAAGCGTAGCTCCCCCTGCGGCGCAGTCCGGCAATGGACGCGAAATCTATCAGTACATTGAGAATAATGTCATTTCACGCACTCGTATGGCTTCACGCCATACGAGTGCGTTTTTGCGTTCCCGCTTCGAGACAAGTTGTCCCGAGGTAGGCAGGGGCGGCCCCGGCTGCCGATCACCGCCGCCCCTCCGTTCAGATTGCTCACCCACCCAAAAATCTGAATGGAGGAATACATAATGACTACTATCAATTTGAAAGACTTTTACGCTTGGTACACCCATGATGAATATATCGAGGTTTCCGATGAAGTGGCCGCCGAGCTGCGGGCGGACAAGCTGTATGAACTGGCCCACCAGCGCCGGATCGTCCGCAACAAGGCGCAGTATTCCCTCGACTGTGACGATGGGATCGAATACTCGGCTTGCCTGTCCGAGCCCACTCCGCAGGAGTTGGTAGAGCGCATGGAGCGTTTCTGCGCTCTCTGGAACGCCCTCAACACCCTGCCGGAGATCCAGGGCCGCCGTGTGGATGCCTGTATCATTGAGGGCAAGAGCTATCGGGAGGTAGCCGAGGCTGAGGGTGTAAGCAAAACTTCTGTGCAGGAGTCTGTCAAGTGCGGTTTGGAGAACATGAGAAAATATTTGAAAAAACATTTCTAATTACCCCTGCCAAAACGCTCTTTTTTGTCCTTGGTATATGAGAGGAGTTGATCCTCTCCACAACTGAATAGCGGCGGCCC
>CAMCSE010000033.1 GCA_945877515.1 uncultured Clostridia bacterium | reverse complement strand
CAAAGACGCAATAAGAGACGCAGCTCCGTGTGGAAGCTGGCGACTCCCGGTCTGGTGGCATGCCCCAAGTGTGGTGCGCTGCATCTGCCTCACAGAATGTGCCCGGAATGCGGTACCTACAATGGCCGTCAGGTCAAGGAGATCAAGTCCGTGGCCGCTGGCAAGTAATCCGTGTGTCCTTGTTAGGAGGGAAGAAATTCTTCCCTCCTTACTTTTTTGCCCCTGGTAAGATGAAGCAATCAGACGGTCATAACATTTTTTCATGATGCACATCGAAATGATGCGTTTTACTTTCCAACATATTCCGGGTATACTGTCAAAAGACGGTATATTTTTGCGTTTATATCTTGCGCATAGGGAGAAAAATGGCTATAATAATATGGTTATCATGCCGCCATATGCCATTTTACAGGAGAGAACATCAGTATGAGCACCGTTATCACATCCATCGATCCCCATTCCCCGGCGGAAAAGGCCGGGATCACCGCAGGCGAGCAGCTGCTGGAGATCAACGGCCACAAGATCGTGGACGTGTTGGACTACCGGTTTTACGGCTACGATCCGGAGACGGTGCTGCGCCTTGAGCGGGACGGCCACGTTCGTACGGTCACCATCCGCAAGGCGGAGGGGCAGGATCTGGGTCTGAATTTCCCCACTTACCTGATGGACGAGATGCACCGGTGCGCCAACCACTGTTTGTTCTGCTTCGTGGATCAGATGCCGCCCAATATGCGGCCGTCCCTGTATATCAAGGACGATGACGAGCGGCTCAGCTTTCTGTTGGGCAACTATACCACGCTGACCAATCTCTCGGAACGGGAGGCTCAGCGGATCATCGACCTGCACATCAGCCCCATCAATGTGTCCGTCCACGCCACGGATCCCCAGCTGCACTGTACGCTGCTGGGCAACAAGGACGCGGAGCGGTCACTGGAGTATATCAAGGCCTTCTGCAAGGCAGGCATCGTCATGAACGGGCAGATCGTGGTGTGCCCCGGCTGGAACGACGGCGACGCGCTGCGGCGTACCCTGCGGGACCTGACGGACTGGCAGTTTTCCAGCTGCTCTCTGGTGCCGGTGGGCATTACCAAGTACCGCAAGGGTCTTGCCAGGCTGCGGCCGGTGGACCGGGACTGCGCCCGGGAGATCATCGCCATTGCGGAGGAATTCGGGCAGGAGAATCTGTGGCGCTTCGGTACCCGACGGTTCTTCTGTGCCGACGAGCTGTTCCTGCGGGCGGGACTTCCCCTGCCGGAGGAGGAGTACTACGAGGGCTACCGCCAACTGGAAAACGGCGTGGGGATGCTGCGTTCGCTGGAGCAGGAATTTTTGTCCGCCATGAAAATGGAGGAGTCGGATGCTGTGTCCCGCCCCTTTACCATTGCCACCGGCGTGGCCGCCGCGCCCTTTATGAGGGAACTGATGGGCAAGGCGAAGGCCTATTTCCCACGGCTGGACGCGGAGGTGATCGCCGTGGAGAACGATTTCTTCGGCCACACCATCGATGTGACCGGTCTGCTGACGGGGCAGGATATTGCCGCCCAGCTGCAGGGCCGGGTGGCCGGACGGCGGGTACTGCTGACGGTGCATATGCTGCGCCACGGCGAGACCGTTTTTTTGGATGACTATACGGTGGAGCGGCTGTCGCATGAATTGGGCAGCCCCGTCCGGATCGTGGACGCCGACGGCGGCGACCTGCTGGACGCCATTTTGGAAACGGAGGGATAAACATGGCGAAACCTTTGATCGCGATTGTGGGGCGGCCCAATGTAGGGAAGTCCATGCTGTTCAATAAGCTGATCGGCAGACGCCTGAGCATCGTGGAAGATACGCCGGGCGTGACCCGTGACCGCATTTACGGCGAAAGCGAGTGGCTGGGCCGCAAGTTCCGTCTGGTGGATACCGGCGGTATCGAACCCAGCACCGACAATCAGATCCTGTCCTTCATGCGGGAGCAGGCGCAGATCGCCATTGACAACGCCACGGTGATCATTTTTGTCACCGATATCAAAACCGGCATGACCGCCGCCGATCAGGAGGTGGCGGGTATGCTTCAGCGCAGCAAAAAGCCCATCGTGCTGGCGGTCAATAAGATGGACGCCACCGGCACGGTGGATCCGGATTTCTACGAGTTCTATAATCTGGGCCTCGGCGACCCGGTGGCTGTCTCCGCCGTGCACGGTCACGGTACCGGCGACCTGCTGGACGAGTGTTTGAAGTATTTTCCGCCGGAGGAGGACGAGGACGAGGAGTCCGACATGATTCAGGTGGCCATCATCGGCAAGCCTAATGTGGGAAAATCCAGCCTGACCAACCGTATTCTGGGCGAGCAGCGTGTCATCGTCAGCAATGTGGCCGGCACCACCCGGGACGCCATTGACAGCTATTTTGAGAACGCCCAAGGGAAGTACAACTTTATCGACACCGCCGGTATGCGGAAGAAGTCCAAGGTGGACGACAATATCGAGAAATACAGCGTTCTGCGAGCCACGATGGCCATTGAGCGCAGCGATGTGTGTCTCATTATGATCGACGCCAACGACGGCGTTACCGAGCAGGACACCAAGGTGGCGGGCCTGGCTCATGAGGCGGGAAAGGCCTGCATCATCGTGGTGAACAAGTGGGACACGGTGGAGAAAGACGACAAGACCATGGACCGTATGCGGGAGGATATCCGCCGGGACCTCAGCTTTATGACCTACGCTCCCATTGTGTTTATCTCCGCCCTGACAGGACAGCGGGTGAGCCGGTTGTTTGAGCTGATCAACTATGTCAACGACCAGGCCTCCCTGCGTATCACCACCGGTATGCTCAACAGCGTTCTGGCGGATGCCCAGACCCGTGTGCAGCCGCCAACGGACAAGGGACGCCGGCTGAAGATCTACTATATGACCCAGGTGGGCATCAAACCGCCCCATTTTGTGGTGTTCTGCAATGATAAGAAGCTGTTTCACTTCTCCTACCGCCGGTATCTGGAGAACCAGATCCGCAGCGTGTTTGGGTTGGAGGGAACGCCCATTATCATGACCATCCGGCAGAAAGGAGAGGAAGAGGGATGACCGGCTTTGCTGGCTATAAGGACGGCTTTGTGCTGCTGGCCTATCTGATGGCGGCCATCGTGCTGCTGCTGGGGTATCTGCTGGGCTGCTTCAACGGCTCGGTGATGGTGTCCCACTTCGTCATCCGGGACGACGTCCGCTCCCACGGCAGCGGCAACGCGGGACTGACCAATTTCTACCGCACCTACGGCGCGAAATACGCCCTGGGCGTCATCGCGCTGGACATGGGCAAAACCGTTGTGGCCTGCCTGATCGGCGGCTTTTTGATGGACTTCATCGCCGGTGACTGGACGCTGGGCCTGCTGCTGGCAGGCATCGGCTGCGAGCTGGGGCATATGTTTCCCGCCTTCTATGGTTTCAAGGGCGGTAAGGGTATCCTGTGCGGCGGCACGCTGGCCCTTCTGCTGGACTGGCGGGTGGCGCTGGTGGCATGGGGCCTGTTTGCGGTGTTGTGGCTGCTGAGCCGGTATGTCTCTCTCGGTTCTCTTGCCGCGGCGGCCAGCCTGCCCTTTTCCACATTCTTTGTGTTTGACCACAACTGGCTGTACACCGCACTGGCGCTTGTGGTGTCGGTGCTGGTGATCTGGTGCCACCGGGAAAACATCGTCCGGCTGGTACAGGGAAAAGAGAACAAGTTCCGCTGGCATTCCGGCCCGCCGAAAGAGTAATTTCCATATACCTCAGAGAGAAAGGATCAAATCGCAATGAAACACAATCAAGTTCGCCAGGTGGTGTTTCCCATTCTGGCTGCCCTGATCTGGGGCACGGCTTTTGTGGCGCAGGATATGTGCGCCGACGTTATCGACACCTTCAGCTTCAACGCTGTTCGTTCCTATATCGCCGTAGTAGTGCTGCTGGTCATCATTTTTATCTCCGGCAAGCTGAACAAGGATAAGCCCCAGCTTTCCGAAGCGGAAAAGAAACGGGGACGCAGAGATCTGATCGTGGGCGGTGTCTGCTGCGGCACGGCGCTGGCGGTGGCTTCCAACTTCCAGCAGGCGGGCATTACGGCCGGTACCGACGCCGGTAAGGCCGGGTTCATCACGGCGCTGTATGTGGTGCTGGTGCCGGTGTTCGGACTGTTCTTCAAGCGGAAGGTGAATCTGCCCACCTGGATCGCTGTGGTGCTGTCGGTGATCGCACTGTATCTGCTGTGCATCAAGGGCGACTTTTCACTGGCGCCCGGCGACCTGCTGATTCTGGTGTGTGCGGTATGCTTCGCCATACATATTCTGGTCATCGACCACTTTACCGCCACGGTGGACGGCCTCAAGCTCTCCTGCGTTCAGTTTCTGGTGGCGGCCGTGTGGGCGACCATTGCCAAGGTGGTCTGTGCCATTCTCGGCGTCAACGGCATCGGTGACGTTTCCGTCGCCACCTCCATTTTTGCCGTGCCGGACTGGCAGGGCATCCTGTCCTGTTTCCTGCCGATCCTGTATGTAGGTGTGTTCTCCTCCGGCGTGGCCTATACGCTGCAGATTTTGGCACAGAAAGATTCCAACCCCACGGTGGTCACCATCCTTCTCAGCCTCGAGAGCGTGTTTGCCGTTATCTCCGGCGCTATCATCCTGCACCAGCAGATGACTGCCCGGGAGTACATCGGCTGCGTCATCATGTTTGCCGCTGTGATCCTGGCACAGATCCAGCTGCCGGAAAAGAAAAAAGCAGAATAAAAAGATATACGCAAAAAAGATGACCGTCACCGACGGTCATCTTTTTTGCGTATATCAAGGGGAAAATGTACCTCAGAACAGACTGACCTGACTGGTCTCCGCCATGCCGGCAAAGGCCCCCAGCGCCTTGAGCTGCTCGATATGGGTCTTACTGAGCTTGTTGCAGGTGGCGGCAAATTCCTCAATGGAGATGAACTCCTTTCCCTTGCGCTGCTCCACGGTGGCCAGCGCCGCCGCTTCGCCCAAACCGTGTACCGATACGAAAGGCGGCAGCAGGGCGTTATCGCCTATGATGCGGAAATGGGTGGCGTCTGACTCGTAGATGTTGATGGGGTCGAAGTGGAAGCCCCGCAGATAGAACTCGTAGCACACCTCCAGCGTTACCATCAGGTTCTGCTCCACATCGGTGGCGTCCTTGTTGTTCTCGATCTCCTTGATCTTCCGCTTTACCGCGTCGATACCGGCGCAGCAGTACTCCGCGTCAAAGGCTTTTGCCCGGATGGAGAAGAAGGTGGCATAGAAAGCCAGTGGCCGGTGGACCTTGAACCATGCGATACGGAAGGCCATCATCACATAGGCCACGGCGTGAGCCTTGGGGAACAGATAGCCGATCTTGGCCAGAGATTCGATGTACCAGTCGGGCACCTGATGCTCCCGCATGGCATCCTCCCAGCCCTCCTCAAAGCCCTTTTTCTTCACCTTACCCTTCCGGACGGCCTCCATGATCTTGAAGCTCATCTTGGGGTCAAGGCCCATGGAAATGAGATACAGCATGATATCGTCACGGCAGCCCACCGTCTCCAGAACCGAGGCGGTACCGCTGACAATCAGCTCCCGGGCGTTGCCCAGCCACACGTCGGTTCCGTGGGAGAAGCCGGACAGACGCACCAGCGTGTTGAAGTTGGTGGGCTGGGTGTCCACCAGCATCTGGCGGGTGAACCGGGTGTTGAACTCCGGGATGGCCACGGCGCCGGTGGGACCGAGGATCTCGTCGTTCTCATAGCCCAGCACCTTGGAGGAGGTGAATATGGACATAGTGTCCGGATCGTCCAAAGGAATCTCCCGGGCATTGACGCCGGTGAGATCCTCCATGTACTTGATCATGGTGGGATCATCGTGTCCCAGCATGTCCAGCTTCAGCAGGTTATCCTCCATGCAGTGGTATTCAAAATGGGTGGTGATGGTGTCGCTGTCGGCATCGTCGGCGGGATGCTGCACGGCGGTGAAATCCTCCACGTCCATATCATCGGGTACCACCACCAGACCGCCGGGGTGCTGGCCTGTGGTGCGGCGGACGCCGACGCATCCCTGTGTCAGGCGGTTCATTTCCGCGTTGGAGGCCGTTTCGCCCCGCTCTTCCAGATACTTCTTCACCATGCCGAAGGCGGTTTTTTCCGCCAACGTACCGATGGTGCCGGCCCGGAATACCTGGGTGGCGCCGAACATCTCAATGGCGTGGCGGTGGGCGCGGGACTGATATTCGCCGGAGAAGTTCAGGTCGATGTCCGGCACCTTGCCGCCGCCATAGCCCAAAAACGTCTCAAAGGGAATATCAAAGCCGTCCTTTTTCAGCTTTGTGCCGCATTCAGGGCAGTCCTTGTCCGGCATGTCCGCGCCGCAGCCATACTGCTTGTCCTGCTGGAACTCCACATACTGGCACTTTGGGCAGTAGTAGTGGGGCGGCAGGGAGTTGACCTCGGTAATGCCGGACATATAGGCCACCAGCGACGAGCCCACAGAGCCTCGCGAGCCCACCAGATAGCCGTTTTCCAGACTCCGCTGCACCAGCTTCTGGGCGGACATATACACCACGTCATACTTACCCAGAATGCTGCCTAATTCCACATTCAGACGATCCACGATCAGCTGGGGCGGGTTTTCCCCGTACATGGCATGGCACTTGGCCCACACGCGGTCATTCAGCTCCTGCTCGGAGTTCTCAAGACGGGGCGGGAACAGTTGGCCCGGCGGCAGCAGTTCGATCTCCTCTACCAGATCGGCGATCTTGCGGGGGTTGTCGATGACCACCTCGTGGGCCTTTTCCGGCCCCAGATAGGAGAATTCCTCCAGCATTTCATCGGTGGTCTTGAAATAGATGGGCAGAGATGCGTCGGCATCGGAAAATTTTTTGCTGGCCAGCAGAATGTGGCGGTATACCTCATCCTCCGGCTCCTGAAAATGCACGTCGCCGGTGGCGCATACCGGCTTGCCCAATTCCTCGCCCAGCCGGACGATGGTGCGGTTGAAGTCCCGCAGTTCTTCCTCCGACTGCACCTCACCGTTGCGCAGCATGAACCTGTTGTTGCAGATGGGCTGTATCTCCAGATAATCATAAAAGCTGGCAATGCGCTTCAGCTCACCCCATTCCCGGTGATCCGCCACCGCCCGGAACAGCTCGCCCGCCTCGCAGGCGGAGCCGATGATCAGACCCTCCCGGTGGGCGGCCAGCTCCGTCTTGGGGATGGTGGGTACCCGGTGGAAGTACTTCAGGTTGGAGGCGCTGATCAGCTGGTACAGATGCTTTAAGCCCAGCTTGTTCTTAGCCAGAATGATGATGTGTTTGGGAAAGCGGTTGGACTTGCTGCCCTGCGGCCGCAGCTTCAGCATTTCATTGTTGATCTGCTGAATGCGGTCAATGTGCATTTCCCGCCGCATTTTTTCAAAGAAGGGGATCAGCATATAGGCCACCATCCCGGCATCGTCGGAGGCCCGGTGGTGGTTGAAGGCAGGCAGATCCAGATACTCCGCCACGACATCCAGCTTATACTTATGCAGCTCCGGCAGCAGATTCTGGGCCAGGATCAGCGAGTCGATATACGTCGGCTCAAAGTCAAGCCCCACCTTTTCGCACCCGGCGCGGATGAAGCCGATATCGAAGGGGGCGTTGTGAGCCGCCAGAGGACGGCCGTCCACAAATCTCAAAAACGCCGTCAAGGCATCCTTCAACGAGGGCGCGTTGGCCAGCATGGCGTCGGTAATACCGGTCAGACCGATGATCTCCGGCGTCAGACGGCGGTGGGGATTGACAAAGGTCTGGAAGGTGTCCGTGATCTCGCCGTTTTTCAGCACCACCGCGCCGATTTCCGTTATGGCCTCGGTAGTGACCTTCAAGCCGGTGGTCTCAATGTCGAAACAGACGATCTCACCGTTGAACGGCTGATCCTGATCGCCGTGTACGGCGATGCGGTCATCCAGGTTATTGACAAAATAGCCCTCCACGCCGTAGAGGATCTTGATCTTGCCTGCGTTGTGCCAGGCGTCAGGGAAGGACTGCACCACGCCGTGATCGGTGATGGCGATGGCGGGGTGACCCCATGCGACCGCCTGCTTGATGACGCTGGCGGTGTCGGTCAGGGCATCCATATTGGACATACGGGTATGCAGATGCAATTCCACCCGCTTTTCCGGACTGGTGTCCTTGCGCCCCTCGTGGACGGTCTTGGCGATATTTTGCGGCCGCAGCTGGACATCCTTGCCGTCTCGGGTCAGCTCAATGGTGCCCTGTACCCGCAGCCACATGCCGGGGTTGATGAGACCGGTCAGAGGCTTGGCCTCTTTTTCGTCCATGTATCTGCGCACGGTGACGCTGCCGGCGTAGTCGGTCATATCGAAGGTCAGGCACCACTGTCCCGGCCGCCGGGTTTCACGCAATTCGGCGGAAAAGACCTTGCCCTCCACTACGATGACGCCCATCTTGGGATTCAAGTCCACCATGGGAATGGCTTTGCCCTTGATGGGCTTGCCCATCAGCACCTCGCCGCCGGATTTTTTTCCGGAGGACTGGGGCGTGTGCACCATGAGCCGCAGCTGGCGCAGGTCGTATTCCTGCATCAGCAGCTGCCGCACCGCTTCCTGCGCGGCGCCGGGCAGCATTTCACCGCACTGAATCTCCAGTTCCATGGTGCGGCTGTCCCGGTCCAGCACGCCGCCTGTTACCGCCGCGTCATGCAGCAGCAGCCGAAGCTCCCGGGGTGGCAGAAAGCGGTCAAAAAAATCAAAAAACGGTATTTTATCCGTCATAGTTACCACCTTACAGTTTCTCGATCTCCGCCATCAAGGCATCCACCAGATGCTCCTGCGGCACCTTGTACAGGATCTCACCCTTGCGGAACAGCAGACCCTCACCGTCGCCGCCGGCAATGCCCACGTCGGCGTTCCGGGCCTCGCCGGGACCGTTGACGGCGCATCCCATGACCGCCACGGTGATGGGTTTGGTGCAGTCCCGCAGCCGCCGTTCTACCTCACGGGCAATGGGGATCATATCATATTTCGTCCGGCCGCAGGTAGGGCAGGAGATCAGGTTCGGCCCGCTGCGGCGCATGTCGATGGCCTGCAGGATGCGTTTGGCGGCCACGACCTCTTCCGCCGGATCGGCGGTCAGGCTGACCCGGATGGTATCGCCGATGCCCTGACACAGCAGTCCGCCAATGCCGATGGCGGATTTCAGCACGCCCATTTCCGGCGTGCCCGCCTCGGTGACGCCCAGATGCAGGGGATAGTCCGTCTGCCGGGACAGCAGGGTATAGGCCTGCATGTTGGTGGGCACATGGGAGCATTTCACCGACAGGCAGATGTCGTCAAAGCCGCAGTCGTTCAGCAGCCGCACATGGCCCATGGCGCTGTCCACCAGCGCCTGCGCCGTTACGCCGCCGTATTGTTCCAGCAGCGGTTTTTCCAGCGAGCCGCCGTTGACGCCGATGCGAATGGGGATATGATGCCGGCGGCAGGCCTCCGCCACTGCCCGTACCCGCTCCTGAGAGCCGATATTGCCGGGGTTGATGCGGATCTTGTCCACACCTTCGGCGGCGCATTGCAGCGCCAGCCGGTAGTCAAAGTGGATGTCCGCTACCAGCGGGATGTGGATGGCCTTTTTGATCTGCCCGATGGCCCGTGCCGCCTCCATAGTGGGCACCGCCACCCGGACGATCTCACAGCCGGCCTGCTCCAGACGCAGTATCTGGGCCACCGTGGCGGCCACATCCTCGGTGCGGGTGCTGCACATGGACTGGATGGCTACCGCCGCGCCGCCGCCAATGGTCACGCCGCCGATGTTCATTTGTCTGCTCATAGGTCATCCGTCCTCTCAGGTAAAGAGCTTCCATACATCGCTGAAGGTTACCAGCGCCATCAGCGCCAGCAGCAGTACCAGCCCGGCAAAGTGAATATAGTTTTCGTACTTCAGGGGGATCTGCTTCTTGAAGATGGCCGTGGAGACGGCGTTGACCACCAGAAACAGAATCTTGCCGCCGTCCAGTGCGGGAAGCGGCAGCAGGTTCATCACCGCCAGATTCACGGCGATCAGCGCTGCCAGATAGGCGATGTCGCCGATGGCGGCCCCTACCGTCTCCGCCGATTCGCCCACCTCTGTCATGGTGGACACGATGCCTACCGGCCCGCTGAGATCCCGCAGACCGGCCTCGCCGGTCAGCAGCATTTTCAGGCTCAGCCGCACCAGCCGCACGAAATCCATGGCATTATTCCAGCTGTTGGCGATCCGGTCGCGCCATGTGGCCTCTTTCACACCGAAGAACAGGCCGTAGCCGGTATAGCTGCTGCCGCTCTGGTCGGTGTACGCCCGCTTTTCCATAGGGAAGTCTGTCAGCGTAACCTTTTCTCCGTCCCGGCGCACCACCAGATCAAAAGTGCCGTCGTGGTTCATGTTCAACAGCAGCCCCACGTCACTGTACATATATACCCGCTCTCCGTCAATGGACAGCAGGGTATCGCCCACCTGCAGGCCGTTCTCCGCCTGCAGCGGGCAGCCCTCGGCAAAGGCGGTGATGGTAGGGTCGTAGAAAGCCTTTGCACCGCTGTACAGCAGCAGTAAGATCACAAGGCCCGCCAGAAAATTCATGATGGCGCCGGCGGCGAAAATCAGTAGCTTGGCCCAGAATCCCTGCCGGTACAGGGCATGGGGATCGTCGGAGTCCTCCTCCTCGCCCTCCATGGCGCAGAAGCCGCCGCAGGGGATGGCCCGCAGGGCGTACAGCGTTTCGCCCTTCTGCTTTTTCCACAGGGCAGGCCCCATGCCGATGGAAAATTCGTTGACGGTCACGCCGCAGGCCTTGGCCGCCAGAAAGTGGCCCAGCTCATGGACGGCGATCAGTACGCCGAAGATGAAAATGGCCACAAGAATATATACGATGGTCGTCATAGATCACAATTCCTTTATCGTCTCAGTACCGCCCTTGCGGCCTCGCGGGCCAGACGGTCTGCTTCCAGTATATCCGCAAGGCTTGGCTGATATTTCACCGCCACCTTGTCCAACACCGATTCCACGGTGCGGTGGATGCCGTTGAAGCCGGTCTCGCCCCGCAGGAAAGCCCATACGGCCTCCTCGTTGGCGGCATTCATGATGGCACAGGCGGTGCCGCCCGCAGCGGCGCACTGCCTGGCGATGGCAAGGCACCGGAACGCCTCCGTATCCGGCGCGTGGAAGGTCAGCGCCCCACAGGTCAGCAGATCCAGCGGCGCTTCCGGAGCCGCGGCGCGCTGCGGCCATGTCATGGCGTAGCGGATGGGCAGCTTCATATCCGGCGTACCCAACTGGGCCAGCATAGCGCCGTCGCGGAACTCCACCAGCGAGTGGATCACACTCTGCCGGTGGATCACCGTATCCACACGGTCCAGAGGAAGGCTGTACAGGCGCATGGCCTCGATGACCTCCAGCCCCTTGTTCATCAGGGTAGCGGAGTCGATGGTGATCTTGGCCCCCATGGTCCAGTTGGGGTGCTTCAGCGCGTCGCCGGGGGTCATGCGTTCCAATTGTGCATAGGTCATACCGAAGAACGGGCCGCCGGAGCAGGTCAGGATCAGCCGCTTGACCTCTCTTTGGTCACGGCAGCCCTGCAGGCACTGAAAGATGGCGGAGTGCTCGCTGTCCACCGGAACGATCTGCGCGCCGTACTGTTTGGCGGCGGCCATCACCAGCTCACCGGCACACACCAGCGTTTCCTTGTTGGCAAGGGCGATGCGCCGGCCAAGGCGGATGGCGGCCAGGGTGGGTTCCAGCCCCACGCTGCCCACCACGGCGGTCACCACGGTGTCGGCTTCTTCCACCTGTGCCGCCGCCAGCAGACCTTCTGCTCCGGAGCGCACCTCGATATCCGTATCACATAGGCGGCGGCGCAGCGCATCTGCCGCATCGTCATCGTAAAGCACCGCAAGGCGCGGGTGGAATTCCCGCGCCTGCGCTTCCAATAGGTCCACGCTGCTGTGGGCCGCCAGAGCGGCCACCCGCAGTCCCAGTTCCCGGGCAACTTCAAGCGTCTGCCGGCCGATGGAACCGGTGCATCCCAACAGGGAAATGGTTTTTGTCATCATACGCCTCTCAATACAGCGTGACGCTGCGGATGATGAGCCATACCACCGGAGCGGCAAAGATCACACTGTCGAACCGGTCCAGCACGCCGCCGTGTCCGGGCAGCAGACGGCCGTAGTCCTTGATGCCGCATTCCCGCTTGACAGCGGAAAAGCTCAGGTCACCCAGCTGGCCCATGGCCGCGCCCGCCAGCCCCAGCACCACGCACCACGCGATGTTCAGCTGCACCTCCGTCACCAGGAAAAACACGATGCGGAAGATGATCATGCCCAGCATACCGCCTGCAAGACCGCCAACGGCGCCCTCTATCGTTTTCTTGGGACTGACCCGTGGGGCAAGCTTGTGTTTGCCGAAGGCCATCCCGGCAAACAGCGCCGCCGAGTCGGAGCAAAACGCCGCCACCAGCACGATCAGCACGATACCGCCGCCATGCTCCATCAGCCGCATCCGCATCAGGCAGCTGAAGGCCAGGGGAATGGCGACGCCTGCCGCCACAATAGCGCACACATCCCGGAATGCCAGCGCCCGGGGTGTGCCGTATTCCACTACCACGCTGACAAACAGCAGGACCAGCCATGCCGCCAGCAGCCACGCCATCAGCGCCGCCGCACCTGCCTCGCCGATACCGCCCAGATATGTATGCAGGATCACCGTTACGCCCATGATGCCGCTCAGGCCCCACCAGCGGCGGGCGATCTCCCTGCTGGAGACCGCCGACAGCAGCTCATGGGCACCAACGGCGCACAGGGCGCACAGCAGTATCGCTGTGGCCCAGTCCGGCGCGATGATCAACACAAACAACAGCAGGGGGATCCCCACCACCGCCACTAAAATTCTCTGTAACATAGATGCTCCTTGTTATGATTTGACGCCGCCGAACCGTCGGTCACGTCCCTGATAGTCGATGATAGCCCTGTCCAGCGCGGCGCGGTCAAAGTCCGGCCACAGGGTATCACAGAAGTAGAACTCACTGTAGGCGCACTGCCACAGCAGGAAATTGCTCAAGCGCAGCTCGCCGCTGGGGCGGATGATCAGTTCCGGGTCAGGAATGCCGGCGGACCAGAGATACTTGCCGAAGTTCTCCTCCGTCCATTCCTCGCCGGCCTCGGCGCACAGCCGTGCCGCCCGCAGGATCTCGCTGCGTCCGCCGTAGTTCAGGCAGATGTTGGCCTGAAAGCCCTGATAATGAGTGGAGATGGCGTTTGTCTGGGCCACCATCTGCTGCAGCTTGGGAGACAGCGCCGCGGTATCGCCCAGAATTTTCAGGCGAATGTGGTCCCGCTCCATAGTATTGATGGCCTCCTGAAGGTACTGCTCCAGAAGCTCCATGATTGTGTCCACCTCGTCCTTGGGACGCTTCCAGTTCTCGGTGGAGAAGGCATATACCGTCAGGTACTCCACCCCCAGCTCCCTGCAATAGGTGGCGATGTCGCGGAAGGTCTCCGCGCCTACTTTATGGCCGGCAGTGCGCGGAAGCCCACGCTTCTTTGCCCAACGACCGTTGCCGTCCATAATAATAGCGATGTGGCGGGGAAGGCGGCTCATGTCCACCTGCCCCGCCGTATTTCCTCGTTTCCGGAACAGACCCATCAGACGGACATCAGTTCCTTTTCTTTGTTTTCCAGCAGCTTATCCAGTTCCTTGCAGCTGTCGTCGGTCATCTTCTGCAAGTCCTTTTCTGCGATCTTCAGCTCATCCTCGGTGATCTCGGAGGCCTTCTGCTGCTTCTTGAAGTTATCCATGGCGTCGCGGCGGATGTTGCGGATGGCCACCTTGCCGCCCTCGGTGTATTTGCGGATCTGCTTGACCAGCTCCTTACGGCGCTCCTCAGTCAGCTGGGGGAAAGCCAGACGGATGCTCTTGCCGTCGTTCTGGGGATTGATGCCCAGATCGGACTCCTGGATGGCTTTTTCAATGCCCTTCAAAGCGTTGGCGTCCCAGGGGGTGATCAGCAGCGTGCGGGGATCGGGGGAACCGATGGACGCGATCTGCTGGATCGGGGTGGGGGTACCGTAGTAATCCACATTGATGCGGTTGAGCACAGAGGCATTGGCACGGCCGGCACGGACGGCGGCAAAATCGTTCTCCACGGACTCGATGCTCTTTTTCATCTTTTCCTCGTAGATCTTGTATTCATCCTTCAACATGTTCTTCAGTCCTCCTTGACAATTGTTCCGATTTTTTCACCGCGAATGGCGCGGACGATGTTATAGGGGTCCTTCAGGGCGAACACCAGCACGGGGATATGATTGTCCATGGACATGCTGGTGGCGGTGGAATCCATGACGGCCAGATGCCGCTTGAGCACCTCGTCATAAGTGATGGCGTCGAACTTTACGGCATTGGCGTTGGTGGCGGGATCACTGTCGTACACGCCGTCGATATTCTTGGCCAGCAGTATCACGTCGGCGTCGATCTCCGCCGCCCGCAGCACCGCGGCGGTATCGGTGGAGAAATAAGGGTTGCCGGTGCCGCAGCCGAAGACGACCACACGGCCCTTTTCCAGATGACGGATGGCCCGGGCACGGATGTAAGGCTCTGCCACGGCGCGGATCTCCAGCGCTGTCTGCACCCGCACGTCCACGCCCTTCTGCTCCAGCACGTCGGCCATGGCCATGCAGTTCATGGTTGTGGCCAGCATACCCATGTGGTCGGCCCGGGAGCGCTCAATGTAGCCCTCGCCGTTCTTTACGCCGCGCCAGAAGTTGCCGCCGCCGATGACCACGCCCATCTGCACGCCCATGGCGGCACATTCCTTGATCACGTCGGCCACCCGGCCCATTACCTTGAAATCCAGACCGAAGTGCTTGTCGCCGGCCAGCGCCTCGCCGCTGATTTTCAGTAGCACACGTTTATATTTCGGTTCGTCCATGTGTTACGCTCCTATGCAAGTATTCCTTTTTTATATTCCCTGCTATTTTACCTTATTTCTTCCCGTTTGCATAGAGGGAAAATCAAAATTTTGCAGATTCTTTTATTGTCCTTCGGCGAAAAAGCTGATATACTGGCGACGAGAGGAGCGATGATCCCATGGAATTAAGGCATGTTCTGGGACGCACCTGGGTGGCGGAGGCGTCCACGGCGCTGCTGCCCATCTATCGCGTCACGGATACGGATATCATTTTGATCGACACCGGCTATGCCAAACTGGACCGGGCCGGACTGACGGCGCTGATCGAGGACCGCGGCTTTCATCTGCGGGGCATTATTTGCAGCCACGCGCATTTTGACCACAGCGGAAACGTCCGCTATTTGCAGCAGCGCTGCGGCGCAAAGGCCGCCGCTCATATCATCGAAGCGGGTATCTCCGTCAATCCGGACGCTTACCGGGCCAATTATGTGGCGCTGACCTACGGCAAGAGCCGGGAGTTCTTTCTGGAGGAATGCTTCGTGGCCGATACCATCATCGGCCCGGAGGACGACTTTCTCGACTTCTGCGGTGTGCGCTTCGGTATTTTGCAGCTGCCGGGCCACAGCGCCGGTCATATCGGCGTGGTGACGCCGGACAATGTGGCCTATGTGGGAGACTGCCTCATCGATCAGCAGCAGATCGACAGCGCCAAGCTGCCCACCTCCATGTTCATTGCCCGTGACCTTCAGAGTAAGGAGTTCCTGCGGCGGACCCAGTATGACGCCTATATTCTGGCCCACAAATCGGTGGTGACGGATATTGCCCCGCTGGTGGACAGCAACATCGCTTTTATCCACCGCAAGGCCGAGGAGCTGCTGAACGATCTGACGGACGGCATGACCTTTGCCCAATGGATCAGCACCTTCTGCCAGAGGGAGAACATCCGCACCAAAAATGAATTGAAATTTTCCATCATTGAGCGGAACTTTTCCAACTTTGTGGACTGGCTCACCGATGAAGGACGCATCCTCATTCGGCGGGAATACTGTGCCAAAACGTATTATCATGGATAAAAAGAACCGCCTACGGGCGGTTCTTTTGCTTTTATTTGCGTTTTCCCAGCGCCTTCTGTCCCGCCTGATAGAGGTTTTCGGCGGTTTCCTTCAGCGTCTCTGCTGTTTCCTTCAGACCTTCCTCCGCCGTGTGCAGCATCTCCTCTTTCACATCGGCTATCAGCCGGCGCAGCACTTCGGAGACGATGCCCTTCTGCTTTCCGTCGGCGGCCAGACGGCGCAGCAGATCCTTTTGCTGTACCTCCTCCAGTGACCGCAGCTTGCCGCCCTGGGTGAACATGTCGAACAGTGCTGTGGAGAACTCCTCCCGTTCCTGAGGCGTCAGTGAGGCGGTCCATTCCCGCAATACGTCATCGGACATCTTGGCCAGTTCCGAACGGCTTTCCAAACGAATGAACCGGCTGCCCAGCACGCCCCAGGTCAGCGGCTCGTGCTGCATGACGGCGCGGCTGTTGCTGGCCACCACGGCGTAATCCTCCGTGTGCTCCAGCAGCATTCCCACAATGGAGGCGGCGGGGATATAGGTGTGCAGCTTGTTCGCGATGCGACGGTATTCCTCCGTATCGGTGACACTTTTGCGGAAGCCGGGGCCGTCATTGTTATAGGCGTCCAGCAGCTTTGCTTGCAGCTCCTCCGGAATGTGCATGGCGACATAGGCCGCCAGATTACCGCCCTTGGAATGGCCGCCGATCCGCAGAAGACGGTCAGGGCAATGGGCGGCCATGTCTGTCACATACTCCGTTGCGCCTACCTGCGCCGGGACAGCGTCCATAAAGCTGAGATTCAAATTTTCCTTCCAGCCGACCAATGACCGGTCAGTGCCCATAAAGGCACAAAAGAGGGTGCCGTCCGGCACAAGGAAGGACAGCGCGTCCAGCTGCATCTCCCGTTCCTCGTCCCGCACCGTCTCGTAGCCAAACATCCGCACCGATCCGAACCGGACGGAATCGGCCGCCGCCTGCATCAGGGGAATGTAGTCGTTGGGAGACAGGCCCTGCTGCTCATCCTCCGGCGTCATGCGGGATACGATCTCGCCCAGCGTCACCGCGTCGTTGGGATTTCGGCTGCACAGGATGTCAAACCGGCGGAAATTCAGATAGGTGATGATGCACAAAATGAGATTGTCCACCTCATTGAACGCGTCCTGCGCAAAGGTCAGGTCGCCCCGCCAGCGCAGATAGTCAAATACCGTTTCCACAGTCTTTTCGTTCTTGTCCATGGCGCTTCCTTTCGCAAGTGGTATCATAGACAGTATACCATATTTTTCTGTCCTGTGCAACGGCTGGCCGGACAGTGAAGGAACGGGAAAAAGAGAAGCATGGGAATGGTGCTGCTTTTGCCGGGAAAACTTGTGGAAAAACCACGGATCTTTTACAATTTTTGTTGACATTTTACCCCTTTTTATATATAGTAATCTTGCCATTTACGACATGCCAAATTTCAACGAAAAATACAGGCCCGCTTCGGGTCGTCCGGTGAGTACAGAGAGAAGAGGCGAAAAATCTTTTTATGAACGGGGGAGGATAAATGTCCAAAGAGTTGATTCGCCTGCGGAATCTCTGCATGGCGTTTGACGACGAGCTGGTTCTCGACAACATCAATCTTTACATTAACGATTCCGAATTCCTCACACTGCTTGGGCCCAGCGGCTGCGGCAAGACCACAACGCTGCGGATCATCGGCGGGTTTACTACGCCCACTTCCGGTGATGTGACCTTTGACGGTGTGAGGATCAATGACGTTCCGCCGCATAAGCGGCAGATCAACACGGTGTTCCAGAAATACGCCCTGTTTCCCCATTTGGACGTGTTTGAGAACGTGGCCTTCGGCCTGCGCATCGCCAAGGTGCCGCAGGAGGAGGTGGAGCAGCGTGTGACGGAAATGCTGGAAGTGGTGTCCCTGAAGGGCTTTGAACGACGCCGCATCGACCAGCTTTCCGGCGGACAGCAGCAGCGTGTGGCGATTGCCCGGGCGCTGGTGAACCGTCCCAAGGTACTGCTGCTGGACGAGCCGCTGGGCGCGCTGGATCTCCGGCTGCGCAAGGATATGCAGAACGAGCTGAAGCGTATCCAGCAGCAGATGGGGATCACCTTTATTTATGTGACCCACGATCAGGAGGAGGCCCTGACCATGTCCGACACCGTGGTGGTGATGGACA
>CAMCSE010000032.1 GCA_945877515.1 uncultured Clostridia bacterium | reverse complement strand
CGTTTTCTTGCCAATCCATTCATTTCAGGCTTGACTTCTAATAGTTAGTCTTTCAGTGTCATGTTATAGGGTGTGGGGAACGGCTTATTTCAGCCGCTCCGACACGAAATCGTCCACAATAGCCAGCGCATCGTCCACCTTCAGAGGATCGGAGCCGCCGCCCATGGCGCTGTCGGGCTTGCCGCCGCCCTTGCCGCCGCAGATGGCGGACACGGCCTTTACCAGATCACCGGCCTTAATGCCGCGGGCCACGGCTTCCTTGCCGCAGACGGCCAGGAAGCTGACCTTATCTCCTCCGGTAATGCTGGCCAGTACCGCCACCACCGTGGGATCCTTATCCCGCAGGAAGTCGCCCATGGTGCGCAGGGTGTTGACGTCCACGTTCTGGCGGGTGCCGGTGATGATGTGCAGGCCGTTTACGGTCTTGGCAGAGGCCATGATCTGACGGGCCTCGCCCAGAGAGGCTTCCGCCTTGAACTTCTCCAGCGTATGGCGCAGCTCCTTCATCTCGTTGGCCTGCTGCTCCATGCGCTCCAAAATGCTGCTGGGAGCGGTCTTGAAGAACTGGGCCGCCTTCAGCAGCGTATTGCGGCCATGGCGGGTCTCGTCAATGGACACGCGGCCGGTGGTGGCCTCAATACGGCGGACGCCGGAGGCTACACTGCTTTCGGACTTGATGCGGAACAGACCCGCCTTGGCGGTGTTGTCCAGATGGGTGCCGCCGCACAGCTCCATGGAGAAGTCGCCCATGGACACTACCCGTACAGTGGCGCCGTACTTCTCGCCGAAGGTGGCCACCGCGCCCCGGGCCTTGGCCTCGTCCAGCGGCAGCTCCTCGGTGGTGACGCTCAAGCCGTCCAGAATGGCACTGTTGACCAGATCCTCCACCTCGTTCAGCTGCTGGGGAGTGATGCCCTCAAAGTGGGTGAAGTCGAAACGCAGGCGGTCAGGCTCCACCAGAGAGCCGGCCTGATGGACGTGGTCGCCCAGTACCTTTACCAGCGCGGCATCCAGCAGGTGGGTGGCGCTGTGAGCGCGGCGGATGGCGGCGCGGCGGACGGTGTCAATGGAGGCGGCCACGGTATCGCCGACCTTCAAAGAGCCCTTCACCAGCTTGCCGTAGTGCATGAACTTGCCGCCCTTGTTCTTCTGGACGTTGTCCACACGGAACAGCAGGGCGCATTGCTCGTCGGGATTTTCGATGCTGTCGCTGTCGGTCAGACGGCCCTGATCGGCGACCTGACCGCCCATCTCCGCATAGAAGGGGGTCTGATCCAGCACCACGATGGCCTCCATACCGCTGACGATCTCATCCACCAGCTGGTCGTCCGCCACGATGGCCAGCACCCTGGCGTCGTCGATGGCGTCGTAGTCATAGCCCACGAACTCGGTGGCGGGCATGTCCTTGCCGAACTCCACGCCGGCCCAGCCCAGATCGCCCAGCGCCTTGCGGGCCTCACGGGCGCGCTCCTTCTGCTCGGTCATCAGACGGTGGAAGCTGTCCTCGTCGATGGTCATGCCCTCCTCGGCGGCCATTTCCGCCGTCAGGTCGATGGGGAAGCCGAAGGTGTCGTACAGCTTGAAAGCATCCTCGCCGGAGAATACCGTCTCACCCTTGGCTTTATGGGCGGCCAGCATCTCGTCATAGATCTTCATGCCGCCGTCAATGGTGCGGGCGAAATTCTCCTCCTCGGTACGGATGACCTTGGTGATATAGGTCTGCTTCTCCCGCAGGTCGGGGTACTGGCCCTCGTTTTCGTGGATGACCGTATCCACCACGTTGTACAGGAACGGTTCGTTGACGCCCAGCAGCTTGCCGTGGCGGGCGGCACGGCGCAGCAGCCGGCGCAGCACATAGCCGCGGCCCTCATTGCTGGGCAGGATGCCGTCACAGATCATAAAGGTGGCGCTGCGGATATGGTCGGTGATCACGCGCAGGCTTACGTCACGCTTCTGGCTCTCGCCGTAGTGGGCGCCGGTCAGCTCGCTGACCTTATTGGTGATGTTCATCACCGTATCCACGTCGAACAGGCTGTTTACATTCTGGCACACGCAGGCCAGACGCTCCAGACCCATACCGGTGTCGATGTTCTTCTGCTTCAGTTCGGTGTAGTTGTTGTGGCCGTCGTTGTCGAACTGGCTGAACACGTTGTTCCACACCTCAATGTAGCGGTCACAGTCGCAGCCGACGGTGCAGCCGGGCTTGCCGCAGCCGTACTCGGGGCCGCGGTCATAGTAGATCTCAGAGCAGGGGCCGCAGGGACCGGAGCCGTGCTCCCAGAAGTTGTCCTCCTTGCCGAAGCGGAAGATCCGCTCGGCGGGGATGCCGATCTCGTCATGCCAGATATTCCAGGCCTCGTCGTCGCTTTCGTAGACGGAGGGGTACAGGCGGTCAGCCTCCAGACCCACCCACTCGGGGCTGGTGAGGAACTCCCAGCTCCAGGCGATGGCTTCGTGCTTGAAGTAGTCGCCGAAGGAGAAGTTGCCCAGCATCTCAAAGTAGGTGCCATGGCGGGCGGTATGGCCCACGTTATCGATGTCGCCGGTGCGGATGCACTTCTGGCAGGTGCAGACCCGCTTGCAGGGGGGCTCCTCCTCACCCTTGAACCATGGCTTCATGGGGGTCATACCGGCGTTGATCAGCAGGATGGACTTGTCGTTCTGGGGTACCAGCGAAAAGCTGGGCAGGCGCAGATGGCCTTTCGTCTCGAAGAACTTCAGGAACATTTCCCGCAGTTCGTTCAGACCGTGATAGGGATGGCTCATAGTTTTGTCTCCTTTGTATGTTTAAATGATAATTTTTTTGGTCAGGTTTTGCTCCATTGCGCCGTCAGCGCGGCCAGTTCCGTTTCCAGATTGGCGAAGAACCGGGAGATGTGCAGGCCGTCCGCCAGCGCATGGTTGACAAACAGGGATACCGGCAGCGTGGTGCGGCCGTTAGCGGTGACATATTTGCCCCAGCTGATGCGGGGGTTGCTGTCGTCAGGGCTTTCCGCCGGATGCTGCAATTGGGAATAGTGCAGCCACGGGAGGCTGGACACAAACAGAAAGCTGCGGACGTCGCCGTCCTCCGTCAGCGTGCCCCGCTCCAGCACCTCCCGCTGCCGGCGGCAGCCCAATGCGATGAAATCCTCGTAAGGCAGGTCACCCTCCACCGTACAGTAGACGTACACGCCGTCAGGCTTCATGGCGGTGTAGGACGGCGGGCACCAGTCGAACTCCGCCACGGTGCCGTCCTCCAAAATGCGGCGGCGCAGCTGGGGCACGGCGTTGGCGGCGCGCACCACCGCATAGAGAAAGCTGAGGAAGAAGGGTCGCTGCCCCCTGTGTGCCATGAAATCCGTAATATCAATCTCCGCCGTAATGCCGGCAAAGGGGAATGTCATCTGCCGGAAATAGGCAAACTGTCCGCAGCGGGGATCGGAAGCCATGTCGATGATCCGGTAACGCATGTCTCGCCTCCCAAAACAAAAACGCTCCGCCCCACATAGGGGCGAAGCGACGCTTCACGGTACCACCCTAATTTGACGGAACGGGCCGTCATCTCAAGTCGCCCGGTAACGGGGGCGGAACGTGCGGCTCATCGCCGCAGGCTCGGAAGTGGCTGTCCTGCCTGCCGTTCCCGAAGGGCTTGCACCGTACCCCCTCTCGCTTTGGGTGGCTGCGGCGGACTCGTTTCCTCATCGCCATGTGTCATGATGCCATTATTTTACCACATCTTTCGGCATTGTCAACGGTATTTTTTGCGTTTTTTCGTCGTTTTCACCATTGCCGCCGCCGGAAAGTATGGTATACTGATGTGTAACCTTGCGCGGGAGGATCTTCTTGTATGCCCCTTTATCGAAATCAGCATATCGATTGGTACCGTCATCTGGCGTTTGCCTGTGTGGGCGGATTTTTCGGCGCATATGCCATTTTGTGCCGCGGCGGCGTCATGGGAAACGCTCAGACAATGAATCTGTTGGAACTGGTCATCAATGCGCTTTATGGCCGGGGCTTCAATGTGCTGGCACATCTGGGTGCCTTTTTGGTCTATGTGACCGGCACTATGCTGACGGTACTGCTGCCCTCTCTGTGGGGTGTCAACATGCGGCGCTTATCGCCCGTCATTACCGCCGCTGCGGCGGTGACGGAGTGCTTTTTGCCGGCGGACATGGCAGTGGTGGTGGCGCTGTATCCCATCTTTTTTGCCATGAGCATCCAGTGGAGCAGCTTTCAGGGCGCGCGGAATTTTTACAGCTCCACCATCTTTTCCACCAATAACACCAAGCAGGCATCCCTGGCGCTGGCAGAGTATCTGTGCACCAAGGACGGAAATCAGCTGCGGCGGATGGGCTTCTTCCTCTCCACGCTGCTGTGCTTTCATATCGGCGCGGCCATTGGGGTGGGCGCCTCCCACTTCTGGGGCGTCCGCGGAGCATTGTGGTCTCTGCCGCTGATCGCGTGGGCCTTTTTCTTGGTCACGCAGGAGGAGAAGGCGGAGACCATGCAGGCCGTTGTTGCGGAATGACGGTATCGGATAAAAGGAGGGTATCACCATGAATCAGGCGTTGTTTTCCTATATTGCAGCCTGTCCCACGGCGTTTCAGGCGGCAGCCCATACGGCGGCCCTGCTGGAAGCGGAGGGCTATCGCCCCCTGCGGGAGACAGAGGAGTGGATGCTGGAGCCGGGCGGACGATACTATGTAACCCGCAACGGCTCGTCGCTGATCGCGTTCCGCCTGCCGAAAGGACGGCCTGTGGGGTTTATGATGACTGCCGCCCACGGTGACAGTCCCACGTTCAAGATCAAGGAAAACGCGGAGCTGACAGGGGAGAACGAGACACGGTTGAGCGTGGAGGGCTACGGCGGGATGCTGTGCGCCAGCTGGATGGACCGCCCCCTCAGCGTGGCGGGGCGTGCCATGGTGCGGACGGAGAACGGCGTTGCCATGCGCCTGATCGATCTGCATGACGATCTGGCGCTGATCCCCAACGTGGCCATCCACATGAACCGGGACGCCAACAACGGCGCCAAGTACAATTTCGCTGTGGATATGCAGCCGCTGTACGGTGAAAAGGGCGGTTTCCACCGCCGTATCGCCGAAGCTGCCGGGGTGGCGGAAGAGGATCTGCTGACCCACGACCTGTTTTTGTATAACCCCCAGCCGGGCGTGGAATGGGGCGACTATATTTCCGCGCCGCGATTGGATGACCTTCAGTGCGCGTTTGCGGCCTTGCAGGGTTTTCTGACGGCGGGGGAGAGTCAGAGCGCTGCCGTGTACTGCCTGTTTGACAATGAAGAGGTGGGCAGCCAGACCAAGCAGGGAGCGGCCTCCACCTTCCTGCGGGAGACGCTGGAGCGCATCTGTGACGCGCTGGGGCTGACGCTGCGCACCATGGCGGCGGGCAGCTTCCTCCTGTCCTGCGACAACGCCCACGCCGTGCATCCCAATCATCCGGAATATGCCGACAAAAACCATGCTGTGCGGATGAACGGCGGCGTGGTGATCAAATACAATGCCAGCCAGCGCTATACCACCGACGCGGTATCGGCGGCGCTGTTCCAGACAGTGTGTGAGGCGGCGGGCGTACCCTTCCAGCGGTATGCCAACCGACCGGATATGGCCGGCGGCTCCACGCTGGGCAGCATCGCCAACACGCAGGTGTCGCTGAACATGGCGGACATCGGGTTGGCCCAGCTGGCCATGCACTCTGCCTTCGAAACGGCGGGCGCGGAGGATACGGCGCATATGGTGCAGGCGCTGAAAACCTTTTTCGGCATGACGCTGCGCTCCGGTGGGGACGGAACCTACCAATTACGATAAGTAGAAGCAGGAGACATCTCCTTGCAACTGACACCGGAAGGGAGCCCCCTTCCGGTGTTTTCCCTGTTTTTGCTACTGTTAACAAAAGCAGGTCGTACCGGGGAAACGACACACCTTTTGGGCCGGAAAGTGAAAAAGCTGTTCCAAAAGCTTAAAAATGCAAAATACCCTCTTGACACACAATACTATGTGTTGTATAGTATAATGCGAAAGGGGGCATTTCACATGCTCGACCCACAAATGAAGCGGGGATTGCTGGAGGCCTGCGTGTTGTCTGCTTTGGCACGGGGGGACTCTTATGGCTATAAAATCGTGAAGGATCTTTCCGTGTGCGTGCAGGTGTCGGAATCCACGTTATATCCCATCCTGCGGCGGCTGGAAAACGCCGGGGCGCTGACGGTGTACAGTGTGGAACACAACAGCCGCTTGCGGAAGTTCTATCATTTGACCGAGCAGGGGCGGCAGCAGCTGTCCGATGCGGTAGAGGATTGGAAAGAACTGGAATTTATGTATGAATTTATCAGAGGAGGGCTGCGGTCATGACCAAGGCTGATTTTTTACAATTGCTGGAGAGGGCGCTTTCGCAGCTTTCCGAGGAGGAGTGCCGGGCCAATCTGGAGTATTACAGTGAACTGTTGGACGATATGCTGGAGGAGGGGATGACCGAGGCGGAGGCTACCGCCAAGCTGGGCAGCCCCGCCGCCATCGCGGAGAGCATCCTGCAGGAGATGCCGCTGTCCAAGCTGGTCAGCACCCGGATGAAACCCAAAAGCGGCTGGACGCCGCTGGCCATCATACTGGCGGTGGTGGGCAGTCCTGTCTGGGTGCCGCTGCTGCTGGCAGGCGTGGCAGTGGTGGCGGCGCTGTTCGTGTCCATCTGGGCATTGGCGGCGGTGGCTGTGGTGGTCGTGCTGGCGTTGGCGCTGGCGGTGATCGCCGCGCCTGTCCTTGCCGTCCGCACCGCTGTGCTGACGCTGCCGCTGGGCCTGCTGCTGCTGGGCGGTGGACTGGTACTGCTGGGATTGTGCGTGCTGGGCGGACTGATGGCGGTGGAGCTGTGCAAGCTATTGGCCCAGTTGACGGTGCTGTTGGCCCATAAGATCAAGGGCCTGTTTATCCGGAAGGAGGAAAAGCTATGAAAAAATCAGTAAAGATCACGCTGATCGTGGCGGCAGTGCTGGTGGGCCTTGGCCTGTGCATCGCCGTGGTGGGAGCCCTGATGGGGGGACGGATCAGCGATTTGCGCAATACCTATTATGACGGCAGGGAGTGGCATCACGGCGATGCACTTGACGGCAGCTACACGGGGGGAGAGATCCGTGTTCCCGCTGAAGACATTACGGCGCTGAGCATCGACTGGGTGGCCGGAGATGTGAAGATCATGGTGACGGACGGAGAGGAGATCGTGGTGACGGAGCATGCCGACCGAGGTATCCCGGCGGAATATGCTCTGCTGCTGGAGGCAGATAACACGCTGCGCATCCGGTACAGTAACGACGTTTGGGGGATCGACATGCCGGAGAAGGACTTGACGGTGCTTCTGCCCCGGACAGTGGCGGAGAACCTGACAGCGGTGGATCTCAGCGGTGTATCGGCGAATTTTGCGGTGGGTAAGCTGACTGTCCGGGACGCCTTCTCCTTTGACACCACCTCCGGAAAGCTGGAAATGCAGTCCATGAACGCGCCGCAGGCAAAGGCAGACGTCAGCAGCGTGTCCGGCAAAGTGGAGCTGGACGGCAGCTTCCGGGAGGTAAAGGCCGGCAGTACCAGCGGGGAGATCGATCTGATGCTGCGCAATGCTCCGGCGGCGGTGGAGGTGAGTACCGTCAGCGGCGAGGTGGACGTGGAGCTGCCTGCCGGCACCGGCTTTACGCTGGATTACAGCACCGTGTCCGGTGAACTGGAGTACGATTTCCCGCTGACAAAGAGCAAAGACGGCAAATTTGTGTGCGGCGACGGCGCTTGCCGTATAGAGGTCGGAACCACCAGCGGCAGCCTGTCGGTGGAGAGATTAGGATAAGAAAAAAGAGAGCCTTGCGGCTCTCTTTTTTGACGTTTACTTGTGCAGCAGGGGACTGAGGGGCTTGTAGATCAGGAAGCACAGCACCACATCCAGCGCACCCTTACACAGCGTAAAGGGAACGTTGAACACCAGCAGGCAGTTGAACAGGGCATTGCTGCTGGGCATGTGGGCGATGGAGCCCAGGATCTCCTCGTACATGCCGATGATGGCCTCCAACGGCAGATTGTACAGCACCACATAGGCGGGGTAGACCAGGAAGTAGTTCAGGGGCAGACTGATGACCGCCATGCCGACAGCGCCGGCAATGGAGCCCCACAGAGCACTGCGGCGGCTCTTGCTGCGCTTATAGATGATGCCGGCAATGACCACGAACACCGTGCCCAGCAGGAAGTTGGACAACTCGCCCACGCCGGCGCTGGTGCCAAAGGGAAGGTGAAGGATATTCTTTACCAGTTGGATGGCGGCGCCGAAAACGGGACCCAGAGAAAAGGTGCCCAGCAGGGCAGGCAGATCGGAGATGTCCAGCTTGATAAAGGGCGGGATCAGCGCGGGAATGGAAAATTCAATGAATTGCAGCACAAAGGCCACTGCCGTCAGCATGGCTGCCACGGCCAAACGATGGGTTTTCTGTTTTTGCGTCATAAAAAAAGACTCCTTTTCGATGATGTAACACCCTTGGAAGTGATTGTCTCCCAAGGTGCACGCATCAAAAAAGAGCATTACGAAAAATGCCGTACACGCCTTCTCTCATCCAGACTATACTGTCGGTATCGGAATCGCACCGATTCATGCTTACCCGCAGGCTCGCTCGCGGACTGTACCGCCGGTGGGGAATTTCGCCCCGCCCCGAAGACAAATGATCCAGTTGTGTTCGCCTGCTATGATACAACAAACGGCGACAAAAGGCAAGAGGTTTTTGCAAAAAGTTTTGCTCCGGTAGGGAAGCAGGTTATTTTATAACCAAGCTGGCTGTCCGATAGGACAGCCAGCTTGGTTAAGGTCATTCTGCGGAAGCCGCTTCCTTTTCCTTCGCGATCTTGGCAAGCTCCTCCTCTTCCAGCACACGGTAAGCCACCTTGCCCACCAGCGTCTTGGGCAACTCGTCGCGGAACTCGATGTCATAGGGCATGGCGTACTTGGCCACATGCTTGCGGCAATAGCCCAGCAGCGCTTCACGGGTGGCGTCGCTGGCCTCCACGCCGGGCTTGAGCATGACAAAGGCTTTCACCTTCTGCATCTTATAGGCGTCAGGTACGCCGATGACGCAGCTCATCTGCACCATGTCGTTGGCATCCAGAATATTTTCGATCTGACCGGGATACACATTGTAGCCGGAGGAGATGATCATGCGCTTGGCGCGGCCCCGGAAATAGATGAAGCCCTGCTCATCCATAATACCCAGATCGCCGGTATATACCCATGTCAGGCCGTCATCGTGCTTGCGCAGGGTCTTGGCCGTCTCCTCAGGGTGATTCATATACTCCTTCATGACGGTGGGACCGGCCAGCAGGATCTCGCCCTCTTCACCATAGGGCAGCTCCTCATCGGTGCCGGGCTTGACGATCTTGATATAGGTATCGGGGAAGGGCAGGCCGATGGAGCCCTCCTTGTAGATGTGGGTGGGCGTCAGGCAGCAGGCGGTAACGGTTTCGGTGGTGCCGTAGCCCTCTCGTACCTGCACGACAGCCTTGTGGTCATACAGGAATTTGTCGAACTTCTTCTTCAACTCGATGGACAGGCTGTCGCCGCCGGAGAAAACGCCCTTGAGACTGCTGAGGTCGGCGCCGTCCATGCTGGGCAGACGCAGCAGGGCTTCGTACAGCGTCGGTACGCCGGCGATGAAGTTGCACTTGTACTTGACGATCTGCTTGGCGTAGCTCTTGGCGGTGAACCGGGGGATCAGGATGCACCGGCCGCCCTGAGACAACATGGAGTGGACGCACACGCCCAGGCCGAAGCCGTGGAACAGGGGCATGGCCGCCAACATCTTGTCGCCGGGGCGGAACATGGGGTTGGTGGCGATGATCTGCTGCCCCAGCGCGTTGAAGTTGCCGTTGGTCAGCACGATGCCCTTGGTGGTGCCGGTGGTGCCGCCGGAGTACAATATCACGGCGGGATCGTCATAGCCACGCTCCACCCGGTAGTTCTTGTAGAAGCAGTAGCGGGACATGTCCATGAATTCCTTCCAGCGGATCACGGGCGCGTCCTCGGGGATCTTCTGGATCTTCCGCCCCTCGGTGAGCATATAGCCCGCCCGGATGGTGCGGCTGAGGGCGTCCTTCACGGAGGCGATGATGATGTTGATGATGCCGGTGTTCTGGCGGATATGCTCGAACTTGTCATAGAACTGATCCAGCGTGATGGCGGTAGTGGATTGGGATTCGTTGAGATAAAATTCGATCTCCTTCTCCGCCGACAGGGGATGGATCATGTTGGCGATGGCGCCCACCAGATTGACGGCGTAGAACATGTAAATGGCCTGGGGGCAGTTGGGCATGGCGATGGTGACCTTGTCACCGGGGCGCACACCCAGAGTCTTCAGGCTCTTGGCACAGCGCTCGATCTCCTGCACCATCTTTCTGTATGTAGTGGACTTGCCCATAAAGTCAAAGGCAATATTGTTGGGATACTGCTCGGCGATGCGGGCCACAGCGTCAAACATACTGCCCTGGAAATAGTCCAGATGCATGGGCACATCGCCCAAATAGTCTTTCCACGGGGTTTTGACTTCACTCATAGCGTACTTCCTCCTTCAAAGGCTTTTCCAATTCTTCCGGATGCTCCAGCAGGTACTTCAGCAGCCGCACCGACTTGGAGTAGTAGTAGCCGTCTGCCAGCCGCTCATCAATGGTCAGGCCCAGATCCAGCGTCTCTTTCATGACCACATGGCCGTTTTCGTCAAAGAAGGGAGACAGCTTCTTTTCGCCGATGATACAAAACAGGGAACAGGTGCCCCAGTTGGTTAGGTGGTGATAGCCGCACTTGAGCTTGATGGAGCCCAGATTGGACAGCACCACGGAGCTGTAATAGGGGTCGGTGGCCACCATGTCCTTGGGGACCCAGCCGTGCTTGTCCAGGAACATGATGAACTTGACGGCGGCTTTGCCCAGCCAGCGGGGCAGCTTATTGAGAATATCCATGTTCTCCGTGGAGGAATCCACCTTCTCACTGCGGCACTCCTGTACCTGCGAGCGGATGTACTCATGTACATCCTCCACGGTAAAGTCCTCCTTGCTGTGCAGGAAGGCCAGCGCCTCCGCGCCCTTGTCAGAGAACTGCTTTTTCACCACGAAAGCGGCAGATATCTCGTTGCGCTGATAGAAATTGCTGTTGACGATGAAACGGTTCAGCTTCGGCCGCAGCGTGATGGTTTTCAGCAGTGCCGCCACGATCAGGTGGAACATGGTGTAAGGAAAGTCCGTTTCCGTCTCATTCTTCCGGGCCAGATACGCATTGATCGCGGTCAGGTCAATGCGCTCGGAGATGTACGCCTCGTTATCGCAGCGATTGGGATAGATAATGCCGGTGATGAAGTGGAGTGAATCCAGTTCACGCAGCAGCTTTCCGTCCCGGCGGTCGCCTCTTCGGCGTTTTTGTTGTTCCATATGTGTATATTACTCCTTTTTCATTCGGTCGGGATAGATATGCCAATAACAAACCATTCTGTATTATAGCCATGTATTTTTTATTTGTCAAATTAGCGAAAAAACGATTGCATTTGCAAAGAATATGTGTTACCATTGAAGTACAGAAAATTGAAAAATGTCCGCTGTTCACGAACAAATGTGAGGGAGGAACCATTATGCTGACCATGGAAATGCTGCACGACGCCCAGCGCGTACTGTCCGGCGTCATCAACAAAACGCCCGTTATCCCCAGCACCGGTATCACTCAGGACTGCCGTTTGTTTTTGAAGGCGGATTGCCTGCAAAAGACCGGCGCATTCAAGCTGCGTGGCGCGTATTACAAGATCGCTACCCTCAGCGATGAGGAGAAGCGCCGGGGTGTCATCGCCTGCAGTGCCGGAAACCACGCCCAGGGCGTGGCGTATGCCGCCCGGGACATGGGGATCCACGCCGTCATCTGTATCCCCCAGGGCGCACCGCTGTCCAAGATCGAGGCCACCCGCAGCTACGGCGCGGAGGTGGTGCTGGTGCCCGGCGTGTACGACGATGCCTATGCCGAGGCGATCCGTCTGCGGGACGAGAAGGGCTATACCTTCATTCATCCGTTCAATGACTACAGCATTATGGCCGGTCAGGGCACCGTCGGTCTGGAGATCCTGGAGCAGCTGCCGGACGTTGACGTGATCGTCACCGCCATCGGCGGCGGCGGACTGATCTCCGGCGTGGCCAAAGCTGTCAAAGAGCTGAAGCCGTCCTGTCAGGTGATCGGCGTACAGGCGGAGGGCGCCGCCAGCATGTACGAGGCGCTGCGGCAGGATAAGATCATCACGCTGCCCAAGGTGGGGACCATAGCCGACGGTATTCAGGTCAAGACGGCCGGCGAGCTGACCTTTGACATGTGCCGCAAGTATGTGGATAAGGTGGTCACCGTCAGTGAGAGCGAGATCGCCGCCGCTATCCTGACCATTCTGGAGAAGCAGAAGCTCATCACCGAGGGCGCCGGCGCCGTCAGCGTGGCGGCGGTGATGTCCGGCAAGATCGACGTAAAGGGAAAGACCGTCTGCGCGCTGCTGTCCGGCGGCAATGTGGATGTGACCATGCTGGAGCGTATCATCAAGCACGGCTTGACGGCGGAGGGGCGCGTTGCCAGCTTTTCCACGGTACTGCCTGACCAGCCAAACGCGCTGGCTACCTATCTGGCGGTGCTGTCCCACGAGGGCGTCAACGTGCTGGAGGTGTATCACGAGCGCAGCAGCATGAAGGTGGGCGTCGGTTCCTGCCGCGTCCGCATGGTGGTGGAGACCCGCAATCACCAGCATATCCAGCAACTGTATCGCTATCTGGCCGAAAAGGGCTATACCATCAAGGAGTGAGCTTTTGCCGCTTGCGGGTATGAGGTTTACATAATACTTGACCGGCTTACGGATACAGGAAACATACATAACAGTGAAAAGATCCGCTGCGGATGCAGCGGATCTTTTTGGCTGTTATGCTTCTTCGTTCCGCAGGGTATCCCTGACCCGCATGAGGGCGCGGCCCAGGATGCTCTCTCCCTGCCATTGGGCAACATCCTGGTGACGGGGATCGTCCAGCGCAAGGCCGATGCCCCAGATGCGGTCGTTGGGGGAGCATTCGGCGATGATTGCGTCGCCGGTGGCGAGCAGCTGGTGCTTCAGGCCGCTGTTCTGCCCGAATTTTGCCAGAAGCCCCCGGTAAATGACTTCCTGCCGCACGGCGCGCCATGCTTCATCGTCATAGGGGGTGATGGCCCGGCCCAGCAATTTGACCGTCTTGGGATCGGGATTCTCCATCACCTGTGCGGTGGTGGCCGCATCACCGCAGCACAGAGCCTTTTGGTGCATCAGATATTGCTCGGCATTGAGATAGGTCACGCCGTCCACCGTGAACACCGCCGGGTACCAGTTGCTGAACCAGCCGTTGGGGCCGTACTCGTGGAAAAAGCCCACCACGTTCCCGGTAACCGGCGCGTCCTCCGGCATGACGGCAAACTCCTCATAAAGCCCATAAGTCCTGTCGTCCGGCGCGCACAGTGTCACATGCAGCGCTGCGTCAGGGTGGGAAGCTTGCCAGCGTTCCACGGCTACCAGCGCCGCCGGAACGGCGAACTGAGGCGGCCATCCACCTGCCGCGCCCAGCGTGGGAATGGCGACGCCGTCGAAGCCGCCTGCCAGCGCCGCGTCCAGCGCGCTGTGATAGCTTGCCGTCAATGCCGCCGTTTCATGGGGCCGCCCATCGTAGACCGGTGGCGTTACGGCGATACCGTTACTTGCACTGCTTTCGGTGGTTACATAGCACGGGCAGCCTGCCTGATCCGCACTGCCCAAAAAGAAAGAAAGCGCCATAGCATGCCTCCTGCGACGTTTTCACCATCTTAGCATATTACCCGGGAAAAGGCAACGCTCCGCCTTGTCATTCCGGCGAAAAGGTGGTATGATTGACAAAAAAGCCGAGGAGGTGTGCCGATGGATATTCCTGCACGCTGCCGTGACGCAGGCGGCTATCTGATCCGCCAGCACTTGATGACCGCTATTCCCTACGGCTGCCGCACGGTGGCCAAAAAGGGGTGCGGCTTCATGGCGGTGTATAACGCCGCCCGATATTTTGCCCAGCCGGTTACGGAGACGGAGGTGTGGCAGTTTTTCCACGACCATGTGTTCCTGCGGGGCGTGATGGGGACCAGTATCGGTAACATCTGCCGGGGGGTGTACCGCTTCGGTATGAAGGTCACGGGATTGAGGTATCGTGATCTGAAGCGTGCCAAAGCCGGCATTCTGTGGTATCATACCGGCAGTTCCCGCCACTATGTACTGGTACGCCGGTGCGATGACGGGCGCTATGCCTTTCCCAACTCCTCCGCACCGGAGCCGATGTCCTTTCCGGATTTTTACAATAAATACGTCAAGCATCTGCGGCTGCCGCCGCTGCACGTGGATCTGCCCATCATGTTTACCCTGACGCTGGAGAGACGCAAATGAGCGCTTGCCGGACTGCCGGAGATAATAGACGGCAGCCATGTATCACAAAACCATTGCCGGGAGGAAAAAGCCGATGCCGGATACCGGAAAGAGAGACAAAATCATCACGCTGGCAAACGCTTTGACGGCGGCGCGGATACTCTGCGCCGCCGCACTGTTCTGCGTGCCGCCCCTTTCCGCAGCATTCCGGGTGGTATATGCACTCGGCGGCATTACCGATATGCTGGACGGCCCTGCCGCCCGGCATGCCGGGGTGGTTTCTGCCTATGGCGCGAAACTGGACAGCGCAGCAGATCTGATATTCCTGATCGCTGCGGCTGTGGGAATCCTTCCTACTCTGTGGCTGCTGCTTCCGGCGGCGATCTGGTACGCTGCGGCGGCCATCGGGCTGCTGCGGTTGTGTACCGGTGCTGTGAGCGCAATCAAGCTTCATCGGTTCACGGCGGCCCACACGGGACTCAACAAGCTGTCCGGATTGCTGCTGTTTGCGCTGCCGTTTCTGCTGCACTGGCAGGGGATCACATGGTACGCCGCAGGGGTGTGTATGATTTGTGGGGCAGCGGCTGTTGAGGAGCTGATACTGTGCCTGACAGGACGTTTGCCGTCTTAACCTGTGCTTGCCTGATACATGACCGCCAGGCCCCGAAGCAGCAGCCACTCATCCCAGATGATTTGACGGCGGCAATAGGGGATCACGCAGCGGCTCAGCCCGCCGGTAGCCACGACTGTCACCGGTTTGCCCAGCGCTTCCTCCAGCCGGTCGATCATGCCGTCCACCATGGCGGCGGCGCCCAGAATGGCTCCGCTGCGCAGACAGTCTGCCGTATTCCGGCCGATGGCATTCTCCGGTGCGGTCATGTCCGCCACAGGAAGTCCTGTGCGCCGGGCCAGTGCTTCGGCGCTCAACTGTACGCCCGGCGCAATGGCCCCGCCCAGAAAAGCACCGCTTTCGTCCAATACCGTAAAGGTGGTGGCGGTGCCCATATCCACGATCACCAGCGGCGGCGCATACCGCTGCAAAGCACCCTCTGCCGCGGCGATCAGGTCGCTGCCCACAGTCTCCTGCCCGGTAAGCCGGATGTCCAGCGAGGTCTGTATGGTTTCACCGACGACCAGCGGCGGTGTACCGGTAAGGCCGGACAGGGCCTGACGCAGCGGCTCTGTTACTGACGCGGCCACAGAGGACAGGATCACCCCTTCAAAATCCGCCGCGTCATAGCCGCCGCGGCGGAGGGCGGCATGAATAGATGAGGTATAGTCCGCTGCCCCTGCGGTGCAGTCGGTTTGCAGCCGCGCGGTATACAGGACTGTTGTTCCGGTCAGGCACCCCAGTACAATGTTGCTGTTGCCTGCGTCTACTGCCAGGATCATACCGCCCGCCTCCGAATGGTCACGATTTGCAGCACGGCAGGGGACAGGGCAATATTAACAACCAGCTCGATAAGAAAATTCACGCTCATGAATGCCGAGAGCATAGCGGACCACGGCGTATCGAAAAAGAGCGCCAGCACCAGATACAACACACCGGTGTTTACCACCGGAGCCGCAGCGGCAGCCAGAAGCACCGCCGCCCGGCCGTTTCGACCGGACAAAAGACGGAAAACAGCGGCGGAGGCCGCGCCGCACAGTGTCCCCTTGACCACGCAGGTCACAGAGGTGATCAGCGGGTGCAGCGCCAGCATCATCTGCCCGCTGGCATCGGCGCCCGTCAGTACCATTACCAGCACCACAAGTCCGAACACGGTTCCCATAAAAGCGCCGGCGCCTACGCCGTACAGCGCTCCGGCCACTACAATGGGCACCAGTGTCAGCGTAATGGGGAAACCGCCGAAGCGGATAAAGGTTGCCATAATCTGCAATACTACGATCAGTGCGGTCAGCATGGCAAACGCTGCGATACGGCGGGTACTTGTTTTCATTTGTCAAAACCTCCTGCTGTCGCTCCACGTCATGGTGGATGCAACGCAAATTTTCAGACAGTATACATGACAGTCGAGGGTTTGTCTATCGCAGTTGCGTAAAATCTGCGTAAAATCTGCATCGGCCTGCTCCCGGTGCAGATTTTTTCTGATAAAACAAATTACCTATTGACATGATAGGTAAAACATGCTATTATCCAATTAACCCATAAAATAAGTAGGTAAATATTTTACGAAAATAAGAAGATACTGACCAGAGAATAGATGACAGGAGGAACGCTATGCTGATTTATGCAGATAACGCGGCCACGACGAAAATGAGCCGAACGGCCATCGACGCGATGCTGCCCTATATGGAAACCTATTACGGAAACCCCTCCAGCCTGCACACCGTGGGCCAGCAGGCGGCGGAAGCGCTGCAGAAGGCCCGGGAGACCGCCGCGGCCTGTCTTGGCTGCCAGCCCCGTGAGATCACCTTTACCTCCGGCGGCAGCGAGGCCGACAATCAGGCCATTGTTTCCGCTGCCCGCATCGGCGCGCGGAAAGGGAAGAAACACATCATTTCCACAGCTTTTGAGCATCACGCCGTGCTGCATACGCTGAAAAAGCTGGAAAACGAGGGCTATGAGGTGCAGCTGCTGGATGTAGGCCCCACCGGCACCGTTACGGCGCAGCAGGTGGCGGACGCCATCCGGGAGGACACCTGCCTTGTGACCATCATGTACGCCAACAATGAGATCGGTTCCATCATGCCCATCCCGGAGATCGGCGCCGTGTGTCAGGAAAAGGGCGTGCTGTTCCACACCGACGCGGTGCAGGCTGCGGGCCATCTCCACATTGACGTGAAGGCCCAGCATATCGATATGCTGTCCCTGTCCGCCCACAAGTTCCATGGCCCCAAGGGCGTGGGTCTGCTGTACGCCCGTCAGGGGATTCCCCTGACCAACATCATCGAAGGCGGTGCGCAGGAGCGCGGCAAGCGGGCCGGCACGGAGAATATCGCCGGTATCGTGTCCATGGCGGCGGCGCTGAAGGAGGCCTGCGACCATATCGACGAGAACGCTGTCAAGGTGTCCGCGCTGCGGGACAAACTGATCGCCGGACTGTCCGCCATTCCCCACGCGGCGCTGAACGGCGATCCCGTGAACCGCCTGCCTGGCAACGTGAACTTCTGCTTCGAGGGCATCGAGGGAGAGAGCATCCTGCTGCTGCTGGACGCCAAGGGTATCTGCGCCTCCTCCGGCAGCGCCTGCACCTCCGGTTCGTTGGATCCCAGCCATGTGCTGCTGGCCATCGGCCGGCCCCACGAGGTGGCCCACGGCTCGCTGCGGCTGAGCCTGTGTGAGTGGAACACGGAGGAGGAAGTGGACTATATGCTGCAGGTCATCCCGGAAGTGGTGGCATATCTGCGAAGCATGTCCCCTGTATGGAAAGAGCTGGTCAGCGGTAAGCGCCAGTTTATGCTGTAACTACGGTAAAGGAGGAACGATCATGGCTTTATATACGGATATGGTAATGGATCACTTCATGCATCCCCGGAATGTGGGCGAGATCCCCAATGCCGACGGCGTGGGTGAAGTGGGCAACGCCAAGTGCGGCGATATTATGAAGATGTACCTGAAGATCAAAGACAACGTCATTGAGGACGCCAAGTTTGAGACCTTCGGCTGCGGCAGCGCCATCGCCTCCAGCTCCATGGCCACGGAGCTGATCAAGGGCAAGACCATCGACGAGGCGCTGGCTGTCACCAACAAGCAGGTGGTGGAGGCATTGGGCGGACTGCCCGCCTATAAGCTGCACTGCTCGGTGCTGGCGGAGGAGTCCATCAAGTCCGCCGTCAAGAATTACTATGACCGCAACAATATCCCCTACGATAAGTCCAAATTCCCCGATTGTGACGACTGCGAGGCCTGCCGCATGGTCTGAACGCACAACATCCCGAAAGCACCGTGCTTTCGGGATGTTCTTTATCCAAAGTATTTTTCCCGGAAGGGAACATGTTCCACCTGAAAGGCGCGTCCCTTCAGATAGTTCAGCAGTCCCGCGTCGGTGGGAAAGTCAAAGGTCAGCTTGTAGGAGTACAGCGCCTGCCGGGTCTCGCCGTAGCGGCGGTTCACATCACCCCGGCCGTACTTGCCGTCCCCCAGCAGGGGGCAGCCCATGTGGGCAAAGGTGGCGCGGATCTGATGGGTGCGGCCGGTTTCCAGCCCCACCTCCACCAGAGAAAGCTCGCCCCGGCGATCCAGCGTCTCATAGGTGGTGATGGCGGTTTTGCCGCCGGGAACAGGCTGATCCCGCACGGAGACCTCCTTTTTTTTCTCGTCCTTCACCAGAAAGACCTGAACCCGTCCTTTGGGAGGTTTGGGAGCTCCCACGGTGATGCACAGATACCGCTTGTCGATCTCACGGTCCCGGATCTTCTCGTTGATGATCCGCAGCGTCTCGGCGTTTTTGGCGGCGATGACGATGCCGCCGGTGTTGCGGTCAATACGGTTGCACAGGGAGGGGGTGAAGGCGTTTTCCCACTTGGGATTCCACTCCCGCTTCTGGTACAGGTATGCCTGAATGTGGTTGATGAGGGTGTTGACCTTCTCCGTCTCGTCGGCATGCACCACCAGTCCCGGCCGCTTGTCCAGCAGCAGCAGGTTTTCGTCCTCGTACACGATGGTGAGACTGGGCTTGAACAGTGTCAGAAACAGGTTATCCTCTCGGGGCTTGTCGAAGAACTCGTCGTTGATGTATAACTGCAGCACGTCGCCCTCCCGGAGCCGCTGGTCACGCTGTGCCCGGATGCCGTTGCATTTGATGCGCTTGAGACGGATGTACTTTTGCAGCAGCGCCGAGGGCAGCAGCGGCAGGGATTTTGCCACAAAGCGGTCCAGCCGCTGCCCGGCGTCATTTTTTCCGATGGTCAGTTCCCGCATGGACGCACCTCCCGGAGAAGAAAATCTACCTTATTTTACCCAAGGGCGGCGGAATTGTCAAAGGGTATTCACTGCCGGGGGAAAAATGCGAAAAAAGCGGAATATTTTGCAAAAAAGGTTTGACAACATACGGTTTTCACGCTATAATACTATCCGTGTCATTGCGAGGTGTACTATGCTTTTGAATGTAAACAAGCTGCTGCATACGCCGGATGCGGCGCAGGATTTTTCTTTTGAGATGGATCTGAGCGACCTTGAATTTGGCGGCAGCTACCCCGTGTCCCAGCCGGTCACTGTGGAAGGCCGGATCAGGAACAAGGCCGGCGTCCTGCTGTGTACGCTCGAAGCGAGTACAACGCTCCACTGTATCTGTGACCGCTGCGCGGAACCCTTCACGGAGGATAAGACTGTTGCTTACCAGTGTGTGCTGGCGGAGGAACGGCAGTCCGACGATGACGAGGAGATCGTGCTGCTGGAGGACGATCGGGTGGACTTGGGCGAAGTGGCTCGCACTGCGTTTATCCTTGAAATGGACACAAAGACCCTCTGTTCTCCCGACTGTAAGGGGCTGTGCCCCGGCTGCGGCGTTAACCTGAACCATGAGGTATGCCGCTGCAGGAAAGCGGTGGATCCGCGTCTTGCGAAGCTGGCGCAGCTGCTGGAGGACCGGTAAGACAGAGCTGAACTATTATACTACTGCTCAAGGCAGTTAAAAGACCAAGGAGGTGTCAACATGGCAGTCCCTAAGGGAAAAGTATCGAAACAAAGACGCAATAAGAGACGCAGCTCCGTGTGGAAGCTGGCGACTCCCGGTCTGG
>CAMCSE010000031.1 GCA_945877515.1 uncultured Clostridia bacterium | reverse complement strand
GTAGTCGTTCCTTGTTCTGTGATTTTATCACTTATCGCCGGTGACTGTTTCACCGGGCCAACTATTAATTCCGCCGATCTCAATGATATTGGTGTAGCCCAGTTTCACCAGTTTTTCAGATGCCTGCTTACTCCGATTACCGCTGCGGCAGTATACCAGAATCAGCTGATCTTTATCCGGCAGTTCAGAGACATGGCTTGCGTGGATCCAGCCCAGGTAGATCACCGGGCTGCCGCCGGAGAGGTGTGAGTTGGCCTCCTCAAGAGAATAAACCGGAAGGCCGCCCTGTTTCCCTAACAACAGGGCGTATTGCCGGGTATGACCGGTGTTGGATGTGTATACAATTGCAGTTGGTTTCATCGCAGATTCGCTCCTTATCTATATGCAGAGATGAGAAGTTTTGCACTGCCGATGCAGTGACCTCTTCCCATAAAACCGTACCGTGAACGTGAACACGGCACCTGATACCAGTCTTTATTCGTGATATTCGCCTGTTGCGGAGTCAACCGTGCCGAAGGGGACCACCTCGCCGCCCACCTCCACATAGACCTGATAGATCCCGTCGCCCAGATCCTCATAGTATTCCGGAAGTACGCCGTATTTTTCAAACAACTCATCCGCAAGCGCGGCTTTCCAAGGTTCGTCCTCAGAAGACTCGTCTGTATCGGCTGGAGTATCCTCTGTCCCGGAGGCATCCGGAATAGTCTGCTGCTCTGCCTGCTGGGTGTCAGAGTCCGATCCGGTTGAAGCAGCCGGAGTCTGCACGTTACCGCAGGCTGTCAGAGCAAGTAGCAGGGTGGCCACAAGCATGGCGGCAGCAAAGAATTTGAATTTCATTTCTGTTCTCCTTTATCGTTTTTCAATGCTTTATTGTTCTGTGTCGGCGTCAGAAACCGGCCGACAGGTGTGTTGGACCATTCGATAGCGGCACATCACAGAAGCCGCTCCCAGCGGACATTTTCCCAACCGGTGGTGTCGAAGGTGCTCCGGACGGCATCACACATCATTTGAAGCTTTTGGCGGATGAAAGGCGATTGGATCAGGATCCGGGCCTCGTCCTCATGGGCCATGAAATACTCCATAATGCGGGCACGATCCTCAGTCCTGGCCACACAGGCGTAGCTGTCCACAAAGTGGATGTCCTCCGGACTGCCGGAGTAAAGTATCCATTGCTGCGCCGGGTCTGTCTTGGTGGCGTCTCCGTAGTAGGAGAAGCCCTCCGGATTCAGGGCATCCCACTCGTCCATGGGAAGCGCCGTGTCGTCGCGGGAGCGAATGTGGTTTTCCGTGGCGTGCCAGATCTCGTGGCAGATAATACTGTCCAAACTGTACATCGTGCGCACGTCCAAAGCGATATACTGCCAGTCGAAGCTCTCGTAGGTGCAGCCCACCGCACCGTAGTCGCTCTCAATATGCTCCACCAGCAAGAAGCAGAGACCACCGTCCCCCGCGCCGTTTCGGAACTGGGCCGGAAAACCCTCCGGATACAGCGCGAGACTGCGATCCAGCGCTTTCAGCATGGCGAGGATGCCGTTCAGTTCATCCTCTGGGCTCATGGTGTCCGTCAGCGTGACAGGGTGGTCACACAGTGCGGCCGCGTCCTTGCACTGGGAGGACAGCAGAATGTGCACACTGTATTTTTCCTCCAGTGTGTCCGCGTACTGCCGTGCCTCCTGCAGGCTTTCGGCCACAGGCGTACCGGAAACCGTGCCCCAATAGGTGTTCTCCAATGTCTCATCCACCACAAAAGGAGAATCGACCGGAGCGGCACCGGCCAATTCCGTAAAGGGGAGCTGCGCCGGATCAATCACATAGAGCCGGAATGCGCCGTCCTGATAGACGGCGCCGACCAGCACTTCTTCGTCGGACAAGTAGCAGGCGGAGTACATCTCACCATTGATGCCGCAGCCGCTCAGCGGGCAGGAGGTGATCTGCTGATCCGCGGCGTACAGTGTGGAGCAGCCCACCGTGATGCCCATCAGGTAAGGTGAGCCGGAGATGGGATACAGATCGCCGGCCGTGTCCGAGAAGATACCGGCATCTGCAAAGAGGAATTGATCGCCGCTTCCGTATGTAACGGAATAGCCCATCTTTTCATTGTCGAAGGACAGCAGGCACACATCCTCTTCCCGAAAGAATACCCGATAGCGGTCTTTTTGCAGCATGGTGAAGGCACCCGTTTCCATATCATAAACCGCTGTGCCGCACTCGCTGCTGTAAGGGGACAGGAAGAACTGCATCGCCAATGTGCCGCTTTGCGCGTCAAAAGCCGTCAGCTCCAGCAGCCGCAGGTCAAGGGGCAGCATCACTCTGTCGCTCTCTCCGCTGCTGACGCTCTGCCGGTAGAGCAGATGGTCCCTGAGATAGTAGTAAGTGCTCCCGTCATAGGAGAAGAAACCGTCCACACTTTCGGCGCTCCATGTGCCGAGGTCTTCCAGCGAGGCGCTCAGAAACCTCCATGTATTCGTCTCCCGCTGGCACAGGGCGAACCTGCCGTCGGAGAAGGCTTGCTCCTTGAGATCCCATACGCCGTCCAGCGTGATCTCTTGGCAGACGGTGTCTCTGTTCACATCCGCCAGCAGCACGGTGGTGCGTTCGGTCTCGTAGTCTGCCCAGCTTACCGCCACCTGCGCGCCGGATGCCGGACGGAGACTGCTCAGCGCGGCAGGCTGGACACATTGGAGCTGTGCAACGGGTTCCCGCTTTTTCGTGTATTCCGCTCCGCAGCCGGGAATGACCAGCAGAAAGCTCAGTGCCAGAAGCAGTACGGAAATGATTTTGGTATGTTTCATAGGTGAGTTTTGGGGTGCCTCCTTGTTTTCATAGGGCAAGTGCCTGCTTTGAACAGGCAAACATAGGATTACAGAATCCCTGTGATCGTCATCGTCGAAACAATGTCAGCCGCTTCGTTTTCCTTTTCGAATCTACAAACCGGCACCCAGATGCCGCACTCGTAATCCGGGCTTTGCATATCGCCGGGGGAGTAGACCTCCAGCATGGCTTTGCCGTTGCCACGGTATTTCTGACCTTCGTTCGGGTACCACTCCTGCCAGACCTGCGTGTTCAGGGCTTGCAGGGAGCCGGGCAGGGGGCCTTTGGCGGAGAACATCGCCCAATCGCTTTCCGGGAAGGTATAGAGCTTCAGCCCCTCCGGCACGTCGCCGCCCTTGTAAAGTCCTGCAATCCAGTACTCATAGGAGCCCTCCTTCTCATCGCAGATGGCGAACAGGCCCACACCGTTTTCAAGGATGGCCTTCTCAACCGGGGTTTCCGGCTGCATGGTCTGCCAGAGCCGCGCGTACTTCCAGGCGTACTCCTTGTCCCAGAACTCAGGGCACTTCTGATAGCCCTCCTCCGGACGGATGGAGGTGGAAAAGCCGATAAAGGTCATGGCGGGCTTGTGTTCATATGAAACTTTCATTTGCGTATCTCCTCGTATAGTTATCGAATGGAATTGCTGATCCAATGATCCAGGATTTTCATCTGCTCCTCTGTATGGAACCAGTGCTCTCCGGCCTCCATTACGGTGAGAGTTGCGCCGATTCGATCCGCAAACTCGGATATGGTTTCTTGGGAAGTCAGATGATCGTTTCCTCCATACAAAATGCAGGTGGGGATATTCCATTTGATCGGATGCTTTCTCACATAGCACAGATACTCCCAGGATAAGGTCTCTCCAAACTCCGTAGGGATCTCTTTTTTACTTTCCAACTCCGCCTCTGTTACATTGGACCACATCATCATATCCGAAATCAATCTCTCCATATTTACGATGGGCGAAATAAACATGGCTTGAGAAATTTTCTTTTCAGCAAGACTATGCATCGACAAAAACGCCCCAATGCTGTTTGCGATCAGCGCAACAGAATCATATCCCTTGCTGTGTAAATCAAAGAAACGAGGAAATTCGTCTTTTGATTCCCAGGGATTTTGCGATTGATAGTCAAAACCGATCACATCACTGTCGGGGAAGAGAAGCTGGTAATGCTTCGCTTCCTCTGCGTTTCCTCCTTTGCCATGTACATATATGATTAAACGTCTCATTCAGTATCCTCCGATACAGATTCCGATTGATCTATTTTCTTTGATATGCTGTCATTCATCACCGCCAGCGCCAACTGTGCGACCGTCAAAACGGCAAACACCCATCCAAGTCCCATCCGTCCACGGAAAAAATGACCGTAGCTGACGATCCCGAAACAAACTGCGGCAACGATACTGCATCCGATCACAACTTTTGCGTTCTTTTTCATTTCGCTTACCTCCGTTTCCCAAAAGCGATCCATGTCCCCACTGCGAAAAATTCTCCAATGCCCAGCAGAACGTCTCCATCGGCAATGGAGAATACTGCTCTGACGATTAAGCCCTATGCGCCCATGCGCAGGATCACAGACAGCATTTTACGTTCTATCGGCATTGCCTTCGCCGCAATTCTCTTTCTTACAGCAGGTTCCGATGGCCAGACCGATCAGCATACCGAGGGAGATGCCGATACCGGTATGGTTTCCGAGGGAGGTTCCGATTGCGGTGCCAAGGCACATTCCCCAACACATGCCCTCTGTTCCGTAATCGCCTGTTTGTTCTTCGTTCTTTTTCTTTCTCGCGTTTCTTGCAAAAAACACCGCAAGGAGCAGGCCCACCGTGATCCACGGCAGCGCCGCCCGAAGAAAATCAAATACAGCATTCATGTTATGTATACGCCTCATTCCTTAAAATTGTTGCAGAATACCCTGTGCTGTGTGCATTATCGTCGCAGGGTAGAGAACCTTCTGCACCGTCAGAGCACTCTCCGTTTGCATTTTCTGCTGATTCACAGCAGCTTACATCCTATCATTCTACAGGAGGATCCCAACTGTCTATAGGCGGTTTTTGCATGGATATGTGTCCGTTTTATAGATATTGTGCTGTCATCATACGAGCGTTTCCCTTTTCGACATTACAACCTATCGTTCGGTAGGGCTTGCTTTCAAAATGCAGCGGCCATGTCACAGCGGACACAGCCGCATTGCCCTGCAAATGGGAGGTTGCCTATTTCTTCATCTTCGTAGTATCTTCCAAATAAAATTCAAGATACCCACATTCAGGGCAAACTGCAACATGAACCTTTCCAAGGTTATCCTTGAAGATTCCCGGCTTCGTGATTTTCAATCCATAAGCTCCACCTTCGACCTTAACATCGTAGTTTTCTCTCATTTCACATTCGCAACGAATACATCTTCTCATGATAAACTCCTTCCGCAACTTCCGATTTATCCAGCAAAAGCCCTCAACCCAGCTTCTGGAAATCAACGCTCTGCTCTTTCATGGAGATTTTGACCACCTGATACCCATAGTTCATCAGCTCTTTTTTGTATGTCAGAAAAGAATGGTCGATGGGCAGCCCGGCAATCTGTTCGATCTCGGCAAAGGACAGCTTGCAGCGGTCTTTGCCGTTTTCTGTGATCCACGCCCACAAGGCATCGTATTTACTCATAAAATCACCGTGTTTCCAGCCGATAGACCTTGAAAAACTGCTGAATATGCCGGCTTATCAGATCCATGACCTCCGCTTCGCGGTCCGGCTCCCGGTCACAGAGGTTGATCCATGTGGAAACGGGCAGGCATAGCTGAGCCGCCATGATTGCGGGATCATCTTCGGTCAGGACATCATGCCGGATCAGGTATTTCACGAGCCCGGTGAAGTAATGCATCACATCGGAATAATTCTGTTTCGTTTGCAGCTTCGCCAGTTCCGGATTCTGGAACTGCTCGATCGCCAGCATTTTTCGTGCCCTGCTGATATGGGGGTCATGGAGAATGTAACGGACCTGTCCCAGAATCATTTGCGCCGCTGCATCGGGAGTCAATGTCGGTTTATCCTCCGCAGCTTCGTATTGATCCCAATCCGCCTTTGCAAAGATGGAATGCTCCACATACTGCTCCAAAACATCCTTCACAAGTGCATCCAGAATCGCCTGCTTGTTCTCAAAATGGCTGTAAAGTGATGCCTTCCGAATGCCAACGGCGCTGGCAATCTGGGAGATAGAGGTCGCTTCAAATCCCTGTACAGAGAACAGCTCCAGCGACGCTTCCAGAATCTCCTGTTTTGTGTTCCCTCGTTCCATAAATATACTCCTTTACGCAAACCGAAACGTCTCGCTCACATTGTTCCATTATAGCTACCTATCGTTCGTTAGTCAATAGAGAATGTGTTTTTTCCGTTCCCAAGGATGATTCGCTATGAGCCATCCTGAAAGATTCTCGTATCCGCGCATAATTGCGCAGAAGTTAATTGTTTTTTTGCCGAAAAACATGCTGGCATCTTTCCCAAATTGGCCAACGGATATATAATGTTCCTGTATTGTCCGAACGGTCAACAGGAGGACTGTCATGAATGAAAAGTGTTTTGCACTCCCAATTGAAAAACAGCAGCGTATTCTGGATGCTGCCTATCAGGCCTTTTTCAAATGCGGCTATCAGGGTGCGTCCCTGTCAGAAATCGCATCCAATGCCGGTATCTCGAATGTCTGTCCTGATGTTGACCTGTTGCAGAGCCGTTCAAGGGATCTGCGGCTGTCAGGCTTCACCAACGACGCATACCTATAACACCAAGAACTGGTAGGGAAGAAAGGAATACGGCAGTATGGAACAAGAACGAGTGACGATCCGTGACATCGCGGAGGAGCTGGGCCTCAGCACCGCGACCGTATCCAATGTAATACATGGGAAAACCGGGAAAGTATCGGATGAAACGGTAAAGCGCGTACAGGCATTGCTGGAGGAACGGCAATATATTCCCAGCATGGCGGGTATCCTTCTGGCACAGAATGCCTCGAGAATCATCGGCGTATTTGTCAATGACCATGAAAAATATGAGGGACATACGCTGGATGACGTTTTTATCGCTTCATCCCTGAATGCCCTGTCCACAGAAATTGAGGCCCACGGGCAGTTTATGATGGTGAAAAAAGCCAAAAATCCGGATGAGATCCTGCAGTTTGCCTCCATGTGGAATATGGACGGTCTGGTGGTGATTGGATTCTGCCGCCAGGACTACATGTATTTGCGCAGCCATATGCGGATCCCGTTTGTTGTGTATGACGGCTTCTGCGAAAAACCGGAGCGGATCGTGAATATCACCATTGATAACCTTGGCGGCGGATTTCAGGTGGGTTCCCTTTTCAAAAGAAACGGTCATCAACAGGCCATATGTATCTCCGATAATACAGACGGCGTGGATCAGGAGCGGATAGAAGGGTTCAAAAAGGGCTTTGGCGCAGAGCGTACCCGGGTCATGGTGGTTCCCATGCGAAAAGAAGAACGGTGGGCGTATTACCGCCAAAAACGGGAGCAGTTTCATCAGATATCGGCTGTGTTTGCCGTCTCCGATTATTACGCCATTGATCTGATCCGCTTTCTGAATGAAAACGGATTTGCTGTTCCGAAAGATGTCTCCGTGGCCGGGTTCGATGATATCCCCATGTGTGAGATGATCTCTCCGGCGCTTACCACCGTCAGACAGGACGGTGCGCTGAGGGCAAAAATCGCCATCGAAAAGCTGCGTGAACTGAAAGAAAACAGGGATACCGAAACGACCATCACACTGCCGGTGCAGTTGGTGGAGCGTGAGAGTACGGGGCAGTATACAGCACGCCGTGATTGATGTTTTGTAAGTTGTATATAAAAAAGTACCTGCGCTTTTGTCGCTGGTTATGCGTTTAACCTTTGCAATTATGGGTTCCTCCCTCTACAATGGAAGCAGACAGATATAGGGGAGGAACTCTGAATGAAACGCAAGGCATCTTTCTTCGGTTCCGTATGCCGCCTGGCGATCCCGGTCGCTTTGCAGTCCATGCTTCAGGCGTCCTTTGGCATTGTGGATCAAATTATGATCGGTCAGCTTGGCAGCGTCAGCGTGGCCGGCGTGGGGCTGTCCGGGAAATTCTCCGGGATCGTCTCTGTCGTTGTTGCCGCTATCGGCTCTGTTGCGGGAATTATGATCTCTCAATACCTGGGGCAAAAAAACGCTCCGGAAGTCAGAAGAAGTTTTTACGCCAATTTACTGTTTGCCTGCGGCATTGCAGGGCTGTTTACCGCACTGTGCGCCCTGTTTCCGGGATCGATCATGGGCCTTTATACAAAGGATCTGCCAACGAGACAGGCCGCTGCAGATTATCTGGCAATCGTGGCCGGCAGCTTTCTGCCCATGGCAGGTGCCACGCTTCTCTCCACCCTTTTCCGCTGCATGGAGAAAGCCCGTCTGCCTCTCTATGCCAGCATGGTATCAGCTGTGTTGAATACCGGCTTGAATTACATGCTGATCTTCGGCAAATGCGGTTTTTCTGCCATGGGCACAAACGGCGCCGCTATTGCTACGGTACTCTCGCAGTGTGCCAACTTCCTGCTGATGCTGCTGATGCTGCCGAAACAGGGGGCCTCGTTTGTTCGGCCGGCAGAGGGCAAAAGGGCAGCGGCCCGGTTCAACTGGAAGCAGTACGGCGCCATGCTGCTCCCCATTCTCGTGTGTGAAATCGTATGGAGCCTTGGTGAAAATGTCTATGCCGCCATTTACGGCCATATGGGAACCCAGTCCAGCGCGGCCATGACGCTGACCAATCCCATACAGGGGCTGATGATCGGCGCGCTTTGCGGACTGTCTCAGGCGGCGGGCATTATCATCGGGAAGAAGCTGGGCAGCAGGGAATACGAGGCGGCCTATCAGGCGTCCAAAAAACTGATCCTGTATGGTGCTGTGGGCGCTTTGGTACTGTCGGCGGTGATCCTTCTGCTCAGCCCCGTCTATGTTGTCATCTATCAGGTGGAGCCTGATGTAAAGCGGCTTACCGTTCAGATCCTGTTTGCCTATGCCCTTATCGCGCCCGTCAAGGTGCTGAATATGATCCTGGGCGGCGGCATCATCCGAAGCGGCGGAAAGACAAAATATGTGATGGTCATTGACATGATCGGAACATGGGGATTCGGCGTTCCGCTGGGGCTGCTGGCGGCGTTTGTTCTGAAACTGACGATCCCCTTTGTTTACTTCATTTTATCGTTGGAGGAATGTATCCGTTTTGGCATTTCGGTGGTGGTGTTTCGCAGAAGAGCGTGGATGCAAAGCCTGGAAGCTGCGGAAGCGGGGCCGGCGACAGAGCTGCCGTCTGACAGCGTTCTTTGACGGGATATGGCCGCAGCTGAGCAAACACAGAACCCGCGAAAAATACCGCATTTCCGTTCAGCACCTGCGCCTTGGCCGGCGCGGGTGCTGTTTTTGAAAAAAAGTGCGCCATTTGCCGCTGGATGTGATATACTGTAAAACAATAAGGCCACCCTATTGGAGGCTGGCAGTTTGGCGCGCCTGTGTGGGATGCAGGGACGCCGCTGCCTTTAAAAATAAGAGAGGAAGAAAGCAAATGAGAAAGATACCTGTCATTTCTGCGCAGGAGGCCGCGCTGCTGGTTAACGATGGCGACACGATTTCCACCGGAGGTTTCCTGAGTGCCGGTTCGCCGGAGACGCTGAACAAAGCGCTGGAACAGCGCTTTCTGGAAACGGGGCATCCCCGTGACCTGACGCTGTTTTTTGCCGCCTGTCAAGGCAACCGGGACGGCAGCGGCGGTGACCGCTACGCGCACGAGGGGATGCTCAAGCGGGCTGTCGGCGGCCATTGGGACCGGGCGCCGAAGCTGGGTGAGATGGCGCTGGCCGGTAAATTTGAGGCCTATGATCTGCCCCAGGGTGTGATCGGTCATATGTACCGCGATATTGCCGCCCATAAGATCGGCACCATTACCCATGTGGGCCTGTACACCTTTGTGGATCCCCGCAACGGCGGCGGTAAGCTCAACAGCACTGCCACGGAGGACCTTGTCAAACTGGTCAATATTGAGGGGAAGGAACGCCTGTTGTATAAGACATTCCCCATCCATGTAGTGTTTCTCCGGGCCAGTTACGGGGATGAGTACGGCAACTGTACTGTGCACCGGGAGATCGGCCCGCTGGATGTGACCGCCATGGCGCAGGCCTGCCACAATTCCGGCGGAAAGGTGATCGTCCAGGTGGAAAAGGTGGTGCAGGGCGGAACGCTGGATCCCCGGCTGGTGGCCATTCCCGGCATCTGCGTGGATGCGCTGGTGGTAGGCTCCGCGGAGGATAGCCTCCAGTGTATGGGCGTGCCCTATGACGGCAGCCTGACAGGGGATTTCCGCGTTCCGCTGGATGCCATTCCGGAAATTCCGCTGGACGCCAAGAAGGTGGTGGCCCGCCGTGCCGCCATGGAGCTGCCCGATGGAGCGGTCGTCAATTTGGGCACCGGCGTGCCTGAGAAGATCGCCAATGTAGCCGCCGAGGAGGGAATCAGCGACAGGATGACGCTGACAGTGGAGGCGGGCCCCGTTGCCGGGATCCCCATGGGCGGTACGCAGTTCGGCGCGGCGGCCAATCCCATGGCGCTTATGCCCCACAATGTGCAGTTTGATTTTTATCAGGGCGGCGGTTTGGATGTAGCGTTCCTGGGCCTGGCGGAGACCTCGGGAAACGGGGACCTGAATGTGTCCAAATTCGGCAGCCGTCTGGCCGGCTGCGGCGGCTTCATCGATATTACTCAGAACGCAAAGAAGCTGGTCTACTGCGGTACTTTTACCACCAAAGGCCTTCGGACCGAATGCCGTGACGGCAAGCTGGTGATCCTGCAGGAGGGAAGCAGGAAAAAATTCGTCAGGCAGGTGGAGCATATTACCTTCTCGGGGCGATATGCTGTGGAAACAGGCCAGCCGGTGTTGTACGTCACGGAACGGGCAGTTTTTGCGCTGCGGCCGGAGGGGATGACCCTGATCGAGATCGCCCCCGGGATCGATCTTCAGACGCAGATACTGGACCAGATGGACTTTGTCCCCCAGATCGCCGAAGATTTGAAGCTGATGGACGCCCGCATTTTCCGTGAGGAAAGAATGGGCCTTGCTGATGTGTAAAGCCGCAGCGTATTGACACCGCCTTTATACGGCCTTAATATGGACGCGGATACTCTTTTCCCTTCTTTGTTAGGATAGCCGTATCATTAAGAGCAAGTAAAGAGCAATAAAGAGGTATCGGAAATATGAGCAAACTGATTCACGGAAAGATCCGGCTGACGACGTCCCAGAGCATCATCTTAGGCTTTTTCAGCATGATCCTGCTGGGGACATTTCTGTTGATGCTGCCGTTTTCCAGCCGGGCGGGTATGGCCACCCCGTTCAGCGATGCGCTGTTTACCGCCACCTCGGCCGTTTGCGTGACAGGCCTTGTGGTCTATGACACCGCCGCCTATTGGTCCGTGTTTGGGCAGACCGTCATCATAATCCTGATCCAGATCGGCGGTATGGGCGTCATCACAGTGGCGGCATCCTTTGCGCTGATTTCCGGAAGAAGGATCTCCCTTATGCAGCGCAGCACCATGCAGGAAGCCATTTCGGCGCCGAAGGTGGGCGGCATCGTGCGCCTGACCAGTTTTATCATCAGAATCAGTCTGCTGATCGAGCTGTTGGGCGCTGCGGCCATGGCCCCGGTATTTTGCCGGGATTTCGGCCCAAAGGGGCTGTGGATGGCGCTGTTCCATTCCATCTCCGCCTTCTGCAATGCCGGCTTTGACCTGATGGGAACAAGTATGCCCTTCTCTTCTCTGACGGGCTACACGGCGGATCCGGTCATCAATGTGATCGTCATGCTTCTGGTCGTGATCGGGGGGATCGGGTTCCTGACCTGGGATGATATCAGGGCGCACAAGCTGCATGTTCACCAGTATCGCATGCAGAGCAAGGTAATCCTCTGCACGACGGCAATTTTGCTGCTGTTCCCGGCGCTTTACTTCTTTTTCTTTGAATTTCCCTCCCTTGCTCCGGGGGAACGGGTTCTCGCTTCGCTGTTTCAGTCGGTAACGACGAGAACGGCAGGCTTTAACACGGCGGATCTGACCGCCCTGAGCGAACCCGGACGATACATCATGATCGCACTGATGCTGATCGGCGGAAGCCCCGGCTCCACAGCAGGCGGTATGAAAACCACCACGATTGCCGTGCTGTTTGCCTCGGCGATCTCCACGTTTTTCAGAAAGGAATACGCACATTTTTTCGACCGGCGCATTGATGACAGCGTGATCAAAAACGCCGCCACGATTTTGCTGATGTATTTGTCCCTGTTCTTTTTCGGCGGTTTGGCCATCAGTATCATAGAAGGCGCGCCGATGCTGGACTGCCTGTTTGAAACGGCGTCTGCCGTGGGCACTGTGGGCCTGACTTTAGGCCTGACGTCCCATCTCGGACTGGTTTCAAGAGGCATATTGATCGTACTGATGTTTTTCGGGCGGGTAGGCGGATTGACCCTGATCTTTGCCGCCCTGTCCGGTACAGCTAAGAATGTGTCAAAGTACCCGCAGGAAAAAATCACCGTGGGATAAAAGGAGACGGATATGAAAACAATTCTTTTAATTGGCTTGGGCCGCTTTGGCCGGCACGTTGCCATACACCTGAACCGTCTGGGCCATCAGATCATGGCGGTAGACACTCAGGAGGAGCGTATCGAGGCGGTGCTGCCCTATGTGACCAACGCACAGATCGGCGACAGCACCAATGCGTCCTTCCTGGAATCGTTGGGCATTCGGAATTTTGACGTATGCATCGTCGCCATTGCCGATAGCTTTCAAAGCTCTTTGGAAACCACCTCGCTGCTGAAGGAAATGGGCGGCAAGCTGGTGGTGGCCAGGGCCGCCACGGATGTGCAGGAAAAGTTTTTGCTGCGCAACGGTGCGGATGAGGTGGTATATCCGGAAAAACAGCTGGCAAAATGGACGGCCATCCGCTATACGGCAGATCACATTCTGGATTACATCGAACTGGATGAGGACCACGGCATGTTTGAGATTCCGGTTCCGGACGAGTGGCAGGGCCGCTCCATCGCGCAGCTCGACATTCGCAAAAAATATAACATCAATATTATTGGCATCCGGAGCGGCGGGAAGCTGGAGATGCCGGTATTGCCGGATACGGTGCTGAATGCGGATGCAGCGCTTCTGGTGCTGGGGAAAAACAAGGATCTCCAGAAGTGTTTCCGCACATAACGGAGCCGCACATACGGAGGTGAAAATATGCAGGATATCGTGCTGCTGTTTGTCCGGCACAACTGCCTTTTCCTTTTGGGCCATATGTCCGGAAATCAGCTCAAATAACTGTTTGCCATATGAGGCTTGACGTGTTACAATGAGTGCATTCAAGATATGTGATCGGGAGGGAAACACGATGATCTACCGGGACTTTCAGGGAATACAGCTGTCGATGCTGGGTTTTGGCACCATGCGTCTGCCGGTGCTGGAGGACGGACAGATCGATACCGCATTGACGCAGACCATGGTGGACTACGCCATGGACCATGGAGTGAATTACTTCGACACTGCATGGCCGTATATGCAGAATCATTCGGAGACGGTGGTGGGCGCCTGCCTGAAGAAACATCCCAGAGAAAGCTTTTATCTGGCCACAAAGTTTCCCGGCCACATGGTGGCGGAGACCTATGATCCGGCGGACATTTTTGAGCAGCAGCTGGAAAAGTGCCAGGTGGAGTACTTTGATTTTTATCTGCTGCACAACGTCTATGAAAACTCCGTCGGCGTGTACGACGATCCGCGGTGGGGCATCGTGGATTACTTTGTGGAGCAGAAGAAGCGGGGCCGCATCCGGCATCTGGGCTTCTCCTCTCATGCCGATCTGCCCTGCCTGACCGATTTCCTTGACCGTTATGGCGACAAGATGGAGTTCTGTCAGCTGCAGTTCAACTATCTGGACTGGACCATGCAGCATGGAAAAGAGAAGTACCAGCTGCTTGAGCAGCGGGGGATCCCCCTGTGGGTGATGGAGCCGGTACGGGGCGGAAAGCTGGCTTCTCTTGCCCGGGAGGATGAACAGCGGCTCCATGCCCTCCGGCCGGATGACAGCATAGCCTCCTTTGGCTTCCGCTGGCTGCAATCCTTCGACAACATCACCATGGTGCTCTCCGGCATGTCCAATATGGAACAGATGGCAGACAACATCAGGACCTTTGACCATCTTGACCCGTTGTCCGATGCCGAACAGGATATCATCATGGAGGCGGCGGAGCGCATGAAGAACTCCGTTCCCTGTACCGCCTGCCGCTACTGCTGCGATGGCTGTCCCGTGGGATTGGATATTCCCGACCTGCTGCACAAGTATAATCAGCTGCGGATCGGCAGCGGCTCCTCTGTAAAGATGCAGCTGGACGCGCTGCCCAAGGAGAAATGGCCGGAAGCCTGTATCGGCTGCGGCGCCTGTGCCGCGGTCTGTCCCCAGAAGATCGCCATTCCGGATCAATTGGCGGCCTTCGCGGCGGAGCTGGACAAGGTCCCCAGCTGGGCGGATGTCTGCAAGGAGCGGGCGGAGGCGGAGCGCAGGGAAAAAGCCTCCCGAGGCCGCTGATACATACCGACGGATACGAAAAGAGTGCTGCCGCAGGGCAGCACTCTTTTGCTTCATATGACCTTTGCCGACGCCGCGTCAGTTTTCACACGTTTCTGCCGGGAACTGGCGGCCGGTATGGTCGATGGTATAGTCCCCCGTCAGGATTAGCTGGCTGATGGGCACCACCGTATAGCCGTCGTTGATGAGATATTCCAGGATCCGCGGCAGCGCCTCCGGAGTATGGAGCGCGGCGTTATGGAACAGCACAATGCTGCCCGGCTGCACCTTGGAGGTGACCCGCTGATAGATGGTATCCGCGTCATAGTCCTTCCAGTCCAGACTGTCCACATCCCATTGGATCGGCTCCATGCCCAGCGAGCGCACGGCGGAGATCACATGATCGTCATACTCGCCGTAGGGGCAGCGGATCAGCGTGGGGCAGCAGCCGGTGACGGCTTCGATCTTGTCGCAGCTGGCTTTGATGTCCGAGATGATCTGGGAGGAACTCAGGCTGTTATAGTGGTCGTGATGGTTGGAATGGCTCATGACCTCGTGCCCTGCGTCGTGCAGCGCTTTCACGGATTCCGGGTACTTATCCACCCAGTCGCCCACCACGAAAAAGGTGGTTTTCACGTTGTATTTTGCCAGAATATCAATCAGAAGCTGTGTGTCCTCATTCCCCCACGGTGATGCAAAAGTGCGGCAGTTCACGGAGAACTGCTGCTCACCACGTTTCGGCCAGCAGGAAATCCTGAAGATGCACGATTCTAATGCCGTTTTCAATCCCTACATCCATATCATTCAAGGTGACAACATATTTGGGGTAATGGTCTTTGATCTCCATGAGGTTGCCCACCTCACGGTTAGAGCCCTCCGGAAGCTGGACACAAACCTGTACATAAATCCGTTCATCGCGGCGGGTGGCCACAAAGTCGATCTCCTTGGTATCATTCTTGCCGATATACACATCGTACCCTCGCCGCTTTAGCTCCAGAAACACAATGTTCTCCATCGCCCCATCCAGCATCTTGCGGTTATAGCCCAGAAGGGCGTATTTCAGCGACACATCCGCAAGATAATACTTTTCTTGCGTTTTCAGGATGCTTTTTCCTTGCAAATCGTAGCGCTCACAGGGATAGATGATGAACGCCTGCTCCAGCCAGCGCAGGTAGTTGTAGATGCTCTCTACCGAGACCTTGCAGTGCTCACTTTTCAGAAAGGTAGAAATCGAATTGGCGGAAAAGGTCTTGCCCACATTTTCGATGATGAATTTCACCACACGATCAAAAATATCCTGCTTATTGATGCGGTGACGCTTCACGATATCGCGGGAGACCACGGTGTGGTAGATGCCGTTGACGATCTGATAGGCGTTCTGCGCGTCATACTGGCTCAAGGCGATGATGGGGAACCCGCCAAACCGAATATATTCCTCCAGCAATTCCTTTTGGGACAGTGCGTTGCTAGCTTTGAAGTCCAGGTACTCGCGGAAAGACAGGGTGTAGACGGGGATAGAAACATAGCGACCCGTCAGATAGGTGGAGATCTCACTGGACATGAGTTTGGAGTTGGAGCCGGTCACGTAAATGTCGGCGTCCGCACCCTCCAGCAGACTGTTGACCGCCCTTTCCCAGCCGGTGATCTCCTGTATCTCATCCAGCAGGAGGTAACAGTGCCCCTTGCCCGCCATAGCGTCCAACAGCTCGTTATACATCTGCTTGGCGGTAATGCTTTCGGGAATGTCCATCTCCGTGTACCGCTTGCAGATGATATGATCCGCAGACACGCCCCTTCGCAGCAGCTCCTCCTCCAGCATTTCGAAAATGGTGGATTTACCGCAGCGGCGGATGCCCGCCAGTATCTTGACCAGCGGTTGGTCGATAAAAGGCGCGATGGCCTCGATATAATTCGGCCTGTTGATCATGGTATCGCCTCCTCGCAATCATTAGTATACCCAAAATACCACCGATATGCAACAAGTTTTTAGAGTTTAACCTTAAAAATATTTCTTCACTCTCCACTTTTTCACTTTTTCCCACACGGGCACCATACACTCACCCCTCCAGCAGAGCGCGGCAGCCCTCCGGGAGCAGATAGTCGATCTCCATGCGGTTTCCCTCGTAGACGCGAATTTCCCGGATGGCGGCGGCGACTGTGGGGCGATCCAGCTCCGCCAGCTGCCCCGACGCCAGAAATTCCTTTACCCAGGGCAAGGACAGCGGCTCATCCTGTACCGAGTCGCGCAGCTTGTCCAGTTGGGCCTGCAGCGCCTGCTCCTGTGCGTCATAATCAGCGCGGTAGCGGAGGAAGTCCTCCTTGGAGATAAGCGCGTCCTGATAGTCCTCGTAGGCGCTCTGGCGGCGGCGCTGAATGCGCTGCAATGCAGCTTCCAGCTTTTGGGGTTGGTCGGTGCCGGAGCGCGGGCGCTGCGCCGCGCCCTGCTGTGCCAGCTGGTGGAGGTTTTCCATGCCGGCAATGAGCCGGTTCAAATCATCCAGTATTACCTTCGTCAACACATCATGGGCGATATAGTGCTTGCTGCACACGGATGCGCCGTAGCGCTTATACGAGCCGCAGGTGTAGAAGATTTTGCCACCCCAGGTGGTCTTGACCATGGCCCGTCCACAATCGCCGCACTTGAGAAAGCCCGCAAAGGGGCTGACATTCTGTTGAAAATCCGGCGTACGGGCGTTAGCGTTCAGCAGAGCCTGCACCCGCTGCCACTGGCCCTTTTCGATGATGGGCTGGTGGGTGCCGGATACTACCGTCCACTGGGAGCGCTCCTTCCGCTTGGCTTTCCCGTGCATCTGAAGGCGGTCGTCCCGTCCCTGCTCCATATTCCCGATGTACATCTCATTTTGCAGGATACGGTGGATGGTAGCGTATGTCCAGTAGGTGGTGGTTTCCAGCCGGTGGTTGTTGCGGTATTTTTCGCCGGTGAGCCGTTTGTACTCACTGGGGCAGGAAATGCCTTCTTCATTCAGCTGCTTGGCAATACGGATCTTACCCATTCCATTTTCAAACAGGGTGAAGATGCGCCGTACCACCTCCGCCGCAGGCGGGTCGATAACCAGACGGTTATGGTTTTGCGGATCCTTACAGTAGCCGTAGCTGGCGAATGCCCCGATAAACTCTCCTCGTTGCTGCTTGGCGTGGAGGGAGCTTTTGACCTTTTGGGAGATGTCGCGTGCATACTGGGTGTTAAACAGATTCTTCAGCGGCATCATCATGTCGTAGGCGCCGCGGTCGCTGTCGATATTGTCCGTGACAGCGATGAACCGCGCACCGTGCTCCGGCAGCCAACGCTCCAGATAGCGGCCTGTTTCGATGTAATCACGGCCGAAACGGGACAGGTCCTTTACCAGCACACAGCGGATGCGCCCGTTCCCTATGTCCCGCAGCATCCGTTGAAAGGCGGGGCGCTGGAAATTCGTGCCGGTATAGCCGTCGTCGGCATAGCATTCCGCCATTACCAACTCAGGATGATTTTCGATATACGCCTCCAGCAGCTTCCGCTGGTTTCCGATGGAATCACTCTCCATCCGGTCTCCGTCCTCCCGGGACAGGCGGCAGTACAGCGCAGTGGGCAGTGGTCGCTTCTCCATATGCTCCCTCCTTTCCGTAGACTGCCCGCAGGCATTAAGCCGCCTGAGTATGGGCGCGGATCAATTCCAACAGCAACGTCTCAGCTGTCTGCTGGCCAAGGAAATTCCGGGTGACGGTGATCGTCGGGGCGGGTGCTTGCTGAACGGTTGGCATAAACAGACCTCCTCTTCGAGAATAGTCCATCGTATGCGCGTTACAGAAACCGTATGTTTGTCGGTCAGACATATCCTGTCGCTGGTCGTCTCCTGCGGTTGGGATGCCGATGTGAACGAATACAATGTCTATCTGTATGACATCGCCAGCGGCCAGCAGCTCACCACAGCGGGCTTGCTGAAGGCACTGGATGTGGATGAGACAGTCTTCTTGGAGGCGGTACGCCGCGCTGCCGCTGCAAAGTTCGACACACAGTATGGAGCAATTGCGGGCGGTGATACGGATGAGTTCCTGACGGAACGCCGCGATTGGACGCTGTCCGATGAGAACATCAGCATGGACGTCCGCACATACGCTGACGGTGACGGAAAGCTCCACGTGGTCTTGCCCATCGGCTCTATCGCCGGTGCAGATTCTTATGAGCAGGTACTGTCGCTGGATGACATCGGCGAGTAAACACAGCTCTCCCGACACCTGAAACAAAAAAGCGCTCCTGCGAGGTCGATCCTCGCAGGAGCGCTTTTCCTATACCGGCAGCCTCAGACCCGAAGTTTTGAGCGGAGAGCTTGGCAGCGTAACATACTCCAGCGAGCCAGTTGCAACCGCACGAGTGCCGACGGATGCAGCCTTACAGCCGGAAGCACTTTTTCAGCGCCGTATACTCGCCCAGCACCAGCAGCGTCAGGCTGCTGTCCAGCACGGTTTCCGGCGAGATGGTCACATCGGTTTTGTCGTTCTGCTTCACGCCGAGGATATTGACGCCATACTTTCGGCGGATGTCCAGCTCACCGATGCTGTGCCCCTGCCAGCTGTCCGGGACGGCGACCTCGATAATGGCGTGCTTCTCGTCCAACTCTATGTAATCGAAGATGTGGTTGGCGGTGTACCGGATGGCCGCCCACTTCGCCAGCTGCTTTTCCAGGTATGTCACCGCGTCCGCGCCGTTGCGCAGCAGAAATTTTGCCTGTACATCCTGTTCGGCGCGGGACACCACATATTTCGCCCCCAGCTCCTTGAGCAGGGACGTCGTTTCCAGCGAGTTCTGGAAGTCTCCGCTGATGGTAACGTAGCAGACATCATAGTTTCCAACGCCCAGCGAGCGCAGAAAATCCACGCGGGTGCTGTCACCGATCTGCGCGTTGGTGACAAAGGGCATACACTCGTTGACGCGCTCCTCGTCCCGGTCCACCGCCATGACCTGATGCCCCAGCTCGCTCAGCTGCATGGCAAGGTGCCGCCCGAAGCGGCCAAGTCCGATCAATAATACGTTTTTCATCGTGCGCTCCTTTCAGCCTACGGTGATCATTTCCTTCGGATACCGGGCATAGGTCAGATCATGCCCGGAGAAAGCGGCGTAGATCAGGGTAAGTCCCCCGACACGCCCGAAGAACATCAGCAGAATGAGAATGCTCTGCGACAGCGTACCCAACTGCGGCGTCAGCCCCAGTGTCAGCCCTACCGTTCCGGCAGCGGATGCCGTTTCATAGAGACAGGCACCGAGCGGCAGTCCCTCCGCCGCGCTGATGACCGTCGCACCCGCGAAGGTCAGTCCCAGATACAGCAGCAGGATGGCGGCGGCGTTCCGTACAGCGGAGGGCTCCAGCCTGCGCTTAAAAAGCTGTGGGTCCTCCCGCCTTCGGAAGGCAGCGACCGCATTGGCCGCCAGTACAGCCAGCGTCGTGACCTTCATGCCGCCCGCGGTGGAGCCGGGCGCGCCGCCGGTCATCATCAGCAAAATCGTGACCGCCTGTGAGGTGTCGCTCATTTTCGTCAGGTCTGCGGTGTTGTAGCCCGCCGTTCGCGGCGTGACCGCCTGAAAGAGCGACGCCAGAACGCGCTGTCCTGCGGGAAGCTCTGCAAAGTCTGTCAGGAAGAAGAGCAATGCCGAAAGCGCGATCAGGATAGCAGTTGCGCTCAGAATGACCTTGCTCTGCATCCGGTACCGCCGCAGGTGCAGCCGGTGGGTGCAGACATCGTCCCACGTCAGAAAGCCGATACCGCCCACGATGATCAGCAGCATAATGACGATGTTGACCAGCGGGTCGGATATGTACGCCGTCAATGAAGGGTAGAGCGCACCTGCCCGTCCCAGAATGTCAAAGCCCGCGTTGCAGAAGGCGGAAACGGAGTGAAATATTGCCATCCACACGCCCCGCAGTCCATAGTCCCGGCAGAACGCCGGCAGCAGCGCAAGAGCGCCGACCAATTCCACAAAGAACGTTCCCTTGAGAATAAACCGCGTCAGGCGCACGATGCCGCCCACCACCGGAGCGGAAATGGCATCCTGCATGGCACTGCGCTCCTTCAGCGAGATATTCTTGCCGGAGAGCATCAAAAACATTACAGCCGCCGTGATGACGCCTAAGCCGCCGATCTGGATCAGCAGCAGGATGACGGTCTGACCGAAGCCGGACCAGTAACTGCCGGTGTCCTGCACCACCAGCCCCGTTACGCAGACGGCGGAGGTGGAGGTAAACAACGCCTCGTGAAACGGCGTCCATGTGTGGCTTGCGGTGGCGATAGGCAGCATCAACACCAGCGCGCCCAGCAGGATGACGCCCGCAAAGCCGAGGATCATGATCTGGAAGGATGTCAGATGGTGTTTCAGATGAAAACCGGCTTCTGTCACGGGACTCACCTCCTAAAATCGACTGCGTTCCCAATTTCGCGTACAGTATAGCACGGTTTTCGCGTTTCGGCTATACACATTTTGTTAAGATTTCGGCTCAGAACGACCGAGAACAACTGTGAACCTTTCTTTAATTTTTACAGAAATCATTGCAATTTCTTTAC
>CAMCSE010000030.1 GCA_945877515.1 uncultured Clostridia bacterium | reverse complement strand
ACATGTCGATCCACTTGGAGGTCTCCATCTGGCCGATGGTGGAAGCCTGCAGGGAGGCTGCCTGCTCCATGAAGTTGTACTTGGCCAGGATCTTATCCTCAGCGCAGACCCAACCCAGACGATAGCCGGGTGCCAGAATCTTGGAGAAGGTACCCAGATAGACCACCAGACCCTTGGTGTCAAGGCTCTTCAGGGCGGGCAGATAGTCGCCCTCAAAGCGCAGTTCGCCATAGGGATTGTCCTCAATAACAGGGATCTCGTACTTGTTGACGATATCCATGAACTTATGACGACGATCCAGATCCCAAGTGCGGCCGGTGGGATTCTGGAAATCGGGGATGACATAAATCATCTTCACACGCTCGGTGGTGGCCAGGATCTTTTCCAGCTCTTCCATGATCATGCCGCCGTCATCGGTGGGCACTTCAATAAAGGTAGGCTCGCAAGCCTTGAATGCATTGACTGCGCCCAGATAGGAGGGGCTTTCCAGCAGCACCACGTCGCCGGGGTTCAGGAACACACGGGCGGAGAAATCCAGACCCTGCTGAGAACCGGAGGTCACCAGAATGTGGTCAGCGTCGGTGTGGATATTGTTCTTTGCCAGCATACGCTCGGCGATCTGCTCGCGCAGACGGGGATAACCTTCGGTGGAAGAATACTGTAATGCCACGCGGCCATTCTCCTTCAGAACGGCTTCGGAAGCCTGCATCATCTGCTCCACGGGAAACAGCTCGGGAGCGGGCATACCGCCGGCAAAAGAAATGATGTCCGGCTGTGCAGTCAGCTTCAGCAACTCACGGATCTCGGAGCCCTTCAGCAGGTCCATTCTACTTGCAAACTGTACCATGAAATTTTCCTCCTCAAATTGTCCGTGTGTCTTTCCGAAACGCACGGCATATAGATACGCCAATTTGTACCCATTACATTAAAGCACACTTTCCCGCCAAAGTAAACAGTTGAATTTGGTCAAAAGATACAAAAATTCGAAAGTTTTTTCTTTTTGGTAAACATCACAAAAAAACGGCGGCGATTGATGTGATTTCGCCCAATAGCAAAAAACAGGGTAAAAATACGCATATGAAAACAGGATGAAAACAGGTATATTAAAATAAGGAAAACAGATGATTTTTGCAGATGAAAAACAGCGCAGAGCCGTTTGGCCTGCGCTGTTATCCTTATGGATGCGGCTGTTGTATCGAGCGTGGGTCATGCTGTGATCCATCGGAGAGGGAGGGCTGTGCCGTATCCGGCTTATCTTTTTCCCGTTCGCGGCGGGCACGAAGCCGGTCATAAATCAACATGCCGCCCGCGCTGACTATCAGCGTTACAGCGAAGATCAGGATGGCGCCCCAGTAGTTTTTGGATCCCAGCGCATCACCGCCCATGGTGGAGGTGACAATGGAAGGGATCCTGCCCAGTGAGCAGATCATCAGCCACACGGGGAAACGAATATTAGTCAGACCGGCAAAATAGCATAGAAGATCCTTTGGCGTCCCCGGTAGCATGAAAATGATGAGAAAGATCAGATCACGTCTTGGCGTGGCCTGCAAGAAGCGGACGGAACGCAGCTTGTCCTTTGAGAAAAAAACCTCCGCCAGCCGAGGCCCGAACCGGCGTACCAACAGAAAAACGCAGATACTGCCCATAGCGGAGGCCGCCAGACACAGCAGCGTACCCTCCACCGCGCCGAAAGCATATCCGGCGGCGATCTCAAACGGCTCGCCGGGGATTACTGCCACGATTACCTGCAGGATCACCATGCCCATGTAGGCAATACGTCCGCCGAAGCCGTGGGAGTTTACCCAGTCCCGAAACCGTTCCGGCTGAGAGGCAAAGCGTACCAGCGGTACGCCGACCAACCATATCAATAAGGCAAAGACCACCACAGCGATGCCGACGGCGGCAAGCCCCAGAAGTTTTTGCTGTAAAGGCGATAATTCATTCTTTTTCATAAGTGCAGTTAAGGCCCTAAAACCAATATAATACAACGAACAAATTATATCACCGGTCGAATGCAACAACAAGATGGATATTATGACCGGTTTGTAAACAAAAAATGAATAGCCAGCCGATTGCTTGTCCGATGGGTACATTGCTTTTGTTCCGTGCAGCGGTTGACAAAAGGAGACGAGTAGAGTAAACTCGAAAGTAAACAAGTGTTCACGTTTAGGAGGAAACCATGGGGCAGACGAAGGAAAAAATATGGATCACCGCGCTGGAACTGTTTGCGCAAAACGGCTATGAGGCGGTATCGGTCAGTGATATTGCCGGGCAGTTGGGTATCACGAAGGGCGCATTATATAAGCATTATACAAATAAGCGGGCTATCTTTGACTGCATCATTGCCCGCATGGAGCAGCAGGATGCGGAACGGGCCGGCGAGTTTACGCTGCCGGAGGGTACCCTTGCCCAGATGCCGGAGAAGTATTGCCATACGTCTCTGGAACGGTTGACGGCTTACAGCAAGGAGCAGTTCCGCTACTGGACACAGGATCCCTTTGCTGCACCGTTTCGCCGGATGCTGACGCTGGAGCAATACCGCTGCGATGAAATGGCTCGGCTGTACCAGCAGTATCTGGCCGCCGGTCCGCTGGGGTGTGTGACGGATCTGCTGGGCAGTCTGGGGTTTGACCATCCACAGCAGCGGGCGGCGGTCTTTTATGCCCCCATGTTCCTGCTGTACAGCGTCTATGACGGCGCGGAGGACAAGGAGGCTGTTGCGGCGCTGGCGGACGACTGTCTGGAGCGTGAATTGCAGAGACTGACGGGGGAGCAGGAGATCGAGCGGACGAACCATAAGAAGGCTTGAAATCTGATGATTTCAGGCCTTCTTATGGAAAATGGAAAACAATGACCGGCGCTTTGTGCCGGTATCCGTATATGTGAATTCGAAACCTTTAAGCCAAAATAGTGGCGCTGCCAATGCCCTTTCCACTGATTGACAATGCTTCACCAGTGTGCTATAATTTACAAAATCTTCGACAACGCAAAAAATCAGTGTTTGACAAAGGGACGTCCTGTCATAGTTTCAAGACTTTGCACAAAAGGAGAATGGAAACAATGGCTTTATTTGGTTTAGGAAAAAAGAAAGATCCATATCATGACCGCATGATGACACTCCTCGTTCACAAGCCGGATGCAGATAAGTTGCCGCTTGTCATCGATGTGGAAACAGGAGAGACAATTGCAAAATCGATTGCCTTTACAATGAAAGCTGATGCAAGAAGAATAGCTTTAATGACGCGGAGTATTTATGAAATAGTTGACAATATTGAAAGTAAGCCGTTTTTGTTTCAATGCCTATTAAAAAAGAATGAAAAAGGCGCAGAGATCAAAGTAAGCATTGAGACGATTGAATTATCAAATATATATTGTGACAAAGTTTTAAAAAATAAAGAACATATTGATTATGTTGCGTTTATAGAACATTGGTATCCAAATAGTATTGTAGGGCGTTACACTTTTACAGAAATAGGGGAAGATGGAACTCTCCTGTGCATGGACATGGAAACTTATGCTTTGGTACAATTTAAGCCGGATTATGTTTTATGCTCAAACCTTGCTGAAGGCGATGAGATCGTTGTATGGAAAATCCTACTGGATGCTAATCTGAAAGAGAATTCCCAAAGTGAGGCAAAAATTATATATTGTGTGACAAAATAATCCTGATACAGATGATCAGGAGAATGATGCCAGACGTGTCCGATTTGATTCGTTTCTTTCACAATTAAAGCATTTGAAATAATGGTGCTTATTACACAGATCCAGGCTTGCTAGGCTGACAAAAACAGAATACTCACAGCACCAGTCAGAAACGGCTGGTGCTTTTTTTGCCTCTGTTGCCTGTAGATACTGTTACTTTTCCTGGAATGCCAATTCGCGGCTCTTCTTTGTTCCAGGCTTGCACAGTAAAACTGAACCCAGGAACAGTGGCGTCGAAACATGGTGATAAAAAGTCTTTTCACCAAAAGAAAAAGCACGATAGTTTCAGATACCTCCGCATCAAAACCATCGTGCTTATTTGGTCCGAGTGAGGTGACTTGAACACCCAACCTCGACATCCCAAATGTCGCGCCCTACCAATTGAGCCACACCCGGATATTCAGTTTTTGCTATTATACCACGCCGCAGACGAAAATCAAAGTCTTTTCCTGTCTGTGGTCATTTATGTGGTCAAAGCGGTTTTACTGCCCGGTTTTGTTGTCGAGGGAAATCCCGCAAACGCCCGTGTTACAAGGGGTTCCGGGCTTCGGCTGTTTCCATCGTGGATAGACGGAGCAACGCTCCCAAACCAACTGCGGTACTCTTCAGGTTCCAGTCGTGATACAAAGGAATATTTCCAAGAAATCACATGCCCGACGGTACGGGTACAATCAATAAGTATGCAGCCGAGAGACAGCACTTATCTTATCAGATTTCCGCCCAGCTTGCAAGAGGGAAATTTACAGCAGGCACTGTGATGTGAGCCCTGCAGGAAGCATCTGCAAAAACAGTGCCAGCGCCAAAAGATCGGCGCAGCCGCCGGGACTGAGTTCCCGGGCGATCAGGGCCTGATCCAGTGCTTCTGCCTGTACTGGGCGGTTTTCCGGCGGAGCCTGAAGGATGGCGGCGGCTTGCTGTTTGACAAAGGCCGCACCTTCTGCGCCGCCGCGATGATAGAGATTGGAGTCCTCTGTATGAGCCATCAGCCACAAAAGTACTGTCAGAGGATCATGGTGTTCCAGCAGCGCGGCGGCCTGCCGCACTGTGGGAAAGCCTGCCATTGCCTCGGCCCGTGCCCCGCCCACCTGATAGCGTTCGGCAACCGCTGTACCGTTGGTATGTTTCGGTGGTGTCAGCTGTGCGGTAATAGCGGCAGCGTGGGAAAAGACATTACCGCCCATCGTCAATGAACGCCCCAGTGCCGAAAGCAGCACGGAGAAAGAAAACAAAGCCCCCTTATGGGTGTTGACACCGCCGGTAGCACGAAACATGGCGGTTTCCGCTTCTACGCCCAGCGCTTGCAGCTGTGCAGCGTCTGCGCCCGTCAGCCCCAGCATTGTCATTTGGCGGAAATACGGCGTCAGTACGTCAATGCTGCGCAGGAACAGCGGCAGATCCATATCGCTGTGAGCGCCGGTGTTGCGCTGATCCACCAGCCCCGGTTTAGGCGTCAGGCGCACCTCCTGCTCCAGCGCTTCTGCCGCAAGGGACGCAAGAAACCCGGCGGCGAAGTCCGTCAATATTTCATCGGTGCGGGCGGTGACGGCCTCCAGACCGTGGGCGCGGCTGCGGGAACATGCCGTTACCGGTGCCCCGCAGATGAGACAGGTGCGTTGACAGGGACGAGACAGCTTTTTTCCCTCTGCGTCCAACACATCGAAATCATACAACCGACCCACAGGTGCGGCGGTCTCCAGCTTCAGACATGCGGCCTTCAATTCCGCCGCCGGACGGTCATAGACCAGCAGCGCTTCACAGCCAGTGGCAGGCCGGATGATCTCCGCCGCCACCGGCTGGCCCAGCGCGGTGCGCAAGGCTTCCAGTCCCGCGTCGAAAGCCAACTCGATCAGCGGCGAGAACTTCACCGGCCCGGCGATATTCATAGTGAAGGATACCAGCGGCAGGCGATAGGTCCGCAAAAGCCGACGCTGAGCAGCTGCCCGCGCGTCACGGGCGCAGAGGATCTCCTCCAAAGTGACGTTGACAATAGACATAGGTGGTCTCCGGTACAAGTGGTTTGATGTCGGCCAGCCGGCCCTCTGCCAAAAGGCGGCGGACAGTGGTGGCGGAGATGTTCTCCCAGCGCGGTATCTCTGTGACGGCTACACCAAAGGTGGGAAGCATCTCCTTCATACGCCGGTTATAGGCGGCTGTGGTGGGGGAGAAGGGTTCCTCTCCGATAAAGCGGCGGGTGATGTGAAGTGCCGGGGCAATCTGCTGCCCAAACAGTGTCAGGTCAAGGTCACACCGGGCGTTTTCCACCGATTGTGCGTCCTTCAGAAAGTAGGCGGGAAAGGTGGCACGGCTCACCAGAAAGTCACCGCCGGAAAGAACGGTCACATTGGACAGGTGAGTTGTTCCTTCCTGTACCAGAGCCAACCGGTCAGCGGCAGGGAAGGGGCCGCTCTCCTCCGCCAGCACGAATACCAGCACATGGTCGCATTGCTGTGCGGCGGTGGTGATCAGATGCAGATGTCCCCGGGTGAAGGGGTTGGCGTGACACACCACACTACCGGTAATACCCTCTTCCCACCGGGGGAGGGGAGCCAGAAACCGTCCCAGCGCATCCCGCTGCCGGGACAGCATCACCATCTCCGCCGTTTCCGCTACCGGATAAAAGCCCAATGAGCGGAACAGCCGCACATTATTGGGCTTGGTAAATAAAAAAGGATAGGGAATACCATGTGCCATCGCTTCCTGCACCAGTGCCGTGACGATGCGTGCGCATACATCCTGCCCTTCGGCGGCAGGGGATACGGCGATCTGCTTGAGCACCTTGCCGCTGAGGGAACCACAGCCAAGAAGCTGCTCCTCTTCCACAATGAGGGCGGTCGCATCGGCGTCGCCCTCATCGCGCAGGCCTGCTTGCGCCAGTAAAGCGGCGTAGGCCGTCCCCCACCGGGGAGGGACGGCCTGACAGATGAATAGCTCACTCATTCTCGTCGATTTCACGTACCACGTCGATGATGGTGTTGTCGCGGTACATCACCACGCCCACAATGCGCTCCTTGTAGCGGATCGGCTCAGGAACGCCCACCAGTGCCTCGGCCCGCTGCTGCAGTTGTTCAATGGTGAACACATGCAGTCCGGCGGCTTCGATCTTCTCCTTCAGATCGGCCCGGCGGGGATTCACCGCGATGCCCTGTTCCGTTACTACCACATCAACCACATCGCCGGGGGTGACCACGGTGTTGACGTATTTGACGATGGTGGGGATACGGCCCCGGGTCAGAGGGGCCACTACCACAGACAGGCTGGCACCCTCCGCCGTGTCGGGATGGCCGCCGATGGCGCCGCGGATCACACCGTCGGATCCGGTCAGTACGTTGACATTGAAATCCGTGTCGATCTCCAATGCAGAGAGGATCACAAAGTCCAGTTGATCCACCGCCGCGCTGATCATATGGCTGGCATAGTAGGTGGCGCCGATCTGGTGGTGGAAGTGATTGTTTTTCAGGGATAGTGCCGCGTCCAGGTCGAAGCTCTGCACGTCCAGAATGCGGTCAATCAGGCCCTCCTCATGCATGGCGGTGATCTGACCGGTGATACCGCCCAAAGCAAAGCGGCAATGGATATTCTGGTCGATCATCTTCTGGCGCAAAAACCGGGCCGTGGCCAGCGAAGCGCCGCCGCTGCCCATCTGCATGGAGAAGCCGTCGTACAGATAGCCGGTGGCTTCAATGACATTGGCGGCGGTTTTGGCGATCAGCAGTTCCTTGGGGTCCTTGGTGTAGCGGGTGGCCCCGGACATAATGCCCTTGGGATCGCCGATATCCTCGGTGAACACCACATAGTCCACGTCGTATTCCGGAATGGCCCACGGTGCATTGGGGTAGGCCACCAGATTGTTGGTGATGATGATCACATTGTCGGCGTACTTGGCATCAGTGCGGGCATAGCCCAGAGAGCCGCAGGCGATGCCGTTATCATCGTCACGGCTGTATCCATTGGCGTTGCCGTAGGGATCGCAGGAGGGCGCTCCCAGAAACGCCACATCAATATGTAGTTCGCCGCTGCGGATGGCGCTGGCCCGTCCGCCGTGGGAGCGGAATACCACCGGACAGTCCATAAGACCGCGGGAGATCTCTTCCGCCAGTTCACCCCGCAGACCGGAGGTCTCGATATGGGTGATAACGCCGTTTTTGATGTGCTTGATCAGGGGCGCATGGACGGCGGCCAGCGAGGACGCCGCCAGCGTCAGATTATGATAGCCCATCTCCGCCAGCTTGTCCACCACCATGTTGATAATGTGGTCACCGTTGCGGAAGTGATGGTGGAAGCTGATGGTCATGCCGTCGCGCAGCCCTGCGCGGCGGATGGCCTCCTCCAGAGAGGGAACCACCTTGTTTTGCTGGTGATACCGCTGCCGGAAGGTGGCGGTCTTTTTCTCCGCGGTTCCGGCAAACAGACCGTGGTTGCTGATCTCGTTAATATGAGGAATATCATTCAACATTACCATCTTACAGATCCTCCACTTCGTCGGCCTTGCTGCCGGCTTCATACAGCTCCAGCAGCCGTCGTGCCCGGGTGACCACCGGCTTGTCGATCATCTTGCCGTTGAGACTGGCGACGCCGCTGCCCCGCGCGTTGGCTTCGGCAATGGCATCCATGATAGACCGTGCCTTGTTGAGATCCTTTTCGCTGGGCATGAACACCTTGTGCAGCGGCTCGATCTGCCGGGGATTGATGACGGACTTGCCGTCGAAGCCCAGTTTTCTGATAAGAGTTGCCTCAGCAATGAAGCCTTCCTCGTCGTTGACATTGGAGAATACGGTGTCCAGCGCGGCAATGCCGGCGGCACGGGCCGCGTTGAGGATCATGCACCGGGCGAACAGCAGTTCAATGCCGTCGCTGCGGGTGGTTTTCAGGTCGGTCACGTAGTCCTCGGCGCCCAGCGCGATACCGATCAGCCGGTCGCTGGCCTGGGCGATCTCTACGGCGTTCAGCACGCCTCGGGCGCTTTCGATGGCGGCCATCATGCCGGTACTGCCTACGGGGATACCGGCCTCACGCTCGATGCGGGCGATCTCCCGCTCGCAGTCGATCACGTCCTGTGCGCAGTCGGTTTTGGGCAGGCGCACCACCTGTACGCCGGCGCGCACCACCGCCTCCAGATCCTCCACACCCAGACCGCTGGACAGGTCATTGATGCGCACCACCGTCTCCTTGGTGCCGAAATGCAGGGTTTTCAGGGCATGATACACCAGAAACCGGGCCGCATCCTTTTCGGAATAGGCCACGCTGTCCTCCAGATCGAACATAATGGAGTCGGCGCCATAGATATGGGCGTCCCGGATCATGCCCGGATTGTTGCCGGGTACGAACATCATACTGCGGCGCAAGCGATCCTTTTTATACATCCTGCCGCACCTCCCACACATAGTCGCGGCAGTCTGCCGCACGCATCAGGGCGGTGGACACCCGTGCCCGGACGGTGCAGTCCAGTGCCCCCTTGTCCACGGCGGTGATCAGTGCGTTTTCCACGCCGTAACCGGCAGCCGTTTCCCGGATGACGGCGATGATCTGCTTGCCGAACTGCTGATAGACGTTGCTGGTCAGCTCCACCTGCACGCCGCCTTCATCGGTAGGCTCCACAGTGATCATAATATCATTGGATTCCATTGTACCGGCGCTGCCGGTGGTGATCAGTTTCATAAGCGGCCTCCTTACAGCGCAGCTTCCAAGTTGCGGCGAATGGCGGCGATAAACTCGGCGGAGGTGACGGCGTGGGCCTTGAAACCCTCATCTACCAGACTGACCAGATCCTTGGTCATGGTGCCCTGATTCAGCGTGGTGAAGCAGGCGGCTTCCAGCTTATCGGCAAAGTTCGCCAGCTCGGTAAGGCCGTCCAGCTCGCCCCGTTTGCGCAATGCGCCGGTCCAGGCAAAGATGGTGGCCATGGGGTTGGTGGAGGTCTGTTCGCCCTTGAGATGCTTGTAGTAGTGCTTGGTGACGGTGCCGTGGGCGGCCTCATATTCCGTGGTACCGTCAGGAGACACCAGTACAGAGGTCATCATTGCCAGACTGCCGAAAGCGGTGGACACCATATCGCTCATCACGTCGCCGTCATAGTTCTTGCAGGCCCAGATAAAGCCGCCCTCGGAGCGGATAACGCGGGCCACCGCGTCGTCGATCAGCGTGTAGAAATAGGTGATGCCCAGTTCGTCAAATTTGGCCTTGTAGTGCGCAAATTCCTCCTCAAACACCTTTTTGAACTCGCCGTCGTAGATTTTGGCAATGGTGTCCTTGGTGGAAAACCACAGATCCTGCTTGGTATCAATGGCGTACTGGAAGCAGGCGCGGGCGAAAGAGCGGATGCTTTTCTCTTTATTATGGGCGCCCTGCCAGACGGCGGGGCCGTCCACCTTCTGAACGGTCAGCGTCTTTTCCATGCCGCTCTCGCCCTTGAAGGTCATGGTGCATACGCCCGGCTCGGTGGTGTACATATCCACACTCTTATACACGTCACCGTAGGCGTGACGGGCGATGGTGATGGGCTTTTTCCAGTTTTTTACCACCGGGTGGATGCAGTCAATGCAGATGGGGGTGCGGAACACCGTGCCGTCCAATATGGAGCGGATGGTGCCGTTGGGGCTCTTCCACATCTCCGTCAGTTGGGGGTACTCCTCCATGCGCTGCTTGTTGGGGGTGATGGTGGCGCATTTGACGGCCACACCCAAACGCTGGGTAGCCTTGGCGGCGTCGACGGTCACCTGATCCTGGGTCTCGTTGCGGTGCAGCAGGCCCAGATCGTAGTACTCGGTTTTCAGTTCCACAAAGGGCAGGATCAACTCATCCTTGATCATCTGCCACAATACACGGGTCATTTCGTCGCCGTCCATCTCCACCAGCGGCGTTGTCATCCTGATCTTATCCATCATGCCATATCCTCCGTTTTTATTTCAGTCGCTTGGCGTAGTAATTCATCAGACAGCCGTCCAGCAGGATCTCCTTTTCATCTGCTGTCAGGTTCCGGACGTGCAGCATCAGGTTGTGTACACTGCCGTCGGCGCGGATGACCTTGGCGGGGATATCCTCCGCACCGGTCTCAATGGCCTTGCGAATGCCGGGAACGAACACGCAGTCGCCGGCATCGTAGTCGAAGGGAGTGCCCTTGTCCAGCGTAAAGGGCAGGATACCCCAGTTGATGCAGTTGCTGCGATAGCGCTTGGTGGCGAATTCGTAGCAGATATTGGCGAAGCCGCCCAGCACCTTCTGGCAGGAAGCAGCCTGCTCACGGGCAGAGCCGTCGCCGGGCTTGTTGGCGAACACGCAGGAGCCGAACTGCGTGTTGGCGGCCAGTTCCTTGGCGTCGCCCACTTTGTCCAGCACTTCCAATAAGCGCTGCGGCACATCACCGGCCCGACGCTGAGCCTCCAGCGCGGCTGCGGCTTTGGCCCGGGGCACATACTCCGGTACCCGGCGGCTGAGAGTGAACTCCGCCAGACGCAGCGGATTGGAGCGGTAGGAGGACGTCTCACCGGAGGGGATCAGCTCATCGGTGGTGGTTACGTCGTCGTGGATCACTGCCGCCAGTTCCACCAGCAGGTTCTCGGTGAGATCGTACATCTTGGGCCAGTCGGTGATGTTGGGGCCCATCACCAGCTCCACGCTGGGATCGGCCTTGCCGAAACCGTAGTACAGGCGGTTGTCATACACGGACTTATCAAAGTGATAGGGACGATGTACCGGCGCATACGCCACGTCAGTGGCGGCGGTGATGCGTCCGCCGTTGGCGGCGGTAGCGGCAATGGAGCGTGCATCCATCAGGCACACGGCGGCAAACTGTCCCTCGCCGGGCTTGGAGCCTTCCCGGTTGGGGAAATTGCGGGTGGTGTGCCGCAGGGACAGGCCGTTATTGGCGGGCACGTCGCCTGCGCCGAAGCAGGGGCCGCAGAAGCTGGGCTTGATAACGGCGCCGGTTTTCAGCAGCTCGATGGTGACACCGGTTCTGGTCAGTTCCAGTGACACGGGAACGGAGGTGGGATACACGTCGAAGGTGAAAGCGCCGTTGCCGGTGCTGCCGCCCTGGATGATATCCGCCGCCTCGGTGATATTGTCGAACAGACCGCCGGCGCAGCCTGCGATGACGCCCTGATCGGCCCATACGCCGCCGTCATGGATCTTATCGGTGAGGTGGGGACGGGCTTTGGGGAAGCGCTTGGCGGCGTCGGCCTCCACCTTGGCCAGCAGCTCCTCGGCGTTGTCCAGAAACTCGTGGATGGTCCATGCATTGGAGGGGTGGAAGGGCAGGGCGATCATGGACTCCACCCTGCTCAGATCAATGGCGATCATCCGGTCGTAGTAAGCCGTGTCAGCCGGATGCAGAGGCGCGTAGTCCTCCTCACGCTGATGCGCGGCATAGAAGCCTCTGGTTTCCTCGTCAGTCTCCCAGATGGAGGAAAGACAGGTGGTCTCGGTGGTCATCACGTCAACGCCGTTGCGGAAGTCGATGGGCAGCTCCTTGATGCCGGGGCCTACGAACTCCAACACCTTGTTGTTGACAAAGCCGCTTTCAAATGTGGCTTTCACCAGCGCGATGGCCACGTCGTGGGGGCCGATGCCCCGGCGGGGCTTGCCGGTCAGATATACCATCACCACTTCCGGCATGGGAGCGTCCCAGGTGTTCTTCAGCAGCTGCTTGGCCAGCTCCGGGCCGCCTTCGCCCACGGCCATGGTGCCCAGCGCACCGTAACGGGTGTGAGAGTCGGAACCCAGGATCATGGCGCCGCATTTGGCCATCTGCTCACGGGCGTAGGAGTGGATGACGCTCTGGTTGGCCGGCACATAGATGCCGCCGTACTTCTTGGCAGCGGACAGGCCAAACACATGGTCGTCCTCGTTGATGGTACCGCCTACGGCGCACAGGCTGTTATGGCAGTTGGTCAGGGCGTAGGGAATGGGGAATTCCTTCATACCGGAGGCCCGGGCCTGCTGGATGATACCTACGTAAGTAATATCGTGGGACACCATGGCGTCAAAGCGGATGCGCAGATGCTCCGGATCGCCGGAAATATTGTGGGACTGCAGAATACGCCACGCCATAGTGCCCTGACGGGCTTCTGCCTGGGTGACGGGCGCACTGTCACATGGCACACCGTTTACCAGATACATACCGTGGTTGATCAGTTGGATCATGATTGACAACCTCCTTGGAGAGACTCACTTATTTGCTGTCCCCATTTTATACGCAATCCATAGAAAAAGTAAACTGCTTTTTCTGCAAAAAGGGGGTGACAAGGCACATTTCTCCCTTTTGACGGAGAACTTGCGTAAATGCGAGGAACAATGCAGATTAACGCAAGAGGCCCGTCATAATTCCTTGGAAAACAGAGGGAACTGAGCCTATATCGCCGCGGAAAATGCAGCTTTCTCCTTTCCGTGATTGCAATAGCGTGTGGACAAAATGCACAAAGTGGAGCCACATAACGGAAAAAGAGTTTGATCAGTTTTTTATACAAAAGGCATATTGTCTAAAAAATAACAAAATAAGGACAATAAGTTTCTTAAAAGTGCTTTTTTCGCAAAAAATGTTGACGAATAGTAAAAGTTGTGCCATACTATAGCGTATCATTACCGCCCAAATATCTTTTATTGGGTGTCAGTAGATGAAAGGAGTGACCACCTTGAGCAGACTTGACATAAAGACCCCCAGCAAGGCGCAGACGGTGGTGGATAACCTCTACCGTGACGTGGAGCGCCGAATCGCGGCGTCACCTCCCGGTTTGTGCCCGGTAGATATGTCGCTGACCTTTTTGCAGCTGTGCCATGCGCAGACCTGCGGCAAATGCGTGCCCTGCCGTATTGGTCTGGGCCAGCTGACCAAACTGATTGGACAGGTGCTGGACGGCGAGGCCGACATGAGCACACTGGACATTATTGAAAAGACAGCCCGCAGCATTGTCAATACGGCTGACTGTGCCATTGGCCGTGACGCTGCCCGACTGGTGGTGGACGGCCTGGAGGGCTTTCGCGAGGATTACATCGAACATATTGAGCATCATCGCTGTCTTGCCAGTCTGTCGCTGCCGGTGCCCTGCGTAGCCATGTGTCCTGCAGGTGTGGATGTACCCGGTTATATGGCACTGGTTGGTGAGGGCCGCTGCGCCGATGCCGTGCGCCTGATCCGCAAGGACAATCCCATGCCCACGGCCTGCGCCTATATCTGCGAGCACCCCTGCGAGGCACGCTGCCGCAGAAATATGATCGATGCGCCGCTGAATATTCGTGGGCTGAAGCGCTATGCGGTGGATCATGCCGGCGATGTGCCGCAGCCGGAATGCGCACCGGCCACAGGAAAGCGTGTGGCGATCATTGGCGGCGGCCCCAGCGGACTGAGCTGCGCTTACTATCTGGCACTGATGGGCCACAAGGTCACCATCTACGAGGAACGTAAGCAACTGGGCGGTATGCTGCGCTACGGCATTCCCAGCTACCGCTTCCCCCGGGAAATGCTCGATGCGGAGATCAACTCCATCCTGTCGTTGGGCATTGAGGCCCATACCAATGTGACGGTGGGCAAAGAGATCACCTTTGAGCAGCTGCAGCAGGAGTATGACTGCCTGTATATCGCCATCGGCGCCCATCAGGGCAAGGGTGCCGGCATCCCCGGCGAGCACAGCAAGAATGTCATGTCCGCCGTGGAGATGCTGCGCGGTATCGGCGACGGTGAGATGCCGGACTTCAGCGGCAAGCGTGTGGTGGTTATCGGCGGCGGCAACGTGGCCATGGACGTGACCCGCAGCTCCATCCGTCTGGGTGCCGAGAAGGTCACCTGTGTCTATCGCCGCCGCATCGAGGATATGACGGCGCTGCCTGACGAGGTAACAGGCGCCATGGCCGAGGGTGCGGAGATGCTGACGCTGATGGCGCCGGTGCGCATTGAGGCCAACGAAAATGACGAGGCGGTGGCCCTGTGGGTGCAGCCTCAGATCCCCGGCGAGGCCGACAAGAGCGGCCGTCCCCGCCCGGAAAAGGCGGATCTGCCGGAACAGCGCATTGAAGCGGACATCATTGTGGTGGCCATCGGCCAGGGCATTGAGATCGCCGGCTTTGAGCAGTCGGGTGTTCCTGTCAAGCGGGGCACCTTTGTGGCGGCCAGCTCTAGTCAGGTGGGCAACATGAACAACGTGTTCGCCGGCGGCGACTGCGTGACCGGTCCTGCCACGGCCATCCGTGCCATTGCAGCCGGCAAGGTGGCGGCTGCCAATATCGACGAGCATCTGGGCTTCCATCACGATATCACGGTGGATGTGGATATCCCGTCCCCGAAACTGAACAATTCGCCTCCCCATGGACGCATCAACACCACCGAGCGGGAGGCCGCTGAACGGAAGAATGACTTTGAGGACATCGAATGTGGTCTCACCTGCGAGGGTGCCTGCACTGAGGCTTCCCGCTGCCTGCGCTGCGACCACTTCGGATACGGAATCTTCAGAGGAGGTCGAAACAGCAAATGGTGACTTTGACGATCGACAATAAAGTGATCTCTGTGCCGGAGGGCACGACGATCCTGGAGGCTGCCCGCAGCGCCAACATTACTATTCCCACCCTGTGCTATCTAAAGGATATCAATGAGATCGCCGCCTGCCGCATCTGCATGGTGGAGGTGGAGGGACACGCCCGACTGGTGCCCTCCTGCGACAACGCGGTGGCGGAAGGCATGGTGGTACATACCAACTCTCCCCGTGTGCGCGAGGCACGGCGCGTCAATCTGCGGCTGCTGCTGAGCCAGCATGATGACAACTGCACCAAGTGTACCCGCAGCGGCAACTGCAAGCTGCAGAAGCTGTGCAACGACTATAACCTGCTGGGGGACCATTACATCAAGGACCTGAAGAACATCGAAGACGACTTCTCCAATCCCGTGGTGCGCATTGAGAACCGCTGCATCCGCTGCATGCGCTGCATTCAGGTGTGCGATAAGATCCAGAGCATGAACATCTGGGATGTGGTTGGCACCGGTACCCGCACGACAGTAGGCGTGGGCCGGTTCCGCACGCTGGGTGAGTCTGACTGCACCTTCTGCGGTCAGTGCATCACCCACTGCCCGGTGGGCGCTTTGCAGGAGCATGACGATACCGGAAAGGTGTGGGATGCGCTGGCGGATCCCAAGAAGGTCACGGTGGTGCAGATCGCCCCGGCCGTACGGGCCGCATGGGCGGAGTACTACCATCTGGATCCCAAGTTTGCCACCGCCAAGCGTATGGTCACAGCGCTGAAAGCGATGGGCTTTGACTATGTCTTTGATACCAACTTCTCCGCTGACCTGACCATCATGGAAGAGGGCAGTGAGTTCCTGCAGCGGTTTACTCACCGGGATCAGTACAAGTGGCCCATGTTTACCTCCTGCTGCCCTGGCTGGGTACGGTTTGTCAAGGGACAGTTTCCGGAGTACACCGGCAACCTGTCTTCGGCCAAGTCTCCGCAGGCAATGTTCGGCGCGGTAGCCAAGAGCTACTTTGCGGAAAAGATCGGTGTGGATCCCCATGATGTATTCGTGGTGTCCATCATGCCCTGCACCGCCAAAAAAGCGGAGCGGGCCATCCCCAATCTCAACGACGCCTGCGGCGATCCGGATGTGGATGTGGTGCTGACCACCCGTGAGTTCAACCGCATGCTGCGGGGCGAGCAGATCAACCCGGCAGTGCTGGAGGAAACAGAGTTTGACAGCCCTCTGGGCACCGGTACCGGCGCGGCGGTGATCTTCGGCGCCACCGGCGGCGTAATGGACGCTGCGCTGCGCAGTGCCTACTATCTGGTCACCGGCCGGAATCCTGATCCCGATGCCTTCCGTGCTGTCCGCGGTATGGACGGCTGGAAGGAAGCCACCTTTGAGATCCCCGGAGCAGGGAAGGTGCGTGTGGCGGTGGTCAGCGGCCTGGGCAATACCCGTAAGCTGATGAACGCTCTGAAGGAGGGGAAAGCCAGCTACGATTTCGTGGAGGTCATGGCCTGTCCCGGCGGCTGCGCCGGCGGTGGCGGACAGCCTATCCATGACGGACAGGAGCTGGCGGAGTCCCGCGGCGACATTCTCTGGAACATTGACAAGGATATGTCGGTGCGCTTCTCCCATGAGAACCCGGAGATACAGACCCTGTATAACCAGTACTTCCATAAGCCCCTGAGCCATCGCGCTCATGAGCTGCTCCATACCGATTTGACGGCATGGAAAATGCCCACAGAGGAATAAAAAACCGTAAGAACGGCGGGCAAAATGCCCGCCGTTCTAACGGTTTACGCGTCTACTCAAAAAACCATCTGCACCAGAACCATATACAGCGCCGTACCCACACCGATGGACAGCAGTACATTGCGCTTCCACAGGTGCAGTGCCGTTACCGCTGCCAGCGCGATCAGCTCCGGAAGCCCATGGGGCGCGGCGGCAATGTCAACATTCCGCAGGCAGTACACCACCAGCAGGCCCATCATGGCTGCCGGCAGCGTCCGACCCAAATATTCCACCACTTTTGGCACGGGTTTGCTGTCAGGGAACAGCAGGAAGGGGAGAAAGCGGGTGATGATGGTGCCCAGTGTCACTGCGCCCACAATGGCCAGCGCTTGTCCTGTCGTCAAAGTCATAGCTTTTTCCTCCCGATCAGCAGTACCGCCAGTATTAGTAGCATGGCAGGGATCACCAACTGATCCGCGCCGAACACCGCCAATGCCGCCGCGGTGCAGACAAGACCGATGATGCCGCTGACACGGTTTTGCGGATTATTGACCTGTTCAATGAACAATACCACGAAAAGTCCTGTCAGGGCAAAGTCCAGACCTGTGGTGTCAAAGGTGATGAACCGGCCTGCCACTGAGCCGATTACAGAACCCACCGCCCAATAGGAATAGTTCAGCAGCGATACCGCCAGATAGAAGCCTTTTCGCGCCACGCCCTCCGGCGGCACCACTGAGGAGACGATGGAGAAGGTCTCATCACTGAGTGTATAAATCAGTATTGGTTTGACGCCGCCCATGCCGCGGAATTTACCCAGCATGGAAACGCCGTAGAAGAGATGCCGGGCGTTGACCATCAGGCTCATCAAAAATGCCTGTATGGGATCAAAGGCGGTGGTCAGCAGCGTAATAGCCACGAACTGCATGCTGCCGCAATAGGCCAGACAGCATATCAGAAGTACCCATGGTGTGCCGTACCCCTTTGTCTGCATCAGCACACCATAAGCCACGCCCAACACCAGATAGCCGGTAAGGACCGGAATCGTGTGTGGAAATGCGGCCCGGATAGCCTGATACACAGGATGCTGTTTTTTCTCCATAAGCATACCTCCGGGAAAAGTGGTACTATTATAGCGGGAAAATAGCTTAAAAGCAAGAAATGTTTACAATTTTTTCGTTGATTCCCGCTATATGGACGATATCGTTAAAAGGATAAGAAAATGTGATCCTACATGCTCCGGCAGAGTCTCGATGCTCCAATAAAAACGCTTTTTGCGGGAGTGCGTTTGCTTCGTTGACAATCTCAGGAAGGACTGTTACAATTATTACAAGAAGCCGTTGGCTGTCAGCGACGCCATTTCGTGCGACGTGTGGACTGATGGCAAGATGCCTGTGGTGGACGGCCTGGGCGATGTATTTCTGAAATATGTCAAGACCGGCATGAAGGTAACGGTCAGTGAAGAAGGAGAGGTGACGGTAGAATGAGCGATAACGTGTTTGATAAGAAACCCAGTGAGTGCCGCTATTCCTTTGTGCAGCACAAGGAGTGTGAGTTTTTCCCCTGTCATGAAACGGCCCATCCGGAGGATTTCAACTGTCTCTTTTGCTATTGCCCCCTGTATGCACTGGGCAGCAAGTGCGGCGGCAATTGTCAGTGGCTGGAAAACGGTGTGAAGGACTGCTCCGCCTGCATGGCGCCTCATGGCCGCGGCAGCTATGAGTATATCATGAGCAAATTCCCGCAGCTGTCGGCCATTGCCCGGAGAAACAGATAAGCAAAAAAGCTGACCCGTCATGGTCAGCTTTTTGTTGCTAACAGCACCTTGGCGAAACCGTCGGCAAAGATGCGGGCACTGTTAAGGGCTTCCTCCAGGGAATTTCCTGCCGCGCCCACCTCTACCAGCATGGAACCCGGAGATTTATGCTGATTATAGTTGGAGTTGCGCAGCGTAATGGGCCGCATCACCGTGGGATAGTCTGTCTTGATGGCTTCTGCTACTGCTGCCGCCAGCTTCAGGTTTTCCTGCCAGCCGTCGTGATTGCTGCCCATGACAAAACTGATCTGGGCAGCGTTGGGATCCTCCTGAGAGATCAGCTTATACTGCCGGTGTTGGGCATCCTCCACCGCGTCCCGGTGAATATCCAGAATAAAGGAGATGGAGGGATACTTTTCCAGATAAGTCTCGATCCCCTCCAATGAACGACTATAAGCGCCCTCATACAGCGGATCGTCATACAGCGTCCTGTCGTGAAGTACGGAGATGCCGTAAGCGGACAGTACGGATGCGATCTCGTCGCCCACCCGCACCACATTGCAGGTGGTGTCGGAGGTGCGGCAGGTACCGGTTGACACATACTCCTGCCCCTTGGGCATGGTATAGGCTTCGCTGCCATGGGTGTGGAGGATCAGCACCTGCGGGGCGGTGTCTGTCAGTTTGGCGGCAAAGCTTTCTGATGCCAGCGCTGCCGAATCCAACGTCTTATTGGAAGCGTTTTTGATGTATACGCCCCGCACAGAGGTGTAGCCCGCCGGGTTGGTGATCTTTACCGTCTGGGAGGGCACACCATTGTCCGGAAAGGTCAGCGCCGCCCGCGGTGTTTGCAGAATGGGCGATACGACTGACGTGTCGGTCACAGGTATTTCAGGCGTTGCTTTCGCTTCTTGTGTTTCCGCCTGCTGTTCCGTCAGGTAGGACAGCACCTGCGGCCGGGCTGTCAGCAATGCCGGTGATTGATACAGGGCCAACCAAACCGGCAGGGATGGCCCGTCCGACGGCAGCCAGTCTCCCAACGCCCATTGCAGCAGCCACTTGGCGGCGCTGCTGTCACTTGCGCCCTTCTGTTCTGCTGCCGCAGCCACGGTTATCAGCGTTACCGCCGACAGAAGCAGGGCAGCAGTACGCCGCAGCCATTGCTTTAGCATCTTCATCACCTCGGACAAGTATATGCGTCAGCAACGGCCCTTATGACAACGAAAAATATGCCTTGCAAAGTAATGGCGGGTGTGATAAAATAGAAATAGAAAAAAGTGAAACTCATATAGCCGTGCCGGAATGGGGCGCGGCGTCTCTACGGAGTCACCTATGACTCTACTATGGGTGCTTTGCCGCAGTGGGCGGCGGAGCGCTCATTTTATTTTTCCGGAAAAGAGGGATCATTCCATGACACAGGTCTTGAAAGGCCATATCGTCCATGCGCCGGCACTGGGCCGGATGGACATTACGGAAAACGGATATCTGGTGCTGGAGGACGGCGCCATAGTCGGTATTTACGATGCGCTGCCCCGGCAGTATGCCGATGCGCCGCTGCGGGATTACGGTGATAAGCTGATCATGCAGTCCTTTGCGGATATGCATCTCCATGCGCCCCAGTATCCTATGCTGGGTATGGGGATGGATCTGCCGCTGCTGGACTGGCTCAACACCTATACATTTCCCACGGAGTCCCGGTTTGCCGATCTGGAGTATGCCCGCCGCACCTACCGGCGGTTGGCCAGTGACCTGATCACCAACGGCACCACCCGGGTCAGTATGTTTTCTTCCTTACATACCGAGGCCACATGGATCCTGATGGAGGAACTGGAGAAGACCGGCGTCACCGGATATGTGGGCAAGGTGAACATGGACCGCAACGGCCTGCCCGGTGTGCTGCAGGAGACCACAGAGGAGTCGGTGCGGGAAACGCTGCGATGGCTGGAGGGCTGCCATTTTGAACATGTAAAGCCCATCATCACCCCCCGCTTCACTCCCAGCTGCACCGATGAGCTGATGGCAGAGCTGGGCCGTATCGCCAATGAAAAGGGCCTGTATGTCCAGTCCCACTTGTCCGAAAGTTTGGGCGAGATCGAGTGGGTGCGGCAACTGCATCCGGAGTGTCAGCGCTACTGGGAGACCTACGACAAGTACGGGCTGTGGAAGGACCATACGCTGATGGCTCACTGCGTCCATTCTGACGAGGTGGAGCGGAAAGCCATCCGGGACGCCAATGCGGTGGTGGTTCATTGCGGCGACTCCAATGTGAATATCTGCTCCGGCATTTGCCCTGTGCGCCGGATGCTGAATGAGGGCCTCTGGGTCACGCTGGGCAGCGATATCGCCGGCGGCGCGCAGCTGCCCATGTACCGGGTGATTGCCATGTCCATCCGTACCTCCAAGGCACGCCGCATCACCGATGATTGGCAGACGGATTTTCTCACCGTAGCGGAGGGCTACTATTTGGGTACTACCTCGGGCCACAAGTATTTTGGCGCGGGCGAGGGCTTTGCCGCAGGTGATAAGCTTCACGCCATTGTGGTGGATGACAGCGACTTCCCCGAGGCCAGTCACCCCCTGACGGTGGAGGAACGGTTTGAGCGAATCATCTACATGACCCACCGCCACAATATTATTTCCGTCTGGTCCGATGGCCGCGAGGTCGTAAAACGGTAAAAACGATCCTTACCTGTCTGTCAGAAAGCTTTCGCTCGATCCGACATGATTCACTTGTCAGGGATATTGCGGGAAAGGGCGCATGATTATTTATAAGGTATTTTAAAGAGACCAGTCAATTCTGGCAGGCCCGCAGTGCCAATATCAGGGCAAGGCTGTCGCCCAGTTGGGTGAACAGTGCTGCCAACAGAGCCACCTCGTTGTCGCTGAGACCGTCGGCGATGGTGGAAGCCAAGACACCTACTGTAGCCGGCAGCGGTTCGGGATAGGACATGAGATCACCACCTCATTCCAGTATATGCAGCCATGCAAAACGGTGTAAGACGGCGACTTCTTCAGTGGGACCGATGGGGTGCTGCGCAGATTCCAGACCCAGTCCGAACTCGGCGCGGACGGTATCGCCGCTGGTGGTGCGTGGGGCAAGCTGCCGGCATGTATGCGCGGCCGGAGGAGCTTGCCGACACCATTCGTAACGTGTGCAAATCCGTTCGTAAAAATGCGTGCTAAGATGCGCACGGGCGTGTTTTTCCATGCACGCATGTGCAGTGCAACGCACACGCAAAAAGCACCGCAAACCATTGTAAATACAAGAAAAACCCGGTATCACTTGGATACCGGGTTTTCATCTGTTTGGCAGCGGGAGAAGGATTCGAACCCTCACATACGGAGTCAGAGTCCGCTGTGCTACCATTACACAATCCCGCTGTGCTGGCGAACAAAAACTATTATACGCATTTTGCGGAAATTGTCAACACCTTTTTGCATTTCTTTTGGATATTTTTATATAGCTTCCGATTTGCTTTTTTTGCCGGACTGTGGTATCATGTACCTCGCATGAAAAGCGGACGAAAAGAGGGAACGCATGAGAAAGTCAACAAAGGAACTGGCGCTGTGCAGTATGCTGGCGGCACTGAGCGTTGTGCTGCTGTGTTTGGGCGGCATTGTGCCGCTGGCGGTATATGCCTGCCCGATGCTGGCTTCCGGGGCGCTGCTGGCGGTGCGTGAGGAGTGCCGGCCCAGCTATGCATGGTGCTGCTGGGCGGCGGTAGCGATCCTGGCTTTTTTACTTGGCCCGGATAAAGAGGCTGCGGCGCTGTATCTGTTCTTGGGTTATTATCCGCTGGTTCAGCCAAAGCTGGAGACCATTCGGCAGCCGATCCTGCGGTGGTTGGCAAAACTGGCGCTGGCGGCAGCAGCCATTAGTATTATGTATGCGGTATTGCTGTATGTGTTCTGCCTGTCGGAAGTGGTAGAGGAATTTGCAGCCACTGCCCCTTGGCTGCTGTGGCTGACGGCCGCGCTGGGACTGGTAGTGTTTGTTGTGTACGACATCCTGCTGCAAAGGTTTGTGATTCTGTGGCGCAGACGGAAGAAGCGTTGAAAAAGTATTTCTATTAAGGGGAGATCGCCATGGCATGCATTATTTTCGGCGCAGGCAGCTATTATGGGTTGTTTTGCCGCCCGGAGCCGGGAGACTATATTATCGCTGCTGACGGTGGCTGGGAATACTGCAAGCAGGAGGGGATCGTGCCGGATCTGCTGCTGGGAGATTTCGATTCGCTGACGGAGGTACCGGATTTTCCGCACGTCCATCGTGTCCCGGTGGAAAAGGATGACAGCGATATGATGTTGGCCATTAAGGAAGGATTGTCCCGCGGAGAGCGGATGTTCCATCTTTATGGCGGCATGGGCGGTGCCCGCAGCGATCACACGCTGGCCAATATGCAGTCGCTGCTGTATCTGGCCTGTCATGATGCGCAGGGATGGCTATATGGCGATCGGGAACGGTACACGGCCATCCGCAATGGCACGATCACCTTTCCGGCCCGGGAGCGTGGGATTATGTCGGTATTTTGCCTCGGTGCTGATGCGATAGGCGTGTCCATCTCCGGGGCACAGTATCCCCTGGAGGAAGCCCGGCTGACAGCGAATTTCCCGCTTGGCGTCAGCAATCATTTTATAGGCAATCCGATCACGGTGTCGGTGCGCGATGGCAGTCTGTTGATCGGGCTGCTGGATAAATAAGGAGGATAGTCACATGAAGAAGTTTTTGGCAATCATTTTGGCGCTGGTTATGGCCCTGAGTCTGATGGCCTGCGGCAACACGGCTGTGCAGCCCGATGCGGATGCTGACGCTGACGCACCTGTCGTAACAGACGGTGCCGCGCTTGGCGAGGGTGCCCACAGCTTTACGCTGGAGATCACTGACGCCGACGGCAAAACGATCACCGCTACCATTCATACGGATGCGGAGACAGTAGGCGAGGCCCTCAGCAACCTGGAGATCGTTCAGGGTGAGGACAGCGAGTTCGGCCTGTATATTAAGACAGTCAACGGGATTACCGCTGATTATGATGTAGATCAGACGTATTGGGCGTTCTACATTGACGGCGAATATGCCCAGACCAGCGTAGATATGACCGCTGTCAATGACGGCAGCGTATATAAGCTGGCTGTGGAAAAGGCTGCGTAACAGTGGCATATGATGCAGCAGAAAGCGGGCTTTCAGGCCCGCTTTCTGCTATATTTATGGCGGGGGTAAAAATTTATGATGAAAATGTTAAAAAGTCGTTGACAATAGGGAAAAGGTATGGTAATCTAACAAAGCTGTCCGCGA
>CAMCSE010000029.1 GCA_945877515.1 uncultured Clostridia bacterium | reverse complement strand
AAGGTTGAGCCGACTGTATTTCTGGCCAGCGTCTTGAGTTCTATAAAATCCACCACGTGAAGTTATGGACAATTATCAGATGACGGTCGGAGTGGAGCCAACAGACGATTACAAAAAAGCCAAGCAGGATGTAATTCATGCCATGATTTCCATTCGTAAATTGTCCTCGCAGCAACAGCGAATGTTAGCTGAAGAACTCGTTGGCGCAGCAAATGTTGCGGCTTTTCTAAATATCTCCCGCCAAGTTTTGGGGATGGGATGAAGTCCCAGTAGCCAAAGGATTGAGTAGACTTTTTGCATAAGCTCTAAATCGAAAACGCAGCCCACCGATCATCTGACCGGTGGGCTGTGCCGCATTTCTTTTCATATTCTCCTAAACAGTGATGGCCGCTATGTATCGCACCTCGACCTTGTGCCCGATTGCGGTGCGATCTGCACGTGTATAGTTCGCACGTCGTACGGACTTCATCTTCTTGACCATCTGGCCACCGACGGAGCCGGCCTCACGGGAAGTCAGATCGCCGTTGTAGCCTTCCTTCAGGTTAACGCCCACCTCGGACGCGGCCTCCATCTTGAACTTATCCATGGCGGCACGAGCCTCGGGAACGTTCAGCTTGTTGGTATTCTTGCTGGACATGAGTGTAATCTCCTTTCTTGCGTTAATCAAGCAAAAGCTTGTCGATTGGGTATCGCAATGATAGATTTCCCCCGCATTCGCGCAATATGCGTTTTACGTTGCTGGTAATTTTTGCGTATGGAGGACAACAAAACCTTTGGCTTTTGCGGCGCTCGCATACGCAGCCAAGAGTTTGCAGAAAGTTCACGGTTTCAGGGTGGTATTTTTGGAATGGGGTGGTACAATAAACTGTGATAAATGTCACAATGCAAAGGAGAAAGCGAGGAGACCATGCGAGCCATTCAAACATTTGCCAAAGAGCATCCCCACATGTGGTGGGCACTGTTTCTGCCTGCCTATCTTCTGGCATTTTTTGCCATTGAACATTTTGTGACCGGAGATTACTGGGCAACACAGCTGCCCGTTGACCAACTGATCCCTTTCTGCCCCTACTTTATTTTTCCCTATATGAGCTGGAGCCCGCTGCTGGCGCTGCTGGGCATCTATCTGATCGTCAAGGACCCGGAGGGCTTTCGCCGGTATATCTGGATGCTGGCCATTTCTTTTTTCACCGCCACGCTGTTTTGCGTGCTGGTGCCCAACGGCCAGGATCTGCGTCCGACGGAGATGCCGCAGGAAAACATCTTTACCTGGGCGGTCCAACTGACGTATGCGCTGGATACCAATACCAACGTGTTCCCCAGCGTCCATGTGCTGGGGGTCATCGCGGCGGTGATCGCCGTGTGGAAAACGCCGGGATTGCGCAAATGGGGCTGGCGGCTGGGCACAGCACTGTATGGACTGGTGATCATTGCCGCCACGCTGCTGGTCAAGCAGCACGCTCTGCTGGATGTGGTGGCGTCCATTCCGTGGGGCTTCGCCTCCTACTGGATCGTATACCATGTGATCGGGCGGCGGCGTGATGCACTGCCGCAGCCCAGCGGGCAGGCAGAATAGAATACTGTAAATAGAGAGAAAGAGAGAACACAGCAATGGTAAGATCACCGCTTTTGGAGGGCGTCAGCCCGCAGGACTGTCAGGCTATGCGAAACTGTCTGGGCGTATATGAGCAGCGGTTTCAGCCGGGCGACGTGCTGTATGATTTCGGCGACGGACGCAATATGCTGGGTATCCTGATGGAGGGTACCGCTGAAATAGAACGAATCGACGCGGAAGGGAGCCGCACCATTTTGGAGCATCTGGAGCCCGGCGGCGTATTCGGCGAGATGATGATGTTCAAAGCCGCGGGAGACGACAGCCTTGTGGTGCGCGGCGCAACGCCCTGCCTCGTCAGCTTCCTGCGTGGCGAGGCGGTCATGCGCAGGTGTGAGCACGCATGCGCCTGCCACAGCCGCATGGTGGAGAATCTGTTTCGCCTGGTGACGGAAAAAGCCACCTCCCTGTCAGAACGGGTGGAGGTGCTCAGCCGCCGCTCCATCCGGGAAAAGCTGCTGCGCTATTTTGAACTGCAGGCCGCCAAACGGCATGGAAGATCTTTCCAGCTCCCCTTTTCCCTCAGCGCTTTGGCGGATTATATCTCCGCTGACCGCAGCGCCATGATGCGGGAACTGAAAAAAATGCGTCAGGAGCTTCTGGTGAGCATCGTCGGCCGGCAGGTGACACTGCACTGAGAGGACGGTTCCCGGAAAAAGTGCAGAAGATATGCATTGACGGCATCGAACGGTCGTGATAAAATAAACAAAGTTACCGGTACTTCCTGCGAAAAGGGCGCAGGAAAGGAAAAAACAGAAATGAGGGAGTAAGTATGTATCGCATCGTGAAAAAGGAAGCGCTGAAACCTACCGTGATCCTCTATGAGATCGAGGCACCCATGGTGGCCAAGAAGGCGCAGCCCGGACAGTTCATCATTCTGCGCGTGGATGAGAATGGTGAGCGTATCCCCATTACGATCCATGACTATGACCGCGAGAAGGGTACCGTTACCATCATTGTTCAGACGGTGGGTGCCACTACTGAAAAGCTGAGCCACAAGCAGCAGGGCGATTGTCTCCACGATTTCGTTGGCCCTCTGGGCCGTCCTACCGAGACGGAGGGCAAGAAGAAGGTCTGCGTGGTGGGCGGCGGCGTCGGCTGCGCCATTGCCTACCCTGTTTTGAAAAAGTTCCACGACTGCGGCGCGGAGGTTCACGCTGTGGTGGGCTTCAAGAACAAAGATGTGGTCATCCTTGAGGATAAATTCAAGGCTGTCTCCAGTGTGCTGAAGGTCTGCACCGATGACGGTTCCTATGGACAGAAGGGCCTGGTCACCGAGGCGCTGAAGGAGCTGCTGGACGCCGGCAATGTCTATGACGAGATCTTTGCCATCGGTCCCATGATCATGATGAAATTCGTCTCCAAAACCACTGAGCCTTACGGCATCCCCACCACCGTGTCCATGAGCCCCATTATGATCGACGGTACCGGCATGTGCGGTGGCTGCCGCTTGACCGTAGGCGGCGAGACCAAGTTCGCCTGCGTGGACGGCCCCGACTTTGACGGCCATCAGGTGGACTGGGATCTGGCTGTCAAGCGTAATCAGATGTATCACGATTTCGAGGTGCATAAGCACGAGGAAGTCTGCAATCTGTACAAGCAGGAGGTAAAGTGATATGGCGAACTTCAATATGCGTACTGAGAAGAATCCTATGCCCTCCCAGGACCCCAACGTGCGCAACAGCAACTTCCTGGAGGTGGCGCTGGGTTATACTGAGGAGCAGGCGCTGGACGAGGCGCAGCGCTGCCTGCACTGCAAGAACCACCCCTGTGTCAGCGGCTGTCCTGTCAATGTCAAGATCCCCGAATTTATCGGCAAGATCGTGGCGAAGGACTACGAGGGCGCCTATCAGGTGATCCACGAGACCAGCTCCCTGCCTGCCGTGTGCGGCCGTGTCTGCCCGCAGGAGAGCCAGTGTGAGATGCATTGCGTCCGCGGTAAGAAGGGCGAGCCTGTGGGTATCGGCCGTCTGGAGCGCTTTGTGGCTGACTGGCACAACGCTCACAGCACGGAAGCCGCTGCCAAGCCTGCTTCCAACGGTCATAAGGTGGCGATCGTCGGTTCCGGCCCTGCGGGCCTGACCTGCGCAGGCGACCTGGCCAAGAAGGGCTATGAGGTCACCGTGTTTGAGGCCCTGCATCTGGCCGGCGGCGTGCTGGTGTATGGTATTCCCGAGTTCCGTCTGCCCAAGGCCATCGTCCAGAAGGAAGTGGACGGCCTGAAGGCTATGGGGGTAAAGGTTGAGACCAATACCGTGGTGGGCCGTACCATCACCATCGATGAGCTGATGGAGGAGAACGGCTTCGAGGCTGTGTTTATCGGCTCCGGCGCCGGTCTGCCCATGTTCATGCATATTCCCGGCGAGAACCTGAAGGGCGTGTATTCCGCCAATGAGTTCCTGACCCGTATCAACCTGATGAAGGCCTACCGTGAGGACAGCGATACGCCCATCATGGATCTGAAGGGTAAGAAGGTGGCCGTGGTGGGCGGCGGCAACGTGGCCATGGATGCCGCCCGCTGCTCCAAGCGCCTGGGCGCTGAGGTTTGGGTGGTTTACCGCCGTGGTATGGAGGAGCTGCCTGCCCGTCATGAGGAAGTGGAGCACGCTATCGAGGAGGGCATCATCTTCAAGACCCTCAATAATCCCGTCCAGATCAACGGCGACGAGCAGGATTGCGTCAAGTCCATGACCTGCGTCGAGATGGAGCTGGGTGAACCGGACGCTTCCGGCCGCCGCCGTCCCATCGAGAAGAAGGGCAGTGAGTTCGAACTGCCGGTGGACGCCGTTATCATGTCGCTGGGCACCAACCCCAACCCGCTGATCAAGAGCACCACCAAGGGCCTCGAGGTCAACAAGAAGGGCGGCATCATTGTCAACGAGGACGGCCTGACCTCCCGTGAGGGAGTCTATGCCGGCGGCGACGCTGTCACCGGCGCGGCGACCGTTATTCTGGCCATGGGTGCCGGTAAACTGGGCGCCAAGTCCATTGATGAGTATCTGAGCAATAAGTAACAGGTAAAGATTGTTTACATATCCCCAAGCAAGTTGCAAAAGCGGCTTGCTTGGGGATTGCTCTTTCCATGTGCGGCGTATAAAGAAAGCATCTATATCAAAAAAGTTTCAGTTTTTTCTTGCAATCGGCAAAAAGGTCTGTTATACTATTCCCTACAAAATTGGATCCTGTGTATTTCATGGGGGAGTAGTTGCACGTCTGCGGGCGTGAGCTAAGTCAACATCATGGCGGCAACGTCTGGCTTAGCAGAGACAGCGAGACTCATGTACAGCGCTTACTGTACATGCAGGCTCGCTTTTTTGTGTATAATACACATTTGGGAGGAAGACGGTATGAAACACTATCTGGAACAGGCGGAGGACGTGCTGCGGGAGGTGGGTTCCTGTCAACAGGGCTTATCCACCGGTGAAGCGGAAGCCCGTCTTGCCAAAAATGGCAGAAACAAGCTGGCGGAAGCCAAGAAGGATTCCCTGATCAAGCGGTTTTTCCAGCAGATGGCGGACCCTATGATCATTATCCTGCTGGTGGCCGCCGCCATCAGTGCCGCTCTGGCGGTGGTGCAGAACGAGAGCTTTGCCGACGTGATCATCATTCTGTTTGTGGTCATCGTCAACGCCGTGCTGGGCGTGTATCAGGAGAGTAAGGCGGAAAAGGCCATCGAGGCCTTGCAGCAGATGGCTGCCGCCACCAGTAAGGTGCTGCGGGACGGCAAGACCGTCACCATCCGCAGCGAAGAACTGGTGGTGGGCGATGTGGTACTGCTGGAGGCCGGCGACGCCATTCCGGCGGACGGCCGCGTGCTGGAGAGCGCCAGCATGAAGGTGGAGGAGGCCGCCCTTACCGGCGAGTCAGTGCCGGTGACCAAATTCATTGACATCCTGAATCTGAAGGATAACGCGCAGGATGTGCCCCTGGGAGACCGGAAGAACATGGTCTACATGGGCTCCACCGTGGTCTATGGCCGCGGCCGCATGGTGGTCACCCAGACCGGCATGGATACGGAGATGGGCAAGATCGCCGACGCGCTGGCCAACGCCCAGGAGGGCCAGACGCCCTTGCAGCGGAAGCTGACCCAGCTGTCCGGCGTGCTGACCAAGCTGGTGCTGGTGATCTGCGTGCTGATTTTCGGCGTACAGCTGCTGCGGGCCGGTGAGTTTACGCTGGACGTGGCGCTTCATTCCTTCATGATCGCTGTGTCGCTGGCGGTGGCCGCCATCCCCGAGGGCCTTGCTGCCGTGGTGACAGTGGTGCTGAGCATCGGCGTCACCAATATGTCCAAGCGCAGCGCCATTATCCGCCGCCTGACCGCCGTGGAGACGCTGGGCTGTGCCCAGATCATCTGCTCGGATAAGACCGGCACCCTGACCCAGAACAAAATGACCGTGGTGGACGATTACGGCAGCGACCGCGACCGCACCGCCACCGCCATGACCCTGTGCTCTGACGCCACTCTGACCGAGAGCGGCGATGTCAACGGCGAGCCTACCGAGGCGGCGCTGGTGGCATGGGGCGCCAAGTGCGGCCTGCCCAAGCCGCAGCTGCAAGCGGAGATGCCCCGGATCGGGGAGGCACCCTTTGACTCCGGCCGGAAGATGATGTCCACCGTCCACGAGACTGCCGGCGGCTGCGTCCAGTTCACCAAGGGCGGACCCGACGTGGTGCTGGAGCGCTGCACCAGCTATTGGGACGGCGGTATTGTCCGTCCGATGACGGAGGAGAAGCGTGCTGAGATTTTGGCGGCCAACAAGGCCATGGCCGACCGCGCCCTGCGTGTGTTGGCAGCGGCCCAGCGGACCTATGATACATGTCCGGCCTCCTTTGAAGCCGATGATCTGGAGCATGACCTGTGCTTCCTGGGACTGGCCGGCATGATCGATCCGGTACGTCCGGAAGTCAAGGCCGCCATTGAGGAGTGCCGCGAGGCGGGGATCCGCCCCATCATGATCACCGGCGACCACATTGACACCGCCGTGGCCATCGCCAAGGAGTTGGGCATCCTGACTGACGGACTGAAGGCCATTACCGGCGCTCAGCTCAGCGCCATGGACGACGCCGAATTTGAAAAGGAGTTCGCCCATATTGCTGTGTACGCCCGGGTACAGCCGGAGCATAAGACCCGCATCGTCAACGCATGGCGCAATGCCGGTTACGTCACCGCCATGACCGGCGACGGCGTCAATGACGCGCCCTCTATCAAATCCGCCGATATCGGCGTGGGTATGGGCATCACCGGCACTGACGTCACCAAAAATGTGGCGGATATGGTGCTGGCGGACGACAACTTTGCCACCATTGTGGGCGCGGTGGAGGAGGGCCGCCGTATCTACGACAACATCCGCAAGGCCATCCAGTTCCTGCTGTCCTCCAACATGAGCGAGGTCATCTCTATCTTCGCCGCCACACTGATGGGCTTTACCATCCTGGAGCCGGTGCACCTGCTGTGGATCAATCTGGTGACCGACTGCTTCCCGGCGCTGGCGCTGGGCATGGAGCAGGCGGAGCCTGCCATCATGCGCCGCCGTCCCCGCGACGCCAAGGCCGGGATCTTTGCCGGCGGTATGGGGGTGGATGTGGCCTATCAGGGCTTAGTGATCTCGGCGCTGACCATCGCCGCTTTCTTTATCGGGCATTTTATGGAATCCGGTGTCTGGGAGATCCCGGCCAATGGCTTCAGCCCCGACGGCACCACCATGGCCTTTGTCACCATGTCCATGGCGGAGATCTTCCACGGACTGAACATGCGCTCTCAGCGGGGCAGTATCCTGAAGCTGCATACCCGCAACAAAATGATGACCTTCGCCGCCCTCGGGAGCCTGCTGGCCACCACGCTGGTGTGTGAGGTGCCGTTCCTTGCCGCGGCCTTCCAGTTCACCAGTGTGGAGCTGAGCGAGTATCTGGTGGCGGTGGCGCTGGCCTTCTGCGTCATTCCTGTTGTGGAGATCGTAAAGTTTTTCCAGCGCCGCAGGCAAGCAAAGCATTCCTGACGAAATGAAAAAGTGACCGGTGATGCCGGTCACTTTTTTGCTTGCTTATTCCTTTGGCTCGGTGTCGGATTCGGCGGTTTTTTTCTTCCGCTTCAGGGAGAATTTCTTTCCGGTGCGCTTGCGGCGTACTGCCCGTACGATCACCACGACCACCGCGGCGGCCACCACCAGCCATACCCAGCTGTAGGCAAGCCACACTGCCAGATCCTCCAGCGTGCTGCCCACCGCCTTCAAGCCCCTGACGAAGGACTGCCCCAGCCGCCCGCCAAAGGTGGTGACGGCCTCATCCTGTCCGGACAGCTTATAGACCTCGCACAGCTCCACGTCGATGGTGGCGTAGTCTACCAGCGCATCGTAGTGCCGCAGGGTGCCGCTGAGGTTCTCGATATCCCACTCCGTTTCAGAGATGGCGCTCTCGATGGTGATGATGTCCTCCATGCTGGTGGCCTTGGCCAGCAGCGTTTGCAGACGCTCCAGCTTGATGCGGGCCGTCTCCAGGCGGGCCTCCGTGTCGTAGTAGCTTTCCGATACGTCATCCGCGCTGGCGTTCTTATAGGTCACATGGCACAGCTGGCCCGCCTGCCGGAAAAACGGCTCAAACTGCGCCGCCGGAACGCGGACAGTATAGCTGGCGCGGCGATAGCCGTCGCTGCCGTTGGATACGCTGCTCTGCTGGAAATACCCGCCCAGCTCCTTCACCAGCGCGTCCATGTCGCTGCTGGCCTTGTCAAAGTCCAGCGTCTGCATCTCCATGTAGCCGGTATAGATCATCTTGACGGGTTTGGTGTTCTGTGTGCCGCCGGCAGCACTGTCCGCTTCCTCCACCAGCATGTCATCCCGCTGAGATTCGGATGTTTCGTATGTGTCACTGCCGTTCATGTTCCAGTAGCCGCCGTAATCCTGCGGCGCGGAGTCCGCGCTGGTATTCTGTGCGGTGCTGCCGCAGCCGACCAGTGTCAGCGCCAGTACCAGCGTCAGCAGGAGAGAAGTGATGCGTTTCATAGGCAAAAACCTCCTTCATTTTGGGATCTTCCTGTCTATGTGACGCTGACGGAGCGGAAAAGGTTCCCGGATATGTAAGAAAAAAGGAAAAGCGGTCTTTTGGGAAGGCGCTGCCTGCCCAAAAGACCGCTTTGTTCACTTGATATATTCCTGGGGATCGATCAGTGTGCCGTCCTTCTCCACGGCAAAATGGAGGTGGGGGCCCATGCTGGCCTCGGCGGCCGCAGTGCCCACATAGCCCACGATATCACCGGCTGAAAGCTTCTGCCCCTGACTGATGGGGGGATTCTCCTGCAAACTGCTGTACTTGGTGACGTATCCGCCGCTGTGGGCGATGCAGACAGTGGTTCCCATCAGCTCATCCCGGGTGACGGAGATCACTTCGCCGGCGGCGGCGGTTTTCACCGCGTCACCCTCGGCAGCCTGAATGTCCAGGCCCTCATGGGTGCGCCAGTCCGCCATGGTCTCATCGTACAGCAGCTCTGACATACTGAACACCGTCACGGTGGTGCCGTCCAGAGGGGAGACTACCTGCGGCAGCAGCTCTGTCACAGCGGATACCGGCGCTTCCTCAGACGACGTGTCCTCCTCTGGGGGCAGTGTGGGTTTCACAGGCGTTACCACCGGAGGCTTTACCTCCACAACAGGCTGATTGGAGGAGGCCTGCTGGGTGGGCGCTTCACGGTTCCATACCAGATAGCCCGTCACACCGGCGGCCACCACGCACAGCGCCAGCGCGATGTAAAGAGCGCGGCGGTGCTGTTTCATAAATTCCATAGTTTCTCCTTTCACCGGAGTATATCCGATGGCCGCCCGTTACGGCCGGCGGCCGGCCGGAATGAAAAAAATGACCTCTGCCGCCTATTTTGGACAAGCAGAAGTCATTTTATACATTTTTACAATTTTTACCGGCGCGGAGAGGAATAGAAAAGGGTTACCCGTCGAACTCACCCTTCAGGTCCCGGCCCATCAACAGCCGGATGGCCTCGTGGGGATCGCCGTTTTCATACAGAACGTGGTATACCGACTGACAGATGGGCAGCTCCACGCCGTACTGCTGCCCCAGCAGTACCAGCGCCTTGACGGTGTAGTAGCCCTCCGCCAGCTGGGTGTAGAGCTTACCCTGCACATAGTATTCTCCGAATTGCCGGTTGTGGCTGTAGGGGGAGAACACCGTGGCCTCATAGTCCCCCAGATGACACAGCCCGTAGGCGGACAGTTCGTTGCCGCCCATGGCCCGGATGAGCCGCGCCACCTCCCGGGTGCCCCGGCTCATCAGCGCGCCCTTCAGCGTCACCAGCCCCAGACCGTCCAGAAAACCGGCGGCGATGCCCACCACGTTTTTGGCGGCGGCGCCCACCTCATTGCCCAGCAGGTCGTTGCCGTAGTAAAACCGGATCAGGTCGCTGGAAAACTCCTGCACCAGCCGCTGCTTCACCTGCTGGTCCTCGCTGTCGATGACCATGCAGTTGGGCACGCCGCGGTAAAATTCCTGGACATGGCCCGGCCCCAGCCAAACCGCCACCGCATTGGAGTTATCCAGATATTCCCCGGCTACCTGACTGAGCCGCTTGCCGGTGCCGATCTCCAGACCCTTCATACACAGCACAAATGTCTTGCCGCGCGGGGTCATGGGCCGCAGCTCCTCCATCAGTCCCCGCAGGCTCTGGGAGCCGATGGAGACAATGACGGTTTCCGCCTCCTGCACGCAGGAGAGGTCGGTGGACAGCGCCACGGACTGGGGCAGCGTCAGCAGGTCGTTGCTGCGCGTTTCCAGAAACCGCTGCATCCGTGCCGACTCCGGCCGGCCATACAGCGTGACGCGGTGACCGGTACGGTCCAGATACCATGTGATCAGCGAGCCCCAGCGCCCGCAGCCGATGACGGTAATGTTCATGTATTCACGTTCCTCCTCGAGAAAGCAGGGACGTGTCCATCAACACGTCCCTGCCGGGAAAATGCGAAGTTACCGGACGATCAGGGTGCGTCCGTCCATTTCGGGCGGGCAGGCGAGGCCCAGTACGTCCAGAATGGTGGGAGCGATATCAGCCAGACGGCCGGTACGCAGTTCACTGCCTGCGCCGCACAGGATAAAGGGCACCGGATTGGTGGTATGGGCGGTCATGGGACTGCCGTCCTCCTGCTTCATGTCCTCGGCATTGCCGTGATCGGCGGTGATCATGGCGATGCCGCCCATCTTCAGGGTAGCCTCCACCACTTTGCCCACGCAGGTATCCACTGTCTCCACGGCCTTTACGGCAGCTTCCAGCACGCCGGTATGGCCCACCATGTCGCAGTTGGCAAAGTTCAGAATGATCACGTCGTAGGCGCCGGACTCAATGCGCTCCACGCACTTGTCGCACACCTCAAAGGCGCTCATTTCCGGCTGGAGGTCGTAGGTGGCCACCTTGGGGGAGGGCACCAGTACCCGGTCCTCGCCGGGATACTGCTTCTCCACGCCACCGTTGAAAAAGAAGGTGACATGGGCGTACTTCTCCGTCTCAGCAATGCGCAGCTGGGTCATGCCCATGCTGCTGAGGTACTCGCCCAGACCGTTTTTCACAGCCACACGGGGCCACGCCACCAGCACGTTGGGCATGGAGGCATCGTACTCGGTGTTGCACACATAGGTGGTGGGGAAGAACTCCCGCTGGAATCCGTCAAATTCCGGATCCACAATGGCGCGGGTGATCTCCCGGGCCCGGTCGGGACGGAAGTTGAAGAAGATGACGCTGTCGTTGTCGCCGATGGTGCCTTCACTGTCGCAGACGACCGGCTCCACAAATTCATCCGTGACGCCGTTGGCGTAGGACTTGGCCACTGCGTCCACGGGATCGGCGTTGTGGATGCCCTCACCGTACACCATGGCGTCATAGGCCATCTGTACGCGCTCCCAGCGCTTGTCGCGGTCCATGGCATAGTAGCGGCCCATCACCGTTGCAATCTTACCCACACCGATTTCGGCGCACTTGTCACACAGCTCCTGCACAAAGCCCTTGCCGCTGGTGGGGGATACGTCCCGGCCATCCAGGAAGCAGTGAACATAGACCTTCTCAAGTCCCTTGTCCTTGGCCATCTGCAGCAGGGCGAACAGGTGCTGGATATGGGAGTGTACGCCGCCGTCAGACAGCAGACCGTACAGATGCAGGCTGCTGCCGTTTTTCAGGCAGTTGTCCATGGCCTGATGATAGGCCTCGTTTTTGAAAAAGCTGCCATCGTCAATGGCGCGGCTGATGCGGGGCAGATCCTGGAAGACCACCCGGCCGCCGCCGATGTTGGTGTGGCCCACCTCGCTGTTGCCCATCTGTCCGTCGGGCAGGCCTACGTCCAGACCGCTGGCAGACAGCGTGGTATTGGCATATTCCCGAAACAGCCGATCAAGCACCGGCGTTTGGGCCAGAGAAACGGCATTGTCGTCGCTGGCATTGGCCAGGCCGAAACCATCCATAATGATCAGCGTAGTCGGTGTCTTGTTCATGGCAGAACCTTCCTTTCTCGCGGTATGTCAGTCCTGATTGGCGGCGTTGATGATCTCCACAAATTCGGACGGTTTCAGGCTGGCGCCTCCGATGAGGCCGCCGTCAATATCGCTCTGGCCCAGCAGCTCTGCTGCGTTGGAGGGCTTCATGGAGCCGCCGTACTGGATGGTGATGGAGCGTGCGATACGGGCGCCGTACAGGTGGCGCACGGTGGTACGGATGAAGGTGCAGACCTCGGCGGCCTGCTCGGCGGTGGCGGTCTTACCGGTGCCGATGGCCCACACAGGCTCATAGGCGATCACGCACTTGCGCAGCTTTTCAGCGGGCACACCGGCCAGGGCGGATTTCACCTGCAGAGCGATCAGCTCCATGGTGATACCCAGCTCACGCTGCTCCAGCGTCTCGCCTACGCAGATGATGGGGTGCAGGCCGGCTTCCAGCGCGGCCAGCGCCTTCTTGTTGACGGTGAAATCCGTCTCGCCGAAGTACTGCCGCCGCTCGGAGTGGCCGATGATCACATATTTCACGCCCAGATCCTTCAGCATCTCGGCAGACACCTCGCCGGTATAAGCGCCGGACTTCTCATAGAACACGTTCTCCGCGCCCACGGATACCCGCAGGTCCTTGAACGCCCGGATGGCGGTGGAGATATTGACGGAAGGCACGCACACCACCACGTCGCACCATTTCGCCTTGGGCATGATGGCCTTCAGCTCTTCGGCAAACTTCTTGGTCTCGCTGGCGGTCATATTCATTTTCCAGTTGCCGGCGATCACGGTCTTACGATATCTGCGATTCATCTTTTTCTTACTCCTCTATTATATATCAAATCATGTTTGGGTGAAACAATCGATTCTTTTCGCCGCCGCATGTTCCCGGGAAGACGCTGCTTCGGGATATGCATGGCGAAACGCCATGTTACTTGTCCAGCAGGCAGGCCACGCCGGGCAGCTCCAAACCCTCCAGGAACTCCAGGGATGCACCGCCGCCGGTGCTGATGTGGGTGATCTTGTCGGCAAAGCCCATCTGCTCCACCGCCGCGGCACTGTCTCCGCCGCCCACGATGGTCACGGCGCCGCTGTCGGCCAGTGCCTGCGCCATGGCGCGGGTGCCTGCGGCAAAGTTTTCAAATTCAAACACGCCCATGGGGCCGTTCCACACCACGGTGCCGGCGCCCTTCACGGCGTCGCAGAACAGCTTGGTGGTCTCGGGGCCGATATCCATACCCTCATAGTCATCGGGAATGGCCATGGTGCTGACCACCATGCGCTTGGCGTCGTTGGAGAAGTTGTCCGCCGCCACAGTATCAATGGGCAGCAGCAGCTTTACACCGTTTTTCTTTGCCTTTTCGATCATTTCCAGCGCGTAGTCCAGCTTATCGTTCTCACACAGGCTCTTGCCGATGGAGCCGCCCTGTGCCTTGGCAAAGGTATAGGCCATACCGCCGCCGATAACGATGGTATTGGCTCTTTCCAGCAGATTGTTGATGACGCCGATCTTGTCGCTGACCTTGGCACCGCCCAGCACCGCCACAAAGGGACGCTTGGGGTCGTTCAGCGCGCCGCCCATGATCTCCAGCTCTTTGGCCACCAGCAGACCGGACACGGCAGGCAGGAAAGCCGCCACACCGGCGGTGGAAGCGTGAGCGCGGTGCACGGAGCCGAAGGCGTCAGAGACGTACAGCTCGGCCATGTCAGCCAGTTCCTTGGCAAAGGAGGGATCGTTCTTCTCCTCGCGGGGATCAAAGCGCAGGTTCTCCAACAGCATGATCTGGCCGCCCTGCAAAGCGGCGGCCTTGGCCTTGGCGTCATCGCCCACCACATCCTTGGCGAAAATGACCTCCTGCCCCAACAGCTGGCTCAGCCGCACAGCCACGGGAGCCAGAGACAGCTTTTCCTTCCACTCCCCCTTGGGCTTGCCCAGATGGGAGCAGGCGATCACCGCCGCGCCCTGATCCAGCAGATACTTGATGGTGGGCAGGGCAGCCACGATGCGCTTGTCGCTGGTGATGGCGCCGGTGGCCTTGTCCTGCGGTACGTTGAAATCGCAGCGCAGCAGGATCTTTTTGCCTGCCACATCCACGTCCATAATGGTCTTCTTGTTGTAATTCATATTCCTTTCTCCTTTATCAGAAGTTTGCTTACAGCGCTTGCTCCGCCATTTCGCCCACGCCGCACAGACCGGGAAAACCCGTTTGCCGCAGCGCTTCGTAGGTGAGAACGGCCACGGAGTTGCTCAGATTCAGGCTGCGGGCAGCCGCTCGCATGGGCAGCCGGATGCACCGGTCATAGTGAGCCATGCGGAAGTCCTCCGGCAGTCCTGCCGTCTCCTTGCCGAAAAACAGCCAGCAGCCGTCGCGGAACCGGGCCTGCGTGTAGTCACGGGGCGCCTTGGTGGTGGCCAGCCACAGGTCGTTTTCCGCCTGAGGATTCCGGCGGAAAAAGTCATCCAGCCCGTCGTAGTCCAGCACCTCCACCAGATGCCAGTAGTCCAGCCCGGCCCGTTTCACAGCTCGGTCAGAGATATCGAATCCCAGAGGGCGGATCAAATGCAGGCGGCTTCCGGTGGCGGCGCAGGTGCGGGCGATGTTGCCGCAGTTCTGCGGGATCTCCGGTTCCACCAATACGATGTTCAGCATATGTTTTCCACTCCTCAAATTCAAAAAGCATTGCCTAGTATAATGCAAATCTCTCAGAAATTCAACATCTAAATTGTTAAAAAGTGCGATTTTCTCATTAAAATATTGGTTTTGAACGCCAAAAACCTAAAAAAACAGAAGTTTCGCCCTTTCCGCCCATTTTTCGCTGTAAGAGGAGAAAAAACTTGTTGGAATTTCTCAATGAAAACACTGGATTTTCCCGCAGGATATGTTATACTATCCATAAGAAGAAGTGTTCACATCTCTTTGGGGGGGGTGTCATTCCGATGGATTATAATCAGGCTGTGGTTGATCTTTGCGCCGGCGGTGCCGGCGCTGCTGCCGCTATGAAACCGCTGATGCTGCATACCGTGCTCTTTTGCCCCGTTGTCCGATGGGTGTGTCAGGAGCTGCGTGCCTGTGGCGTTGAGCGGTTTTTTGTTGTTTGTGATGAAAATTGGCGGAAAGACGCTGCTGACGCGCTGAAAGAGATAGACAACGTATCCTTTTTTACGACTTTGCGCGATGCGCTGGAGGCTGCGCAGGGTGATACTGTGGTAGTACCGGGACCGGTGGTGCCGGTGATCGGAGAGCATCCCCGTGCCGTCTATGCCGCTGACGCGGCGCTGCTGCGTACCCGTCTGGCGGAGGGACTGACGCTGGCGGACTGCCCGGCAGACGCGCCTGCCGTCCGGCCTGCGGGCAGCGTGACCGCAGCCTTCCTTCCAGTGCCGGACGCTGCCGCCTTGCAGGAGGCCATGCCGCTGTGCCGCGATCTGCTGCTGCGCCGCCTTGCCCTTGCCGGCGTCACGGTAATGGATCCGGCCAACACCTATGTGGATCCCCGCAGCACTGTGGAGGAAGGTACGGTGCTGCTGCCCGGGACGATCCTGCGGGGCTGCACTGTGATCGGCAGGGACTGTGAGATCGGCCCTAACAGCATGATCCGGGATTGTAGGATAGGGGACGATACCACCATCAACGCCAGTCAGTTGAACGAGAGTACCATCGGAAGTCACACCACCGTGGGGCCCTTCGCCTATGTGCGCCCTGACTGCCAGGTGGGCGATCATTGCCGCATTGGTGATTTTGTGGAGCTGAAAAACTCCGTGCTGGGCGATGGCACCAAGGTCAGCCACCTCACCTATGTGGGTGACAGCGACGTGGGCCGGCGGGTCAACTTCGGCTGCGGCACCGTGACCACCAATTATAACGGACTGCATAAATACCGCTGTACCGTGGGCGACGACGTGTTTCTGGGCTGCAACACCAACCTGATCGCGCCGGTAACGGTGGGGGACGGGGCGTATACCGCCGCCGGGTCCACCGTTGACAAGGACGTGCCTGCCGGCGCGCTGGCCATCGCCCGGACGCGGCAGGAGAACAAGCCGGGCTGGGCCGACCGGTTTTTTAAGGAGAAGAAGTAAAAACTTTTAAATTTAAATATAAACAGAAAGCGAGGATGTTTCACCATGATTTCTCACGGCAAGGACATCAAAATTTTCACCGGCAATGCCAACCCTGCGCTGGCACAGGAGATCTGCAAGATCATCGGTACCAAGCTGGGTGAGGCCGAGGTCAAGAGCTTCGCCGACGGCGAGGCCTCTGTCTCTCTGTATGAGACCGTCCGCGGCAGCGACGTGTTCCTCATCAACTCCACCTGCAAGCCCGTCAACGACAGCCTGATGGAGCTGCTGATCATGATCGACGCCTGCAAGCGTGCCAGTGCCGGCCGCGTCACCGCGGTGATCCCCTATTTCGGCTATGCCCGTCAGGACCGCAAGGCCAAGAGCCGTGACCCCATCTCCGCCAAGCTGGTGGCCAATATGCTGACCGCTGCCGGCGCCGACCGCGTGCTGACCATGGACCTGCATGCCAGCCAGATCCAGGGCTTCTTTGATATCCCTGTGGACAACCTGCTGGGCAATCCCGTGTTTGTGGACTACTACGCCAAGAAGTTCGGCGAGAAGTGCGAGGACATGGTGGTGGTTTCCCCCGACGTGGGTAGCGTGGCTCGCGCCCGTACCTTTGCCCAGAAGCTGCACATGAATCTGGCCATTGTGGACAAGCGCCGCCAGAAGGCCAATCAGTGCGAGGTCATGAATGTGATCGGTGACGTGGAGGGCAAGGACTGCATCCTCTTTGACGACATGGTGGACACCGCCGGCAGCATCTGCAATGCCGCCAAGGCTATCGTGGAGGTAGGCGGCGCCAAGAGCGTCTATGCCTGCGCCAGCCACGGCGTCCTGTCCGGCCCGGCGCTGGAGCGCATTACGGGCAGCGTCATCAAGGAGATGGCACTTCTGAACACCATCCCCGAGGAGATGGGTAAGGGCTGTGACAAGATCAAGTATCTGTCCGTGGCCCCCATGTTCGCCGAGGCCATCGAGCGCATCTATCAGGAGATTTCCATCGCCAAGCTGTTTAATTGAGAAATACTTTTCAAACCTGTAAAAGCGTGCTATAATGGGGGGACTGCGAAAGCGGTTCCCCTATTATTCGCAGAAAAATGATAGTGAAAAGGAGGAAGTCTCCTTGTTTTTCAATCGGAAGCAAAGCGGCGGTGTCAACTGGATACTGGCAGGGCTGGGCAATCCCGGCAAGCAGTATGAGAGCACCCGCCACAACATGGGCTGGCTGGCGCTGGACAGCCTGATGGAAAAGGAAAGATTTACCCTTCCCAAGCTGCGTTTTAAAGCGTGGACAGGGATATTTGAGAAAAACGGCAATAAAATACTGGTGATGAAGCCCCAGACCTACATGAACCTTTCCGGCGAAGCGGTGGGGGAGGCCGCCCGGTTTTACAAGGTGCCTGCCGACCATGTGCTGGTGATTTCCGACGACGTATCCCTGCCGGTGGGCAAGCTGCGCATCCGCAAGGGCGGCAGCGCCGGCGGTCATAACGGGCTGAAAAACATCATCCAGCATCTGGGTACCGATCAGTTCCCCCGCATCAAGGTGGGCGTGGGGATGCCGGAGCATCCGGACCATGAAATGATCGACTGGGTCACCGGGAAGCCTCAGGGCGAAGAGGCAAAGCTTCTGCGCCAGACGCTGGACCGTGCGGCGGATGCCGCGCTGTGCCTGATGGAGGAAGGGCCCGACAAGGCGATGAACAAGTTCAACGGATGATCCCGCGGATGCGGGGTCTCTGATTTTGCACCGACAGGGAAGGAGGGGGATATGAACGGACTGCTGAAAGAACTGCTGCGATCGGAGGAGATCCGGGGACTGCTGGAGAGCACCCTGCGGGGCGAAAAGCCGATGGTCACCGGCGTATCCCCCGTGCACCGGGCCATGCTGGCGGCGGCCATGCATCAGGAGACGGGGCGGCCCATGCTGCTGCTGTGCAGCGACGAGACGGAGGCGGCCAAGCTGTGGGCCGATCTCCATGCGCTGACCGGACAGGAGGTAACACTGCTGCGGCGGCGTGAATGGCAGCTGCGGCCATCCGCCGCGGCCAGCCGCAGCTGGGAGCATCAGCGTCTGGCGGCACTGTATGCCATGGCCAACGGTCAGGCCCGGCTGGTGGTGGCGGCAGTGGACGCGGCAGTGCAGCGGTGTGTCCCCAGAGATGTGCTGCTGGATGCGGCCATTTCCCTGAAAGTGGGAGAGAGCTACTCTGTCGAACGGCTGACAGCGCGGCTGGTCAGCAGCGGATACGTCCGCAGCCAGCAGGTGGAAGGCCCCGGTCAGTTCGCCCTGCGAGGCGGGATACTGGACGTATTTTCCCCTGCCATGGAGCAGCCGGTGCGCTGTGAATTCTGGGGCGACGAGCTGGACGCCATGGGCGCCTTCGACGTGGCGACCCAGCGGCGGGTGCGCAATCTGGACGAGGCCCTGCTGCTGCCTGCCGGTGAGGTGCTGCCCTTCCGAAAGGAGGACACGGCGGAGAACGCTGCCGCCGCGTTGGAGAGCGCCGCCAAGCGGCTGAAAAAGAAAGAAAATACCGCGCCGCTGCTGCGGCAATTGGAAAGCGACGCGGCGGCGCTGCGGCAGGGGATCGCCCCCAACGGCAGCGACCGCTATATGGCGGCGGTGTATCCGGAAAAGACCACGGCACTGGACTATCTGCCGGACGATACCATGATCTGCGTGTGCGAGAGCGGCCGTGTCAGCGAGGCACTGAAGGGCTGGCTGTGGCAGCTGCGTGAGGACGTGGCCGCCGCGGCGGAAAACGGCTGTATGACGCCTGCCATGGGGGAATTGTCCCTGACGGAAGGGGAGACCGCCGCCCGCTTGTCGCGGTACGCCCTGTGTCAGTTGGACAGCCTGCCTACCAGCCGGTATCTGCTGCCGCCGGGTGAACTGCTGCAGATCTCTGCCCGGCAGCTGAGCACCTACGGCGGCTCACTGGAGACGGCGGCAGGCGATATGGAGCATTATCTGACCGCCGGCTATCGGGTGATCGTGCTGTGCGGCGGCGAGGTCCGCGCCCGCAATATGCAGCGGCTGCTGCAGGAACGGCATATCACGGCGGCGCTGTCGCTGACCGGAGAGACCTTGCCGGAAAAGGGACAGGCGGCCATTATGCTGGGGGCGCTCAGCACCGGAAGCGAATGGCCGGCGCTGAAACTGGCAGTGCTGACGGAGGGACAGCTGACGGAGAGCGTCAGCGGCAGGAACCGTAAACCCCGCCGGGTCAAGGACAGCAGCCGGCAAAAGCTGCAATCCTATACGGACCTGACGCCCGGCGATCTGGTGGTGCATGCCCACCACGGCATCGGCCGCTTCGTGGAGATGCTGCGCCTGCCGGTGGACGGGGTGGAGAAGGACTATATCAAGATCGCCTACGCCGGCAGCGACTGCCTCTATGTACCGGCCACGTCGCTGGATCTGGTGAGTAAATATATCGGCGCCGGCGACGAGGGAGAAAAACCCGCCAAGCTCAACAAACTGGGCGGCACCGAGTGGGCCAAGACCACCTACCGGGCCAAAGCCGCCGCCAAGGAGCTGGCGGCGGGGCTGATCCGGCTGTATGCCCAGCGGCAGCGGCAGCCGGGCTTTGCCTTTTCTCCCGACAGCCCGTGGCAGCGGGAATTTGAGGACGCCTTTGACTATGAGGAGACGGCTGACCAGCTGCGGGCCATTGAGGAGATCAAGGGCGATATGGAAAAACCCGTCCCCATGGACCGGCTGCTGTGCGGCGATGTGGGATACGGCAAGACGGAGGTTGCCCTGCGGGCTGTGATGAAGTGTATTCTGGACGGCAAGCAGGCGGCCATTCTGGTGCCCACCACCGTGCTGGCCCAGCAGCACTATATCACGGCCCAGAACAGGTTCCGCTCCTTCCCGGTCACGGTGGAGGTGCTGTCCCGGTTCCGTACCCCCAAGCAGATCAAGGATGTGCTGGAGCGGGTGAAGGCGGGCCGGGTGGATCTGCTGATCGGCACCCATAAGCTGCTGGGCAAGGACGTGGCATTCAAGGATCTGGGCCTGCTGGTGATCGATGAGGAGCAGCGCTTCGGCGTGACCCATAAAGAGAAGCTGCGGGAGCGGGCAAAGCAGGTGGATACGCTGACGCTGTCGGCTACTCCCATTCCCCGCACGCTGAACATGGCCCTCAGCGGCATCCGTGACATGAGCACCATCGAGGAACCGCCCCAGGACCGCCAGCCGGTACAGACCTATGTGCTGGAGCATGACTGGGGCGTGGTGGCTGAGGCCATCCGCCGGGAGCTGGACCGGGGCGGTCAGGTGTATTACCTGCACAACCGTGTGGAAAACATCGAAAACACCGCCGGACGGCTGCGGCAGCTGCTGGGAGAGGATACGGCCATCGCCATCGCCCACGGAAAAATGGGCGAGCGGGAGCTGAGCCATGTTATGCAGCAGATGGCCGACGGTGAGATACAGGTGCTGGTCTGCACCACCATTATTGAGACCGGCATCGATATCCCCAATGTGAACACGCTGATTATTGAGGATGCCGACCGGCTGGGACTGAGTCAGCTGCATCAGATCCGGGGCCGTATCGGCCGTTCCAGCCGGCGGGCCTATGCCTATCTGACTTACCGCACCGGCAAGGTGCTCAGTGAGGTGGCCTCCAAGCGGCTGTCCGCCATCCGGGAGTATGTGGAATTCGGCAGCGGTTTCCGTATCGCCATGCGTGATCTGGAGATCCGCGGCGCAGGCAATCTGCTGGGGCCGGAGCAGTCCGGCTATATGATGAGCGTGGGCTATGACATGTATCTGAAGCTGCTGAACGACGCGGTGCTGGAGCAGCAGGGCAAGCGTGCGGAGATCCCGCCGGACTGCGCGGCTGACCTTACGGTGTCCGCCTATATTCCGGAGCGGTACGTTCCAGCGGCGGAGCAGCGGATGGATCTGTACCGCCGCATCGCCGCCATCCGCACCGATGAGGATGCCGGAGAATTGCTGGATGAGCTGCTGGACCGTTACGGCGACGTGCCGCAGCCGGTCAGAGCGCTGCTGGATGTGGCGCTGCTGCGTGCGGCGGCGGCCGGGAGCGGCATCAGCGATATCACCCAGCGGGGCACGCAGTTGGTCTTTTCCTTTGGCCCGCAGCCGGATATTGCCGCTGTGGCCGCGGTATGCGGCATGGCGTCCTACCGCCAGCGCTTACAGTTGAGCGCCGCGGCCCAGCCGAAGCTGATATTGTATCTCAAACCCGGGGAGGACGCCATCTCTGCCGCCGGAAAGCTGGTGGAGGAGCTGGCGCTGCAGCATACGGCTGATGAAATATCTTGAAAACCTGCACCGCATTGGCGCAGATGGGGAAACTTTTACAGTTATATTTTTAAGGAGGACAATACATGAAGAAAGAAACATTCCGGTTGATCATCCGCTTTCTGGTGGGTACGGCGTTGTCGCTGCTGCTCTGCGCGGGCATGATCATGACAGAGAAGCTGGGCAGCAATAAGCCCTTGATCCAGCAGGCCAGCGGCCTGAAAGGCACCGAGACAATGATGACCGTGGACGGCGAACCGGTTTCCGCGGAAGAGTACCTGTATATGGTCTCCTATTCTGCCCAGACCCTGAGCTATTACGGCGTCACAGACCTGTCCGTGGAGCTGGGCGAGGGCTATACCGCCGCCGATTATGTGGCAAATCAGGCGGAGTCTCAGGCAGTCCAGCAGGCTGTCATCCGCAAATGGGCCAAGGATGTGAGCGTTACGCTGACGGAGGAGGATCAGGCTGTCCTGCAGGCACAGAAGGACGCCTATGGCGACGACTTCCAGACGCTGCTGAAGGTCAACGGCATCAGTGAAGCCCAGTATGACCAGCTGATCGGCACCTCCCTGCTGTATGACCGGCTCTACAGCGCCTACTGCGCCGAGGGCGGCAATCTGCGGCCCAGCGACAGCGATCTGACCGCTATGGCGGAGAACCACGGCTTGATGACCGCAGATGTTCTGTTTATCAGCACGGCCGAGCTGGACGATGACGGCAAGGCGGACGCCAAAGCGCTGATGGAGGATTATGCCCGCCAGATCGGTGCGGCTGAGGACAGGATCGCCGCATTTGCCGCATTGGAGACCGGCGAAAACGTGACGGTCACCACCAGTGCCACCTATGACAGCTGTGAGGAGACCGTTCTGAACACGGCCCTTGCCGCATTGGCGGAGAATGAGGTTAGCGGTGTGATCGAGGACGAGGGCGGCTACTATGTGGCGTTGCGCCGCGCCACGGATCTCAGCGCTGTTGCGGAAATGGCTTTTGGCGAGGATATGTCTGCCCGAATGGCTAATGCCCAAGTGGAGCACAACGACGCTGTTTACAGCAAGATCAATGTCGCTGCCTATTACACCAAGTTCTCCGCGGCCCAGCAGAAGCTGTATGCTCAATTGCAGGAGACACAGGAATGACCAAAAGATTGGTTGTTTTGACGAAAAAGCAATGTGTTTCCTGACACGAATCACGATTTTTTCACAAAAAGCATTTTTCTGATTGACATATGTTAAAAAATTAACTATGATAGTAACACTGGAACACATCGCAGTGTGCTGTATAATTTTCCAACAAATATTTTAGGAGGAACTATCATGAAGGATCTGTACGTTGTCAACTGCTGCCGTACCGCCATCGGCTCCTTTGGCGGCTCCCTGAAGAACACCCCAGCCGCCGATATGGGCGCCATTGTTGTCAAGGAAGCGCTCAAGCGCGCCAACGTGGCTCCTGAGAACGTGGATGAGGTCATGTTCGGCTGCATCCTGACCGCTGCACAGGGCCAGAATGTTGCCCGTCAGGTGTCCATCAAGGCCGGTATCCCTTACTCCGTCCCTGCTTACACCGTGGGTATGGTGTGCGGCTCCGGCATGAAGTCCGTTATTGAGGGTGCCCGTTCCATCCTGGCCGGCGACAGTGACATCGTGGTTTGCGGCGGTACCGAAAACATGAGCGCCGCTCCCTTCGCCTCCATGGACGCCCGCTGGGGCGCTCGCATGGGCGATAAGAAGCTGGTGGATACCATGATCAAAGACGGTCTGTGGGACGCTTATAACAACTATCACATGGGCACCACCGCCGAGAATATCAACGACATCTGGGGCATTACCCGCGAGGAGCAGGATGCTTTCGCTGCCGCTTCCCAGCAGAAGACCGAGGCTGCTCAGGCTGCCGGCAAGTTCGACGATGAGATCGTGGCCGTGCCCATCAAGGTCAAGAAGGACATCGTGGAGTTCAAGAAGGATGAGTATCCCAAGGCCGGCGTGACCAAGGAAGGCATCGCCAAGCTGAAGGGCGCTTTCCCCGTCGGTCCTGAGTCTCCTAATCCTCAGGTGGTACATACCTTTGAAGTCACCGGCGCTCAGGAGGCCGCTGACAAGGGCCAGCAGCGTGTGACCGCCGCCAACGCTTCCGGCATCAACGACGGCGCTGCCGCCATCGTGCTGGCTTCCGGCGAGGCTGTTGCCAAGTACGGTCTGAAGCCCATGGCCAAGCTGATCGGCTGGGGTCAGGGCGGCGTGGATCCCAAGATCATGGGTGTCGGCCCTGTGCCCGCTTCCCGTCAGGCTATGGCAAAGGCCGGTGTCACCATCGACGATATCGACCTGATCGAGGCCAACGAGGCATTCGCCGCCCAGTCCATCGCTGTGGCCCGCGAGCTGCACTTCGATATCAATAAGGTCAATGTCAACGGCGGCGCTATCTCTCTGGGTCATCCCGTGGGCGCTTCCGGCGCGCGTATCATTGTCACCCTGCTGCACGAGATGCAGAAGCGGCCTGACGCCAAGAAGGGTCTGGCTACCCTGTGCATCGGCGGCGGTATGGGCGTTGCCACTATCTTTGAGAAGTGCTGAGTACGCAGCTGCGTATAAACCGAATAAAGAGAAGGCCGTAAGGCCTTCTCTTTATTATTTTTGTGTTTTTCAAAAAAGGGGTTGACGCAACCGGGGAAATGTGGTATTCTAATCATTGCCAATCTCCGCCGGTGTGGTGGAATGGTAGACACAGGAGACTTAAAATCTCCCGGTAGCAATACCGTACCGGTTCGAGTCCGGTCACCGGCACCA
>CAMCSE010000028.1 GCA_945877515.1 uncultured Clostridia bacterium | reverse complement strand
CCATGCTGATGGGTGCGCCGCACGATGCTTTGAGGGCGTCCAATGCGGGAGTATCATTAAGAATGCCGGTGGTCATGGCCGACAGAGTGCCACTCTGTTTCCGAACAACGCTTGTTTCGCTCCCTCCAGTGTGGGAGATCATGGCGGACGCTGTCCTATGGCTCACACCGACACGAACGTACCTGTCTGCTGTATGACGCGCAAAGTGCGCTTTTTCAAGAAGCATGGGCATATAGGCCCGCAGCCGAAGTCAATACTCTTGACAGCAGCTGCCAGTCTATATAAAACCCACAGCGGCAGCGCAAGGGGGGATACGCCGCCGCTGTGGGCGGAGGGGGCTAAACCGAGTAGAGCTTACTTGCGGAGGAAAGCGGCTACCATATCAATGAACTGCGCGTTCGTCGGTGGCTGCGACAACGGGTGGCCTGCAATACGCTCAAGTAAGCTGTGGTCAGGCTGTTTCCAACACGCTTGCACAAGGGTTCGGAGGTTTCTTTCCACGCAGTTGGCGGTAGTATGAAAATACTGTGCCGTCTGGCTATAGAGTCTTTTCGTGATCAGCAGGACATACTCCGGCTTCTCCTGCACCTGTTCCAACATATACACGGCAAAGTGAAACCCAGACAGCTTTCCGGATACACCCAAGAGACGCAGCAAACGTTCAGCGTCCAAAGACACGTTCTTTTCCAGTTCCGAAACGTAGCAAACTAAAGGCACTGATGTTCCCTCCTGTCCTGTGTATTTTGAAAGCCAGCATTCGGTGATCCTCGGCGGACCTCTTGCCGGTGGACATACGCTGTTTTGTTCTTGATATGCTAATTTTACACGATTTTTAGGCATTTGTGTCATATAATCGTTCTACAATGGTCTACGCGAATGCGATGGTTTTTGTATAGAATTGTCGATTTCTTGAACTTCCATGACAAAAAGCACCGCCAGCAAAGCAGCGTGATTGCCGCTTTGCTGGCGGTGTTTCTGTCTCTCTTGAGTTGTTAGCTCAATTTTGATTTGTTCTTCCAATAGTTGCTTTATGCTTCCGCGGGTTAAATTGCTGTGGATCAGTTGGATATTACCATTTATCCACCCATACCACTGCCGAGATCTTCTCCCAGGTCGCAGGTGTAGCGCCACTCCACCACGTCGCCGTCCTTCACTTGGTAGCGGGAGCAGCCGTAGTTGGGATACCAGCCGTTGACGTTGTACATCCAGCCGGACAAACTGCCCACGTCGAACTCGTAGAGGTTATTGATTCCTTCTACATAGGCGCTGTTATATACCGGAGTCCAGTTGGATTCCATGTGGATGGCGTTATCCCGACATACCCGCTGAAGCACATCGAATACGCTCTCGCCCTCGCTGAACTCCACCTCCGTGGCGGGAAAAACAATGCCGTCCGCCGGCACGAGAAACTTCTTGTTCTCCACACATTTGTCCATATTATCCAGAATGGTCTCGCAAGAGATGGAGAAAGTACAGGTGTGGGTCGTAGTGGTATCCACCGTCGTATCCTGCGGCTCTACCGGGGCGGGCTTTCCCTTCGGAATGGGATCGGTCATGTACTGATCCTTATCGCCGGTATCCTCCGGCTGCACCGTCTGCGTCTGACCGCAGGCAGCGCAGGACAACAGAAGGAGAACTGCCAGAAACAAGGAAACGATATGTCTGCACTTTACTCTCATGTCACTGCTCCTTCTTAATACGGCGGTAGCGGCGCACCATGCCGAAGGCCAACAGAGCAACGATGATGACGGCCAGCAATATCGCTCCCAGCGGCGTTTCCGTTAAGGCAGAGCCTACGATCTCGAACACGCTGTTACCCGTGCCGTCCGGTCCGAACTTACCATTCTCGGCGGCCTGAAGGTAGGTGAGGGCGGAGATCGTATCAGATACACCCATGTTGGGGTTATCATACCTTGGTAAGATTTCCAAATTGTCCAGCGGTGCTTCCACATCGAAATTGCTGATGAATCCCACGCCGTCCACATAGAACGTTTGCATGGCGTCTGCCACGGTGTTGCCGTTTTTCACAAAGCGCTCATCTTCCAGAGAAATGTCAAGCGCCTCCATCATCTTCAGAACAGCCAGCGTCACTTCCCCATCCGGCGTTTCTTTGCTCATGTTGGCAAAACTGCCGTCTGCCAGCTGCACGGAGGACAGGTATTCCAAACCTGCATCAATAGCCTTAGCCACATACTCTTTATCCGCATACGGTGCCAGTGCGGTCAAGGTCTCCGCCGTGTAGCGTGCATCATCCCTCCACGAGGTATCCGCATGACCTTGTGCGATATTGACACCATAGTAGCTGTCAAAGCCACCATCCGGGGTTTGATCTGCAAGAATGCGTGTCGCATATTTGTCCACAACAGCACCTACATCCACGCCGCGGGAACGCCAGACAACAGGATCAACTGCGGCAATATCCTCCATGAAGCTGTTGAAGTCGTAAGTAGATGTAGCTACTAACTTATCGGTATTCGTCAGCACGGCCAAGTAGTCCAAGCCGTTGATGTCACCGGGGTCCATGCCAAGATACTGCATGACGCGCACCGCACCGGCGGAATAGGTTGAGGACGTTCGCCCTAAATAGTATTCGCTGCTGGCTTCCACCATGGCGGTCATGATCTCCTGCAGCTTTTCCGTTTCAGCCTTTGTCAACTCTATATTTGCATTTTGCAAAGCCAACAACTGCGCGGAAAATGTGCTGATCTCACTATCTGATATTTCACGAGGGGTAGTCAGCACATCTTCAAATTCACCTATAACTCGACTGGCCAGCCCTTTAGTTTCCTGTTTCAACATCTGCTTGTAGTTCAGCTTTGTGCTTATGTCTCCACCTGCGGGTGAGGTGACACTGCCATGGTTAATGGATGTTTCTTTTGCCATAACACGGATAGCCGCGATTCCCGGAAATGCAGTCCCATTGAGGTAATCCCGCCTTATCACAGACCTGTCGGGGTCATCGGGCGCATCCGGGTCGCTCATGGTAGTCCATGAAGATATCCCCCATCCGATAGGTGTGTATGTACCATCTGAATAGCCCCAATGCGTTTCTTCCCGATAGAACCCCTGTCCGGGCTTAGGTGCTTCCTCAAAATAGAAATCCTGATACCATCCCATCATGCCGTCCAGCACGGTATGACCGTCCTTGGTGAAGCGCTCGTCCGTGAGGGAAATGCCCAGTGTCGCCAGCATCTCCAGTACCGCCGCGTCCTCCTCCACGTCCTCATCGCCGTACTTGACGAACCCGCCGCTGGAGAGCTGCTGCTCGGAGAGATAGTTCAGCGCCTTGTCTATGGCCGTGGCCACGTTCTTGCGGCTCATATAGGGCGCAAGAGCTTGTACAGATTTTGCGGTCAGCAGTATGTAGTCGAAGCGGTCCGGCTCATCGTCCACGCCTTTTTGCTTCAGTTCCGCAGGCCATTTAGATGTATAGCGGAACTCGCCGCTGCTTTGCTGCCGGGCAAGGGCTTCGGTCAGCAGGGTTTCCCGCAGGGCGTTGAACTCGTCGGTCTTACCGGCATCACCGACGGCGTCCAAATCCATCAGCATATCCAGCCGGTCCTCGTCTGCCTCCACCAGCTCCGGCTTCCGCAGCGCGTCCACAAGGTTGTGACCGGCGAAGTCCGTCACATCCAGCCCCATGGCCGCCACCGTGCGGATAACACCGGGGATGTAGGCTGTTTTGCCCCGCTTGACAGCGAGATCCAGCCAGTCGGCCAATGCCTGTAAATACTCGTCATAGAAGCCACTGGGGACAGCCGCGCCGGAGGTCCACAGGGCGTAAACCACCTTGGCATTTTCCTCCTGCGTGGCTGTGGCAAGGTAGTCCTTGCTCTCGCTGACGCGCTGGATCACCAGCTCTGTCACCGTCTGATATGCCTGCTCCGCCTCGTCCGTCCAGCTGTCCGCGGGGGCGGCCTGCGCAGTCACGGGCAGGAGCATGACGATTGCCAACAGTGTGGTGAGTATTCTTGTGAAATGCTTTCTCATTTGCTTTCCCTCCTGCGGCGGATGACCACCGTCGCAGCTACCATGACGACCACCGCGCCGCCGATGATAAGAAACAGGTTACGTTGCGCTGCGTCCGTCTGCGCTTTCACCGCAAGCACGGCGTCCCAATTTTCTACCAATTCCTTGTCGTGGTCAGACAGCGCCTTGTACCGCTTCACCAGCCTGTCCACCGTGGACTTCTCGCCCAGTCCCGGTTCGGTCATGGGGACGATCTGGCTTTCTATGTCCGCATTGATGCTCTCTATCTCCGCGTACAGCGCGTCTATGTCGCTCTTGGCCTGCGTCAGCTTAGTCATGTAGGTATCGTAGCCTTCGAAATCACGGCTCATTTTCAGCTTGTCCAGCAGGGCTGTCACCTCGGCATCGTTCTCCGTGGACAGCTTTTTTGGCAGGGCGTCCGCCTGCTGCTGGTCGGCCTCGGTAAACTCGTAGCTGCCCGCAAAGGACACTTCACTTTCCTCCGGCGTCAGTATCTTGGCGGATACGCTGCCGGGGCGGAAGTCATACAGGATGCTCATGCCCTGCGCCTGCCGCCATACGGCCACCAGTGCCAGCAGAGCCTGGTCGGTGGCGATACTATCGCTCTCGCCGGGGACGGCGGAAGGGTTGCTGGGGTCAGACTCATAGGAGTGGGCAAAGCCGCCGTCTTCCTGCTGGTAGTAGAACAGGGCATCCAGCAGATTGATGCCGTTCTTGATGAACCGTGAGTCGTTCTGCGGATCAACACCGATGGAGCACAGCGACACGATGATCTGTGACACGGACTCGGAGTTCCGTGTGCCCCAGCTGCGGAAATCGCCGGTGTCCAGCTGCAATTTTGAAAGGCAGTCCAGTGCCTTGTCCACCGGGTCTTTCACGTTGAATGTGGAGTTACGGTAGTACGGCGCCAGCGCCTGTATCGCCATGGCGGTGATGTCCGGGTCGGCGGTGCTGCCCTGTGCAAAGCGCAGGTTGAAACCATCGTCCGGGAGTTGGAAGGACAGTATCTTCTTGATCATCTCCGTGCGGGTGTAGGATGAGCCTGCGGGGATGTTGTACTTCATGCTGTCCAGCGTGATAAGCCCCCACAGCCAACCGTTGAGTCCCTGTGCCCCGATGTCCACGGTCTTGCCGCGGTCATACACGCCGTCCGCGATCAAGTTGATGTCATTGCCGTTTTCATCCTTGCCGAAGTGGGTAGGGTCGCCGCCGCAGGCCAGCACAGCGAGGGAGATTCTATGCCACTCAGTAGCCTTCACTCTGTCCAGCTTGTCCGGCTCACGGTACTTCTGCTCCACATAGGTCTGCAACGCTGCGAGGTAGGCGTCATAGTCATCCTCCACACCGCAGCGGCTCAAGCCGATAGGCAGCCAGTCCGTGGCGGAGCTGCCGGCGTAGGTCAGCTCGTCCCCTGAGAGGAGATAGTCACCATCTTCCAAGCCCAACGCAGAGCGCTTCTGCGCCATAATTCCCTGAATAGCCTCGGAGATCTGCGCCACCGTGTATTTACCCTGCGGCACGACTTGTCGTTGGTTCTGTTTCTGCGCCGCTTCCGATTGCTGGGCGGTCATGGGGCTGACAGTGATATTTACATCTCCGGTGAATGTGCCGTTCTTGAACTGCACACGGCCAATGATGTTGGAACTCTCCACCGGCGTGATGCTCCCCCATGTTTCCTCGCTCCATTGGGCGTCCTTACCCACCTGTATCTCCACCGTGCCGGTGAAGAAATCTGGGTGATCCAGCGTCACGGACTGCACATAGTACATCCCATTGATAGAAATGCCACAGCTCGCTTCATCCTCTTTGTTTTTGCCCACGGCCAGCGACACGCGGGCGACCTTACTCGCGGGCAGGGGATGCCCTTCGTTGGCCGTCAGGTTCAGCACGTCTGCGCTGTCTACCCCCGCCTTCTCGAATACCCAATAGGGCAGATCGTTCCCCGTTGGAGCGTTGACGGTGATGCTGTATCCCGCCGCGTAAGCTGCCGGTATCATGCTGAATACCAACACCAGCACCAGCAGAAACGCTGCCCAATTCCGTACTTTTCTTCTCACAGAGGCATCCCTCCTACTTCCGTTTATATAGCCGTATTCGCGTGGGCGGAAATTCCGCCCACGCGAATCGGCAGACTGCTCCCCTGAGAGCCGTCTATTTCACTTATTTCTTGCTGGTCACATCGTCGTGCTCGTCGTGTTTGACCTTGTGGTAACGGCGCACTGCGCCCACGATGATCAAGGCTGCAACGACTGCCACGATGCTCCAGACGATGATGGGATTCTCGCGCACCACCGTACCGATGACTTCCCACACAGAGTTGCCGCCGCTGCTTGCGCCGCCCTCAGCATCCTGACCGTCCGGCACATCCTCCGGCGCTTCAGTAGTCTGGGTGTCGTCAGGCTCGGCGTCAGGTTCTTCCGCATTCTCGGACAGGCTCTCCATCGTCACCTGCTGGGAATCCAGCCACACGGGGAAGGTCAGGGACGTGCCGCTGCTTTCCCAGTTGGTATACAGGCGCTCCGTCAGATCCAGCAGGCTGGCGGTGTACTGTGCAAGGATCTCCTCCACCGTGCCGCTGGCCATGCCGCTGCCGGTGGTCAGCCACGTGCTGAACGTAGCCTCGCTGCCGGTATCCATGTAGCGCTGGAGTGCCTTGCCGATGATGTCGCCATTCTTGCTGTCCAGGCCGCTGTGCTCATTGAGGCTTGCCAGCAGTAGGGCCGCCAGGTCCTTAGCCTCGTCGGTATCCTTGGACTTGGCCGCCGCGGCCATGTTGTCCAGACTATTGGCGATCAGGGCGCGCAGCACGTTGGGAGAGTCCTTCAGCCACTGGGAGAAGGTCTTGCCGCCGCCGTTGCTGCCCCACTCGGTATAGGCGGACAGCACCAGCCCCTTGACGTTGTACTCCACGTCCATGTTCATGCCGTCCTGCAGACCCTCATCGCTCTCGTCGCCTGTGCCAGTGCCGCTGCCGCTGCCGGATCCGCTGCCGCTGCCTCCGCCGCTGCCAGCGCTGGCAAAGGTGGCCACGACCTTTGCATTGGCCGCGCCCAGCGCAAAGCTGCCGGGATTGGCGAGGTCAGAGGTCGTGCCAGTGCCCATCAGGTCCAGCGTCAGGCTCTTGAGCGCATAGCTGCTGTCCTTGGGCGTGGCGGTGACGGTCACCTTGGTGCCGCTGGGCCCATAGACCGCATTGTCCGCGTCGCCGGTGCGGCCGTCGCCGCGCTTGATGGTCGCCGCGCCGCCTGTGCCGCACTCGGCCTTGGCGCGGTAGTAGCTGGTGGAAGTCCCCTCACCGATGGGAACAGGATAGTTGTTCGCGCCCTGCGTCCAGTAGTTCTCATGTGCGCCGACGCCGCCGTCCACGCCCCAAGCTACCTTGCCGCTGGCGAAATCAGCCAGCGTAGCGTATTCGCCTGCGCTGCTAACCGCTGTAGCACTGCTGGCGAGGTAGTAGCTGTTGGTCACTTCGTTTTTGTCACCATAAGTTCCGACTTTTATGTTACTTACCAAAGGGACTTGAGTATCCACATTGTAAGTAAAAGAGTTTTTGATATACCACCGCACCGAACCTGCAATTCCGTATGCCGCAGCGTTGCCAGCTGTTGCTGAGATTTTGCCGGTGTTGTAACATTTCTCAATACGCATAGCGTGCCGGGCTATGCCCGCCGCTATACCGCCATTTACAGTACCCGTATTGCCGCACTGCGTTATATCCACGGCCGCACCGGTAATTCCGTTTGCCTGTCCTCCAGAGCTGTTGACAGTTCCCGCGTTGATACAAGCGATAAAACTGTCACCCATCGCGGCAATACCGTTCGCTCTCTCGCCGCCACTTATACTTCCTACATTAGAGCAATTTGTAAATTTTGCAGATGCGCTCTTATTACAGCCGGTCATACCGCCTGCGTATAGGCGGCCTGTTACGGCTGCGCTGTTGCTGCACTCCAAGAACGTGAAGTCCGACTCTGTAAAGCCTTTACCCGTCAAACCGCCGGCATATCTGCCCGATACAGAACCGCCTGTGTTGCTGCAGGCTTTCATGCTTGCACTTCCACCGCCAAGGATACCGCCAGTGCCACCCAGTCCATCACCGCTGATCGCCATGTTGACGATATGGACGTCATTCAGAAGGAGTGACCCGCTTCGCCCAGCAAGTCCGCCACACCACGAAGTAGCACCATTGGTGCAAGTCACCGATCCATCTTGCAGAGTCAACGATTGGACAGCGATCTCTCCAACAGCGCCAAACAAACCGGCATACTGTGTGGAAGTATTAACGTTCAGGCCACTGATGCTCTTGCCGCCGCCGTCCAGACTGCCGCTGAAGGGATGGCCGGTATCGACACCGATAGGCGTCCACGGCTCGTTGTTCAGATCGATGTTATTGGTCAGCCTGAACCATTTGCCGCTGTAGCTGAATCCATTTTCATTGACTTGCGTTTGCAGGGCGGTCAGCTTGCCGACATCGGGGATCTCATAGGGAGCAGCTTCCGTGCCGCTGCCCGCCCATATCGGAGACCACACGGCATAGAGCGTCAACGTTTCATCTTTCTTTACGCTTACGGAGGCAGGGGTAATGCTGCCGTTTTCCAGCCTGAACTCAACTGTACCGTCATCTGTCCTGCTCCAGCCGAGGAATGTGCCGTTCTCGTGCTTGAAGCCCAGCGTATCAGCGGATTTTAGATTGAAAGATCCTTCGTCACCATTGCCCACGATCTGCTGCTGTTCCGTTACAGCCGCTCCTTCGCCGCCGTTGGGGTCATAGACAAGGGTGATCACGCCCTCCACACCGGGTTCAAAGCTGCCGTCCCAGCGGGTGACATGCACGGGGTTGTAGGGCGCGTCCTGCTTGTTGATCCACTCGATATATGTGCCTCTGTTCTTATTCAGCACCTTTACCAGCACGTCGCCGCCCACCTTATCCACCTTATACACGGTCTTGTTGTCCTCGGTGGTGACGATGATGTTCTGCGCTTTACCCTTGCTGTTCTCGATGGATTCGATGTATTTCTGCTCGCTCTCACCGTTCAGCTTGCAGAGGCAGTAGCTGTTGGAAATAATTCCGTATTTAGGTATAGGACTTAGACCATAAGTTTTTCCCTCAGGACCGCTTATATCGCCAACATTGTAGTTATTTGCTGCTATCCCCTTCTTCTTCTTATTAACAGAATATGGCCCTGCAATAATGCCAGCTGCAGTACCCTCAAAGTTGTTCGCTACCGATATTGCCCCATAGTTGGCGCAGTTTGTTACATTGGAAGCGTACCCTACGATACCTGCAATATTCCCGCCACTAGTAACGCCATCTGCCAGTGTAACTGTTATTGCCCCCTCGTTCCAGCAATGATCGATAATAGGATATCCCCCGTATCCGCGGCCAAGAACACCTGCGACATTCAAACCATTCATATTCGCGGTCACACGGATTTTGATATTTGCACTATTGAGGCATCGTTCTATCTTTTCATCAGTTCCTTTCTTTCCAGTAAAACTTCCTACGATGCCTCCCGCGTATTGGCAATTCTCAGCATCGATCTCGACAGAGCTTTTGCAGTTTGATATTCCCCCCGTCTCCGGGGACATTGTACTCACAATGCCGCCCACATAAGCAGTGTGAGTGTCTGGCTGGGTGTTGACAACAGATATTTTCCCTTGAACGGATAGATTTTTTATCCAGCCGCCTCCTCCCAAGGCTCCGACAAGCCCTATGTACTCTTCCTCCGCTGTGCAGTCTTTATTGATGTTGATAGTGACGGTATGTCCGTTTCCGTCAAGAGTGCCGCAAAAACTGGCGGAACTACCGCCAATAGGAATCCAGTCATAGCCGGTGAGGTCGATGTCCTTGCTCAACTTAACGGTTTTGTCGGAAAAATCCACACATGGGTAAGAATTCACCAACTGTGCTAGTCCGAACAGGTCAGCGGCACCGGACAGGATAAATTCATCTTTATTATCATCATACCAGCTTATATCCGGTGTGATCGCCTTGCCGACAGAGTAATAGAATGTGATACTCTCCGCGCTCGAGTTGAATGACGGTGTTTTTGTCGGCTTCGACGGAGTATAGGTAACCATATATTCCTCGGAGAACGCGCTTTCATCTATCGTAATGGACTTTTCTTCGTTCTGAACATACACATACTGCGTGTTGCCATTCATCAATGTGGTATACCCCTCAACGGAGATTGCAACCATTTCCTTTACGTCCGATTTTTTCGTAAGTGTCAATTCATATACGGCGCTGTCCTTTTTTAAGCAGGGGAGTTCCTCGTCCATGCTCCAGTCGGTTGACGACACAGTATATACCACGTCTTTGCCGTTCAACTCCCACGTCACGCGGCCGGCCTTGAATTCCTCCTCCGTCCGTGCGCCGGGGTCGTCCGTCTGTCCCCATGTGGAGGTGTCCGCCAAATAGAAGCATTTGGTGACCTTGCCACTACCAGCGGTCACGGGCTTCGCGCTGTCCGCGTTGTAGTAATAGCTGTTCTTTACCGTGCCGGTGCTGGTCCCCACCAGTCCGCCGCCTTCGCCGGTGACCTTTGCGGTGGACATACAATTCTCCACCGTGCCGGACTTCAGCGTGTTCACCAGCCGGCCTGTGCCGCCGCTGATGGTCACAGACTTGACCGTGCCGCCCTCCACCACGCCGAACAGGTCGTTGGGCAGGTTGGAAATGGAATAGTTCCCCATAATCGTGAACGTCCCTTTGAAGGGATTTTCCGCTGTGCCGATGGGCGTCCAGTCGCTGCCGTCCAACGAAATATCCGCGCCCAGCTTGATGGTCTTGCCGGAAAAATCATTCTCGCTATTCACCAACTGTGCGAAATTCGCCAGCTCCTCGGCGGTGCGGATGTAATAGACCGTGGCAGTACCATCACCATACCAAGCAGAGACAAAATCCTCCTGTGTACCGTAGTAAAGGGTCACGTCGCCCTCATTGGGCAGGGTATATTCCAGCGTGGGAGTATCCTTCGTCAATGCTGGGGTCTGATTTTCGCCCCCGGTCACCAGCACATCGTCCAATGCCGTTTTGATGTAAATGGGCTCACCGGCATAGTCAGCCGTGGTCAGCTTCAGCGTGACCGTTTTGGTATCCGCATTGATGTCCAGCTTTTCGGTCGTGCCGTCTTCCTCAACGCCTACGACGATCTTGACCTCGTATGCCGCGTCGGTGCGGTATCTTTCCACAGTTACCGTGCGCTGGGCGACTACGGGGGTGTCAGTGCCTTCGCCCTCCTGAGTATCGGCCTCATTGGAAGGCTCGTTGACAGCGTCCTCGCCCTCACTGGGCTCCGCATTCTCATCATCAGGCTCGGCGGGCTGCTGCTCGTCCTCAGCGTTCTTATCCACGTCGTCCTTGCCCTCGGTATCCTCATTAGGGTTGGCATCAGCCGGGTTCGCGTTGCCCTCGATGATGGCCGTACCGCTGCCGTCCACCACCTCCGTGGCAAAGGCCGCGGGAGTCACCAGCGTCAGCGTGAGTATCATGCTCATCAGCAGGCTCACGATGCGCCGGGACATACTGCTTGTCCGTTTCTTCATGTAATCTGTCTCCTCTCGTTGTTGAACGTATCTATATAAAAACTATTTAGTTACTGCTTTTCGGCATCACCACATACAATTTGCCTGTCTCCGGGTCCTCGTACACCGTGCCCTTCTGCTCAAAGCTGCTGGAGGACTGGATGTCCTGCTCCATCTCCTCCGCGTTGTCCAGCTCCTGCATCTGCTCCCGCTGGAGGATCTCCACCCGCGTCTTGCTCAGATCCACGTTCCAGTTCAGTATGACCGCCGCCATCAGCCCGCAGGCGAACACCAGCATCACGTCCGACAAGTTCGCCAGCCCGGACATGGCGTCCACCTCCTCCGTCACCCGGCGGCGGGAGGAAAACTTACCCTTCAACATCTGCCGTGACCTCCTCCAGAACTGCCTCCATCAGCGTCTCCAGCGACACCATGTCGTCGTTGTACCACCGCTTGCGGATGTGGGAAATGACGCTGGCCACCGCCGCGCTGATAACACCCGCGATGGTGGTGTCGAACGCCACGTTCATGGACTCCGACAGCGTCACCGTGTCGCCCTGTCCCAGCGCGACGATGCCGGGGCCGAGAGGTATCAACGTGCCCAGCAGGCCGAACATGGGGCCCAGCTTGGCGATCATGTCCGTGATGGAGGTGGTGCGGGCGTTCCGCGCCTCCTCCGTGGCCAGCAGACGTTCCGCCAGCGCCGTCAGGGTGTCCTTGGGCAGCCCCCGGCTCTCCGCCAGCTCCAGCAGAGCCTTCTTCTGCCGCCGCAGCAGGCCGCTGTTTTCAATCAGCTCCGCAAGGCCGTCCGCGCCCACCGCGTGTACGTCGCGCAGCAGCTGGGGGACGTTACACTTATGCTTGCGGCGCTCCGCGATGTACTCAACCACGATGTCGCCGATCTGCCAGACCGCCCCGGCCATCAGAATTATCAGTATAATGAGGCAGGGGATCATCAGCGCCTGGGCGATGGTATGCAGTATTTCACTCAAAGAGATCATGTGTGTTTGCTCCTATTCCTGTTTCTCGCCCCGCAGATGGGGCGTATTTTTCCCGTTACCTGCCCCGCAGGGGCGGGTAACATATTTGCTTTTGTATGTGGTTTTGGTCTTGCCGTTCAACAAAGAGAGGAGGTGGGAGGGGCGGCTTTTCCCCTCCCACCCTTATGGAAAGCTGACAGTCTCCGTTCAGACTGTCTCGGCTTGACAAGGGTTGGTGTCTTTTTCGGCGGCGGCTTTCTCGGCCTCGGCTGTCTCCCGCTCTGCGCGGCGCTTCACGGCCTTCTCGTGAGCCAACTGGCCCTGCCGCAGGTTCTTCTCGATCTGCTTCTGGCGCTTCTTCTCCTTGCGCTCCGCCAGAAACAGGGGCTCCTGTATGGCCCGTTCCTTGCGGTAGCGGGCCGTGCCGTTCAGCTTCGCCTTCGTCCGCGTAGGCGGCAGACACGCTGCCCGCAGGGCTGCGTCCCAGCTTCCGAAGCGTTGTTCGATAAACGCGCCGCCGTCTACCTCGCAGGGTGCTGGGCTGTGGCGCAGGGTGCGGGCACACCGGACCAGATACAGCGCCAGCTCTCGCAGGGGCGTGTCCGCGTGCTTTTCGGCAAAGGCCGCGTCCCGCGCCGCCAACGCGTCCTTAGTGCGCTGGGCGATCTGCCGGTCGCGCCAGCTCTCAACATCAAAATGCTGGTTGGGGTTCAAATGGCTCATGGACATACTCCTCCCTATGGTGATGTGGCGGTAAGAAAAAACGCTGACGAATCTCGTCAGCGTACACTCCTACCCTCGTCACAACGAAGAAGCGCCGCTGCAAACAAGTTCTCCTTCGTGTAATTCTACTGCCCTCGCGCCACGGGATCTCTCCCTCGTACACGACCTACCTTCTCAGGACTCGCGTCCCAATGGCGGGTATTACCCAGCGGCTCAAAGCCGTTTCGGTCGTTTCCTTGCGCTCACAGTGCCGTCCGCGGTGGGTTTGGTTACCCATGTTCCTTTAAGGCTGTACCCTGACGAAAAATCGTCTTTACAACGCACAGCCACACGACGTCACAGAACTCAGCCGTATGAAATTCTCGGTTCTTTTGAACAGTTTTTTCGCAAAGTAACATACTTTGCGAAAAAGCGCGGAACGCCTTGCGCTGCAAGGCATTCCAGATTTACGCCAGAAAAAGTCGAAAATTTGAACTCGTTGTTGACACGGAAAAACGGCTGGTATATACTGTTATTCGGTTGAAATTGGAAAGTTTTCGCAAAGTATGTTACTTTGCGAAAATTTTTGTGCCATTTTTTGGATAGGAAAAAGGACGCCTTTCGGCGTCCTTTTTACGTTATTCCTTTGAGGAAGCCTATCCCCTCCACGGCCCTGCGCTTGTAGTCCATAGACGAGTGGACGTACAGCCGCAGGGTGGTGCGGACATCGGCGTGGCCCAGCAGCTCACTGACGCTTTTCACGTCCACCCCGCGCTCCACACACCGCGTGGCGTAGCTGTGCCGCAGGCAATGGAAATTCCGATACCGCACACCGCAGCGCTCCAACAACACCTTATAGCGGTATTGCATCGCCCGCGGGTCAGGGACGATCTCCCCGCCGGTCAGCAGGTAGCTGTCCGGCTGCTTTGTCTCTGGCTTCAGCATCCGCAGCATCTCTTTCGGAATGGGTATCCAGCGCTCGGAATTTTCCGTTTTCGGTGGCTGCACCGTCAGGCACGTCCCGCCGCCTATCTGCGCGATGCGCTCCACCGTCCGCTGGATGTGCAGCAGGCCCGCGCCGACGTCCACGTCCTGCCATTGCAGGCCGCACAGCTCTCCCAGCCGCAACCCGGTGTAGGCTGTCAGCAGCACCCCCAGTCCCGTCCTGTCCGGACGGCGCAGAATGACCTGCCCCATCTGCTTCAGTTCCGGCTCGGTGAACACCTCCACGGCCTTCTGCCGCACCTTCGGCAGCGTCACATCCTCGCCGTAGCCCACACCGGCCATGCCCACGATCCGCAGCAGAAGGCCGCCTACCTCCCGCACCAGCTTGGGCGAATAGTCCTCCTGTAACTGCTGGATGTAGTCGTTGATCTCCTCCGCCGTCACCTCCGCCGCCACGCGCGCTCCCAGCGCTGGAAGGATGTGACATCGGATGTTGCGGCGGTAGCACGCCAGCGTGGATGGCTTTACGCTCCCCTCCATGTCCTCCAGAAAGATAGCGGACAACCGTCCCACCGTTGCGTCCCTGCGGACGTATTTCCTGCGTTCTCCCATTTTTTCAAGCACCTTTCCGTCCCCCATAGGTGCCCTGACTTCATGCAAAAAGCGCCGGCAAATGCCGACGCTTCTCTCGTGTAAACGGGCGCGAAGCCCCCGTTCATGCAGCTCGGTTTCAGGCGTGTGCATTGTGACGCTTACCGGCGCGACCTGACTTATCTCCTGCCTCAGAGGAGCCTCACAGTGACCTGTTCGCGGGGACTTTGACCCACATTCCAACTTTCACCGAAACGCCGCAGCGTTTCAGACCGGTAAGCCTATTCACTTTTCGGGGGCTACGGGTGCTATTATGATGAAGACCCCGCCGTTTTGCAAGAGGGTATTTGTTTCGCGGAAGGATACATTTTTGTGGCGTCGTTTGTCCGTTCCCGCAAAGCCGTATGGGAACTGCGTTCTTGTCTGTATTACATGACGTGTTCTCATGCTTTTTTAGCGAAAGTTGAACGTTTATGTATTCCCGTTTTCCGCCACCCACGTCCGCACATAGTCCACGAACAGACGGGTGGACTTGGAAAGTGCCTTCTTGTCCTTGACACCGATGCCGATGGTACGGTAGAAATGCAGGGGCGCATGGCAGACCTTGATGGGCGTTGGGCTGTGCCGCACCATCAGCTCCGGCAGCAGGCTGATGCCCAGGCCCTCCGACACCATAGCCAAGATAGTCCTGTCCTCCCGTGCGATGTACTTCACGTTGGGGCGGATGCCCATCTCGTCAAAGGCCGCCATGATCTCGTAGTCGTCGCCCTCCTCCAGCTGGATGAAGGGTTCCTCTGCCAGCGCAGACACGGGGAACGGGTCGCGATCGGCGTAGGGGTGGTCGCAGGGGACGATGACCTGCAATTCGTCCCGATGCAGTGCGTAGGTCTGCAAGCGCTTCACCGACGGCAGACGCAGAAAGCCGCAGTCCACTGTTCCGTTGACGATCCAGCCCTCGATCTGGTCATAGAAATCGCCGGTGACGACTTCAAACTCGATGTTGGGGTACACCTTGCCGAAGCTCTTGAGGATGCGGGGCAGCCACTGGGCGGACACGCTGGAGAACGTGGCGATCTTCACCAAGCCGCTGTCCATGTCCTTCAGCCCCTCCACCGTCTGCATCAGGGAGTGGTGGGCGGCGCACAGCTTTTCGATCTTGGGCAGCACTGCCCGTCCGTCCGCCGTCAGCACCACTCCGCCGCGGTTGCGGCTCAACAGCTTCACGCCCAGCTCGTTTTCCAGCGAGTTGATGGCGTGGCTGATGCCGGACTGTGTGAAATTCATGGCCTCCGCCGCCTTGGAGAAGCTGCCGCAGGAGACCGTTTTCAGAAAGACCTGATATTTGGAAATACTCATGGCGCACCTCGTTTCGAGGAACATTATACTATACAAGTCCTCATGTTTTCAAGGACAAAGATGCGCTTCACAAACGCTATTCGACCTGCTATGATGAAGCCACGGTTCAGCCAGACCATACTTTTACTTTTCTTTTCCATGAGGAACACCACCTCAAAGCAGCACCGGCAGCGTGTGGGTAACGCCGCCGGTGTTGTTTTATTCACCGAATTTCTGTTCCTCGTCGTGGATGAACATAATGAGAAAACTGATCGTCAGCAGGCCGCAGGACAGCCAGATCGTCCCCGTGCCCCAGTGGAGGGTGGCCACGCTGCCGATGCCCGCGCCCAGCGCGAACAGCAGCACCACGCCGAAATACGTCAGCGCCTTGTGGAGTATTTCCTTATCCCCCGTATGGAAGTAGGCGCACAGCGCCTCCGTACCGCTGCGCATATTGCCGATACACATGGTGCTGGCGTAGGCGTGACCCCGCACCTTGCGGAAGGTCTGCACCTGCATGGCGCACACGAAGGACACCACGGCGTTGGCGGTGGTGTTCAGCGTTTCCGGCAGGAAGCCCACCGCCGCCAGCAGCACGATCTCCGCCAGAATGATGAGCTGCCGCCAGTGTACCTTCTCCATCCGCTTGAAGCGCCGGTGGACGCACTCCGCGATATAGATACCCAGCAGAAACGCCAGTACGGGGATCAAATACCGCAGGGCCTGTCCCCAGTCGCCCTCAAACAGGTGCGTACTCAACAGGACGATGTTGCCGGTCTGGGCATTGGCAAACACCTTGCCGCGGCAGCAGTAGGTGTAGGCGTCCTGCAAGCCGCCGGACAGGATGATGAAAAAGGCTGTCAGCATAGAGTCGGACATCTGCCCATGATGCTTTTGCAGGAATGTCATGTGCGATGCCGCCTCACTTTGCCACCGGCGCGTCCAGCCAGTAGATGACATAGCATTCCTGCATCTCGCCCATGTAGAAAAAGATGTTCTCGCCCATCTCGATATGCTCGCCGAAGGTCAGGTCGGGCACGAACAGCCGCCCGCTGGTGCGCTTCGGGCCTTTGATGGTAAAGCCTTCCGCCGTAGGGTGCTGCCGCAGCTCGTTGGCGGCCTCCTCCAAGCCGGGAAAGTGCAGCGTCCGCTCCAGCTCCGCCAGCTGGGTCGCGCCGTTGATATAGACCAGGTGATTTTCGTCCTTGAACCAGTTGATACGCATGGTACATCCTCCTTGGTGGTGATGGGAAAAGTATAGCACGGCGGATGAAATTTGTCACGCTATTGGAAAGCGGCAGGTGCGCGGATTGCACACCTGCCGTTTTTTGGGTATTCTGTTGCGCGGACGGCACAGCTTTTTTCGTAAATCATCATCATTCAGGAAACCTGCGCCGTTGCGCCTTGCCGCACAGCGGCTTTTTCTTTGCCTGACGGAATTTCTGACGGCGCAAAGTCCCCGCCGCAAATGGGAAGAAAACAGATGCTCTGTACCGCCTGCTGCTTGTGGCGCAGGGACACATGAACAAAGGACAATGAAAAATGACGGGTGTATCCACGGATACACCCGTCATTTTTATGTTTCCGCTGTCACTTGGTGAGCAGGCCGCCCACCAGCGCAAAGTAGTCCGGCGCTTTGCCATTCTTGCCCCACAGCATAGGAAGATGGAAGTAGTGCTGCAAACAGCCCCCCACATCGCCGCCCAGCGCCTCGATGGAGTAGCGCAGCAGCTCCGGTCTGCCGCAGGGATGTCCCTGTACCTTTTCGCACGTCTCGCACTGGTCGCAGGTGCCCGCCAGCAGCATCTGACTCTCCGGCGTTTCCTGCTCCCACCGCTGGAGCAATTCACGATACAGACGCTTTTCCTGCTTCAGCGCCGCCACTGCCACGTCCAGAGGCTGCTCCGGCGTATCCGCCTGCAAGATGCGGGCATACAGCCGCAGTCCCGTGTAGCTCCGCCAAATGGTCATGGGGTCAAAATCGAAAGGCGGGCACGTCCAGCGGGTATCGTAGCTGCCGCACTGCTGGCAGAAAGGCAAGAACTTTTCCACACGGACAAAGCGTGTCACGAATTCTTCTGCGCTTGTCTCCGCCGTCATTTCACGGATATGGTATTGGAACGGCATCTCAGACACCTCCTTGGCTCGATGCCGACAGTATAGCACACGGCATGATCTTTGTCATCTCGCGTCATGGGCAGCGGAGATCTGTTTTGTGGTCAGTTCTGTCGGATGCAGCAGCACCAGCGACTTGTGCTGCCCCTCTGCGTAGGCCAACGCTCTATCCTCCGCACTGCTTGTGGCCGGTATGTCCGTATCGTAGACGCACAGCACCACATCGGCGAGGTCGATGATCTTCTTGTAGGCTTGGAGCTGCGCGCCCGGTGCGCCAGCTTCGCACACAGCAGACAGGTAGGTGCAGGCGGTCAGCATATCGAAGTACCGTTCCCGCAAATAGGGCGCCCATTTTGTCGCCTGCTCCTCATGGGGCGTGTAGCAAATGAGCATCAGGTCATGGTCGATCGTTGCCCGCAGACCGTTGACGATCTCGCCTGCATACAGTCCCACGCCGCAGTCGCAGGCTACGAGGAACTGCGACACGCCACTCTGACGCAGCACCATGATCTGCTGCGCCAGTTCCATCTTCATTTTGCCGCAGGACTCATCTTCTTCATCGAAGCCCCATGGAAAACTCATAGGGTGCTGTCCGATGATGGCACAGCGTATCGGTTTGTCCATTTCCATCGTTCACCTTGTCTGCAACAATATATCTTTGTCTTATTAGGAAAGCATTTGATTGTTTTAGATTATACTATTGTCACCATCTCGTGTCAAACGCTTTCTATTTCAGACAGAAAGTGGCGTGGAGAAACAGTATAATTTACCCATACCACGAAAGGCAAGGACATTCCGCATGAGTAAAACTGTTTCGTTCAAAAACAATGACCGCTTTATCCAAATCGGCATTGCCATCGTCACCCTCCGCAAGCTGCGTGGAATGTCGCAGGAAAAGCTGGCGGAGAAAGCTGGTATCAGCCGTTCACTTCTGAGCGTCATCGAAGCGCCCGGAACGGCACACAACTTCACGCTGGATGTGTTCTTCGATATTGCGGATGCACTGGAAGTTGATCCTGCCGATCTCATCAGCGCGTCTATGATCCCCGACAAGATGCTCAAAGGACGTGAAACACGGAATACTGCCGAATAAAAAATGAAGGGTGTATCGAGCGATACACCCTTCATCAATTTTTATTACGTTCTCCGTGCCAGTGTCTGCGTATGTAAGAGGGCATCCATCAGCATCCGTCCGTCCTCGCGGTCGCTCCACCAATATGGGCGGAGGAATAGCAGGGCGTTCTCCAGCCAAACGTAATCGTCCCTGGTCAGCACACGGCTTTGAAGTCCCTCGCTGATCCTGGTATATGATTCTCTGACCTTTTCACTGGCGTGTTCCCGCACCAAATAGGCGTTGAGCAGACCTGTGATCACAGATACTTCTTCCTCGGTGTAGAACATAGCTATCCTCCTCGTAGACAAACACACAAGTCAGAGTATAGCACATCTGCTCCATTCCGACAAGAGTCGTATTCTTTCCACCTCTTACCTGCGCGGCAAAATCCATAGTCTTCACCTTGCATCATGAGGTGTGGAGATCTGTTTCGTAGTCAGTTCCGTAGGGTGCAGCAGCACCAATGGCTTGTGCTGCCCCTCGACGTAGGCCAAGGCTCTGTCCTCTGCACGAGATGCAGCCGGTGTATCCTTGTCGCAGACACAGAGTACTACATCCGCAAGGTCGATAATCTTCTTGTAGGCTTGCAGCTGCGCGTCCGGCGCACCAACTTCGCACACAGCAGACAGATATGTGCAGGCGGTCAGCATATCAAAATACCGTTCCCGCAGATAGGGCGCCCATTTTGTGGCCTGCTCCTCATGGGGCGTGTAGCAAATAAGCATCAGGTCATGGTCGGTCGTTGCCCGCAGTCCGTTGACGATTTCGGCGGCGTATAGTCCCACGCCACAGTCACAGGCCACAAGGAATTGCGACACACCACTCTGACGCAGCGCCATGATCTGCTGCGCCAGTTCGATTTTCAGTTTTCGGCAGCGGTCATCCTCCTCGTCAAAACCCCACGGAAAACGCATAGGGTGCTGCCCGATGATCGCACAGCGAATCGGCTTGTCCATTTCCATCGCCCACCTTGTTTGCAACAGTATATTTTCGCCTTATTCAGAAAGCATTTGATTGTTTTAGATTATACTATTGCCACTATATCATGTCAAACGCTTTCTATTTCAGACAGAAAGTAACGCGAAGAAACAGTATAATTTATTCATACCACGAAAGGCAAGGACATCCCGCATGAGTAAAACTGTTTCGTTCAAAAACAATGACCGCTTTATCCAAATCGGCATTGCCATCGTTACCCTCCGCAAGCTGCGTGGAATGTCGCAGGAGAAGCTGGCGGAGAAGGCTGGTATCAGCCGTTCACTTCTGAGCGTCATTGAAGCACCCGGAACGGCACACAACTTCACGCTGGATGTGTTCTTTGATATTGCGGACGCTTTGGAAGTTGATCCCGCAGACCTCATCAGTGCATCTATGATCCCCGACAAAATGCTGAAAGGTCGCAAGTCCTGAATATAAAAAATAGAGGGCAGAGGAAATCCTCTGCCCTCTATTCATCCCCATACCACACCGGCCTTGCGGCTGTCTCGAAGCCGTCGCGGTGGGAGATCGCCACGCCGCCTGTGCCGGAGGCACAATGTACCACCAGCAGGCGGCCCAGCCAGTCGCGGCCTGCGGCGATGCCGATGTGTTCATCCTCCGGATAGAACAGCAAGTCCCCCGGCTGCACCTCGTCCCACTCTATGTCCACGCAGTTGGTGTGCTGCGCCGCTGCGCCGCCGCCCTGCCCGATGATGTAGCTGCCGCCGCTGGCGTTGTAGAATGCCCAATCCACGAAGCCGGAACAGTCCAAACCGTAGGGCTGCTCCGTGCCGGTGCTGTCGCTGCCCTCGGCTGTGACCTCCGTCAGTTCGCCCCAGCGGTCGTCCCAGCCCAGCACCAGCGATTTGCCGCCCCAAAAGTAATCCACCTTGCCCACCAGCGCCAGCGCATAAGTCACCACCATACGCCGCTCCATAGAGAGATCGTCCGGCAGGCGCTCCCATACCTCCATAGCCTCGCCGGTGGGCTCCATGGTGTGACTGTCCGCGAGAACGCCAGCCGGGGACAGCGCTGCCGCCACCGCGATCACCGGCAAGGCCAGCAGCAGAAACAGCACCACACCGCCGCCCGCTGCGGCTATCGCCTTGATACCGGCGCGGACGGTCTTGCCCACCACCTGCGCCATCTGCTCCAGCCGCTGTCCCGCTTTGCGGGCGGCGGCTTTCGCCTGTTGGAGCATCTGCCGCTGGGCGGCGCGTTGGGTGTTCTGCTTCGCCCGCTGTTTGGCCACGGTCATTGTGGATGCAGGTGTTTTCTGTACTGCCGTAGGTTGTTCTGTTCCCCGCCACATATCCCGCTGCCGCACCTGCGCCGCCGTTGTTTCCTGCCGCTGCCGTACCTTTTGGGTACGATATTTGTGCAGGGCGTACTTTCGCTGAAGCTGCCGCGTGGCGCGGAAGGCCATGCGGGCGGCGTCTGCTGCACTTTGCTGCACCTGCTCCGTGGCGTACTCCACCGGCTGACGCTGGGTCTGCCGTTCCTGCTTCTGCTGGGCGTAGTGCCGCTGCAAGATACGCACCGCCGTGCGGGGTATGGCGTTTTGCTGCCGCGTTTTCGGCTGCTCCATGGCGGCGCGGGTCTTGACGTCACGCATTTTGTTCCCCCGGCTTAGTGGTCATCAGGCGGTACAGCTCCGTGTCGCGGGGCAGCTCATTGATGAAAGGCACGAGGCAAGAGCCCACCTTGATCAATCCGTGTCCTGCCGGTGCGTCGCTGACGTAATCCATCTGCGCGTCGCTGGCATCCAGCAGCTTGGCCAGCTCCGCACGGTCGGTAGGTGCCTGATTCAGCAGCACCAAGAACTCGCTGTTGGCGAACATCAGCCGCGCCGTGTCGGACAGCAAGCACTCCTCTACATTCTGCGTAATGCCGGTAAGCGTGGCGTAGTATTTGCGGAATCGCTTCCAGCATTTATACAGGAACTCACTGGAGTAGTTGTTGATGGCGCTCTTACCGCCCACACCGGGGCTGGCGAAGAACAGATAGATCTCGTCGATATAGACGTGGGTATACCTCCCCTGCTGCCGGTTGCGAATGACGCGGTTGAGGATGCTGTCCAGCATCACCAACAGGCCGATGGGCTTGAGGTTTTCACCCAAGTCCTGAATGTCGTAGCAGATGATACGGTTGCGGGTGTCGATATTGGTCTGGTGGGCGAACACGTTAAGACTGCCGGTAGTAAACAGCTCCAGTGCCAGCGCGATCTCATGGGCGACAGGCTCCTTCTGCCGCATAAGGTCATCGTAGAGGTCTTTCAGCGTGGGCGGATCGCCCTCGTATTTACGGATGTACTTGCGGTAGATATTGGCAGTACAGCGGTCGATGATGGACTTCTCCTTCGCGCCGATCTCGCCCGCGCCCATGAGCTGTTCACACAGAGACATGATGAACTCGCTTTTCAGCACCAGCGGATTGCGCCCGTCGCCGTACTCCTTGGAGATGTCCAGCGCGTTGACATAGCTGCCGTTGGAGGCGGAGATGGTGATCACCTCGCCGCCCAGGGCGCGGATCAGCGGGCCGTACTCGCGCTCGGGGTCTACCACAATAATGTCGTGGTCAGTATTCAGCCCCACGAAGCCGATCTCCTGCTTGGCCATCATGGACTTGCCGCTACCGGACACGCCCGTATACAAGCCGTGGCCGTTGAGCATCGCGTCGCGGTTGCAGATGATGAGGTTGCGGGACACGGCGTTGACACCGTAGTACAGCCCGCCGGTGTCCATGATCTCCTGCGTCTTAAAGGGCAGCAGCACGGCGGTACTCTCCGTGGTCAGCGTCCGCATGGCGTCGATACGCCGCAGGCCGTAGGGCAGCACCGTGTTCAGCGCGTCCTCCTGCTGGTGCTTCATAGTGGCAAACTGACAGCCGTGGGAACGGCCAATGGCGGACAGCGCCTCCGTGTCCTGCTCCAACTGCTCCTCGTTGTCGGCAAGGTGGGTCAGCGTGACCAGCGCGTACATCATCCGCTGGTCGCGGGCGGTGAGATCGTCTAAGAACTCCCGCGTCTCCTTCCGCATCTGCTCCAGATCGTAGGGGATGTTGGCAGAGAAATTGTTGTGGTGGTTCTGCCGCTGCTGCCAGCGGGTGATGTCGCTCTCCACCGCCATGATGCGCCGGTGCATCTCCGACACAGCCTCGTCTGTGGCCACCGGCACGATGTCGATGGACAGCATCATATTTCGGGGGTAGTCCATCAGCTCGGTAATCATAGTGTCCTTGATGAAGCTGGCATACTCCCGCAGGAACAGGGTGCGGCCCACGCGCTCGTCCACGGCGTAGTGGTCGCGGAAGAATTGCAGCGTCTCCGGCGCGATGGCGTCGCGGAAGTCGTGGCCGCGCCGCTGGGCGGTTTGCAGGTCGAAGGCAAAAGCCGATTCCTGTCCCACACGGAAGAAGTCATGGAACAGCCGCAGGCGCTCGTTGAGGGTGATTTCCCGTATGCCGGAATCTATACGACCGAGGCCAGCGGTCAGGTCAGTTCCCACGCGGGCGAAGAAGGTGCGAGCCTCCTCGATACTGTGCTTGGCAACGGACACGGTGATGTACTTCTCCTGCACCAGATTGTTGCTGCCGCTGGCCTTGTCCAGCAGAAGGTCGTTGTACTCGCGGCGCATATAGTCGCGACCATCCTGCCGGTAGGCCATCAGGAGATTCCGGCTGAACTCCTGCCGGTTGAGCTGGCGGTTCACCAGCGTCAGTTTGATGCCCGCGTCGATGGGTAGGCTGTTGAGAGCGCCGCAGTAGCCCAAGAACAGTTCCATTTGCTTTTCCGGCGAGGCCACGGCATAATTGATGTCAAAAAAACGCCAGGTCTTGGAAAACCTGCCGCTTACACGAAAGATACCGTCTTTATAGATGCGCTTGATGGGAATGGACTGCTGCACGCTGCGTGGGATGCGAAAGGCGTCCCGTTCCGTGCTGCGGCCCTTGAATAGTTTTCTCACTTCTGGTCC
>CAMCSE010000027.1 GCA_945877515.1 uncultured Clostridia bacterium | reverse complement strand
CTGTCCGCCGGCCTGGCTCTGCATGCCAAGAACGTCATTGAAGGCAAGAGCGAGCTGACCGATATGGACGATGTGGCTGCTGCCCTGCAGGTCTATTCTCCCAGGGCTGCCTGGAACGGCGCTGGCTACACCAACGCTACCACCGGCGTCAAGTCCGACAACGTGTTCCTGATCTATCAGGATACTTACATCATGGGCGATCCCGGCTACTTCATGGGCAACGCCGAAGTGGAGATCCCCGAGAAGTACTACACCGTCAGCTGACAGCGCGTTTGTCACGCACAATGTATCAAACAGGGGGAGGGAATCCTCCCTCCTGTTTACTTTTAGGTAGGGAATAATATGGAAAATAAGAATGCTCCCCTGTTGGAGATGCGCAACATCAAAAAGGGCTTCTTCGGCAACCAGGTGCTGACGGATATCAATTTCACGCTGAACGAGGGCGAAGTGCTGGGGCTTGTAGGTGAAAACGGCGCCGGCAAGAGCACTTTGATGAAGATCCTGTTCGGCATGGACGTGATCCGCGAGACCGGCGGTTACGAAGGAGACATCCTTATCAACGGCGAGAAGGTGGAATTTGCCACGCCGTTTGATGCGCTGAAGGCCGGCATCGGTATGGTGCATCAGGAATTCTCCCTGATCCCGGGCTTTACTGCCACGGAAAACATCCTGCTCAATCGTGAGCCGAAAAAGAAAAACGTCATCTCAGAAGTGTTCGGCGACAGAATGGACACTCTCGACTATAAGGAAATGGATGAGCGCGCCAAGCGCGCCATTGAAAAGATGGGCGTGGAGATTGACGCCAAGATGGTCATCAGCAGTATGCCCGTGGGTCACAAGCAGTTTACCGAGATCGCCCGCGAGCTGAGCAAGGAAAATCTGAAGCTGCTGATCCTGGATGAACCCACCGCCGTACTGACGGAGAAGGAAGCGGAAGCGCTGCTGGATTCCATCCGCGGCATGGCTGCCCGGGGCATCGCCGTGATCTTTATTACCCACCGCCTCCATGAGATCCTCACGGTCTGCGATAAGGTGGTCATCATGCGTGACGGTTATGTGGTGAAGGATACTCCTGCCAAGGAGACGGATGTGACCGATATCACCAAGTGGATGGTGGGCCGCAGCGTCAGCGCCAATGTATCTCAGGATATTAAGATCAACCCTGACGCCAGGACCATCATGTCCATCCGCAAGCTGTGGGTGGATATGCCCGGCGAGATCGTCCGCAACGTGAACCTTGATATCAAGGAGGGTGAGATTCTTGGTATCGGCGGTCTGGCCGGCCAGGGAAAGCTGGGTATTCCCAACGGGATCATGGGCCTGTATGAGGCCGGCGGTACCGTGGAGTTCGACGGCAAGCCCATCGCGCTGAACAGTCCCCGCAAGTGTCTGGACGCTTCTCTGGCCTTCGTTTCGGAGGACCGGCGTGGTGTGGGCCTGCTGCTGGACGAGTCTCTGGAGTGGAATGTGGCGTTCCCCGCCATGCAGATCCACAACAAGTTCCTGAAGAAGTGTTTGTTCTTCACATGGCGTGACGAAAAGGCCATTCATGACGTCACCCAAAAGTACATCGACGAATTGCAGATCAAGTGCACCAGCTCCCTGCAAAAGGCCCGTGAACTGTCCGGCGGTAATCAGCAGAAGGTGTGCCTGGCCAAGGCGTTCGCGCTGGAGCCCCGCTTCCTCTTTGTCTCCGAGCCTACCCGCGGTATTGACGTAGGTGCCAAGGCACTGGTGCTGGAGGCGCTGAAAAAGTTCAACCGCGAGAGCGGCATCACGGTGGTGATGATCTCCTCCGAGCTGGAAGAACTGCGCATGACCTGCGACCGGATCGCCATCGTCTCCGGCGGCAGGATCGCCGGCATCCTGCCTGCTGACCATTCCTCCGAGGAGTTCGGTATGCTGATGGTCAGCCAGGTGAAGTGAGGAGGACAAGATGGGCAAACAAATTACAACAAGTCTTGGCAACAAGACACGATTCAGACAACTGGTGGATAGCTTCGGCCTGCCCCGCATCATCATCACGGGCTTTTTGCTGTTGCTGTTCATCTCTGCGCCCATTGTCGGCGCGGACTTCGCAACGCAGCTGACCAACACCATCAATCGCTTCAGCTGGAACGCTGTGCTGGTGCTGGCCATGGTCCCCATGATCCACTCCGGCTGCGGCCTGAACTTCGGTTTGCCGCTGGGCATCGTCTCCGGCTTGCTGGGCGCCACGCTGTCCATTGAACTGGGCTTTACCGGCGCCATGAGTTTCGTCATGGCCATTGTCATTTCGACCCCCTTCGCACTGCTGTTCGGCGGCGGTTACGGCTGGCTGCTGAACAAGATCAAGGGCGGCGAGATGATGATCGCCACCTATGTGGGCTTTTCCGCTGTGTCCTTCATGTGCATGATGTGGCTGCTGCTTCCGTATCACAGCCCCACCATGGTCTGGGGCTTTGCCGGTACCGGCCTGCGTACCGTTATCTCTCTGGAAGGCTTTTATGACCAGCTGCTGGCCAACTTCCTGAAGATCGACCTGAGCAGCATCGGCATCAATCTGGTGATCCCCACCGGAAGCCTGCTGGTGTTTGCGCTGCTGGCACTGGCCATGTGGGCTTTCCTGCACACCAAGACCGGTACAGCTATGACTGCTGTGGGCTCCAACCCCGCGTTCGCCAAGGCTGCGGGTATCAACGTGGACAAGATGCGTCTGATCTCTGTGATCATGTCCACCTGGCTGGGTGCTGTGGGCATCCTGATATACGAGCAGGGCTTCGGCTTTATCCAACTTTACATGGGACCCTTCTGGATGGCGCTGCCCGCCGTGTCTGCCATTCTCATCGGCGGTGCATCGGTGAATAAGGCGTCCATCCCCAATGTGATCATTGGTACCTTCCTGTTCCAGGGCATCGTGACCATGACGCCCACCGTCATGAACTCCGCGTTCCATATGGATATGAGCGAGGTCATCCGCGTGATCGTGTCCCAAGGCATGATCCTGTACGCACTGACCAGAAAGACGGAAGGAGGACGCTGAACATGAATAATCTCCTGAACAAAAAGGTCAGCGTTCTTGACCTGATTCGCAACAATTCCGTACCGCTGATGTTCATCCTCATCTGCGCCATCTTTATCCCGCTGTCCGGCTTCTCCGGCAGCTATCTGCTCAACGAGATCATGACCCGTCTGGGCCGCAACGCCTTTCTGATTCTGAGCCTGCTGATTCCCATCATGGCCGGTATGGGTCTGAACTTCGGTATGACGCTGGGCGCTATGGCAGGTGAGATCGGCCTGATTCTTGTGGCTGACTGGCAGATCTGGGGCATTCCCGGTTTGATCCTGGCGGCCATCATCTCCATCCCCATCTCCATTCTGCTGGGCCTGATGTGCGGCAAGCTGTTGAACCGTGCCAAGGGCCGCGAGATGATCACCAGCTATATTATTTCCTTCTTTGTCAACGGTTTGTATCAGCTGGTGGTGTTGTATATGATGGGCCCCATCATCCCCATTGCCCACAATACCCTGAAGCTGCCCCGCGGTTACGGTATCCGCAACACCGTCAGCCTGCTGCCTATGCGCCAGAGCATCGATAACGCCCTGGCTATCTATGTGGGCGGTGTGAAGATCCCTGTGCTGACGCTGATCATTATTGCGTTGGCATGCCTGTTTATTATCTGGTTCCGCAAGACCAAGCTGGGTCAGGATATGCGCGCCGTGGGTCAGGATATGGAAGTGGCCCGCGATGCCGGTATCAACGTGGAGCGCACCCGCATCATCTCCATGGTGATCTCCACCGTGTTCGCCGGTTTCGGCATGATCATCTACCTGCAGAATCTGGGCAACTTCCCCACGTACAGTGCCCACACCAACGTGGGTATGTTCTGTATCGCGGCGCTGCTGGTGGGCGGCGCCTCTGTGGAAAAGGCCTCCATCGGCAACGTGTTCCTGGGCGTTATCTTGTTCCACACCATGTTCATCGTGGCCCCGTCTGCCGGTACTAAGATCGCGGGCGACTCCATGATCGGCGAATACTTCCGTGTGTTCGTCTCCTACGCCGTCATCACCGTGGCGCTGGTCATGTATGAGGCCAAGAAGCGCAAGTCCCAGAGCCTGATGGGCCAGATGCTGGCCCAGGCCCAGAAAGATGAGGAGGGGAAAGCGGAATGAAAACACGCAGACTCGTGATCCGTGTCGCCGCCGTTCTGGTGCTGATCATTGTTGGCATCATCATGAGCATCATCGGCCGCGGCCATACCATCTATCTGGATAACAAGACGCTGGAGTACAACGGCCAGACCTACAAGGCCCCCTATAAGGTTACCATCTATGTGGGCGATGAGCAGCTGACCAAGCTGTACGACAAGGAGCGCGGTTCCACCACCTGCCTCGGCCAGACCTTCACCGTGACGCTGGAAGTCATGGAGACGAAGAACGGCAGCGAGGAGATGCAGACCTACAAGATCCCTGTCCCCAAGAATATGGACGGTGTGATTATCAATATCCCCGGCTATCTGGCGGGTTTGCCTGAAGAGGCCTATCTGTCTGAGTTCATCGCAGCTCCCACAGAGGATATCGGCGACGATGAGGTACCCGGCGGTGAGGGCGACGATCTGATCCCCACCGACATGTAATAACGATCCGATACAGCCCATGCGGTCACAGCATGGGCTGTATCAGCCGTCAGCCGAAAACCCGTCATGACAAGATGGATTTTCCGGTTGAAAGAAAGGAGTATAGTATGGCTGTTTTATCCGGACTGAAGCCGGAAAAGGTATTTGACTATTTTGAAAAGCTCTGTTCCGTGCCCCACGGCAGCGGCAATACCAAGATCATCAGCGACATGTGCGTGGGCTTTGCCAGGGAACTGGGCCTGCGGTACCGTCAGGAGCCCTGCAACAATGTCATCATCTGGAAAGATGCCTCTGCCGGATATGAGGACTCTGCGCCCATTATTCTGCAGGGCCACATCGACATGGTCTGTGCCAAGACCGATGACTGCACCAAGGATATGTCTGTCGAGGGTCTGGATCTGGTGACGGACGGTGAGTGGGTCTGGGCGGACAAAACCTCTCTGGGCGGAGACAACGGGATTGCCGTGGCTATGATCCTGGCGATACTGGCGGACGACACGCTGGCGCATCCTCCTATCGAGGCGGTGTTCACCGTGGATGAGGAAGTGGGCATGGACGGTGCCTTCGCGCTGGACTGTTCCGATCTGAAGGGTAAGAAACTGCTGAACCTGGATTCTGAGATCGAGGGCGTGTTTACCGTTTCCTGCGCCGGTGGTATGCGGGCCGACTGTCATTTGCCCGGCGTTATGGAGCCTGTGACGGGGATGGCCGGTTATACCGTTACCCTCTCCGGCCTGAAGGGAGGCCATTCCGGGGCGGACATCCATCTGGGCCGCGCCAGCGGCAACCAGGTGATGGGGCGCGTGCTGTACAGTGGCATGAAGCGGTTCCCGGACCTGCGTCTGGCGGCGGTCTCCGGCGGCCAGTTTGACAATGTGATCTGCTCTCGCTGTGAGGCGGCGGTGGCGATCCCTGCCGGCAATGAGAAGGCATTTGAAGACTTTATCCGGGAGTTCGATGCTGTTCTGAAGAATGAATACGCCGGCTGCGATGACGGCATCACGCTGGCGTGTGCCGGAACGGAGGTGACAGCCGCCGTCAGCGCCGAAACCACCAATGTGATGCTTCATACGCTGCTGGCCCTGCCTCAGGGTGTGCAGGCCATGAGCGTGGACTTCCCGGGCTTGGTACAAACCTCCCTGAACCTAGGCGTGCTGCGCCTGGAGGAGGATGGCCTGCACATTATCTTCTCCATTCGCTCCTGCATTGCCTCGCAGAAAGAGATGGTGGCCCAGCAGGTTCACGCCATTGTAGAGTTTGCCGGCGGTACTGTTACCGAACGGGGCAAGTATCCCGGCTGGCAGTATGCCCGCCAGTCCGCGTTCCGCGACATGGTGGTGGAGGCCTATCGCGACCTGACCGGCAAGGATGCGGTGGTGGAGGCTACCCACGGTGGCTTGGAGTGCGGGCTGCTGATCGAGAAGATCCCCGGCCTGGACGCGATTTCCATGGGGCCGGAGCTGCACGATGTGCATTCCGTCCGGGAGCGGCTCAATGTGCCGTCCACCGAGCGGATGTATGCGCTGCTGTGCGAGGCGCTCAAGCGCAGCAAATAGGATATGGTATAGTTTCATCAGGCGAGGCTGTAAGACGGACGCGTTTTGCAGCTTCGCCGCCTTTTTGCTGCAATTATGCAAGAATGCCATCATAATGTGGAAAATGTCGCGGCAGTAAAAAAGTGGAGGAGAGCGGGGAAATTATGAAAATCACGGCAAAACAAGGAGAAAAAAGGACAACAGAAACAAGGAAACAGAAGAAAGCAGAAACCGGAAACAAAGAAAAATGAATATTTTTCCGTTTGGACTTGCAAAAGAGACAGGATAGGAGTATAATACGCCCATCGAGTTATTTCAGCCGCAGGGGGCGGCAATACAAACAACAAGGAGAGTAATGTGATGAAAAAGTTTTTTGCACTGATGCTGGCTCTGGTCATGGCCCTGAGCCTTGTGGCCTGCGGCGGCGGCAGCGATAACGACGCCGACGGTGATGCCACTGTGGAGCGCACCGACACCACCACCGTGGCGGTGGGCGCTGTCATTCTGGCCCGTGACGATGTGGCTGAGGCTGACATCTACAACTTTGTGGCCGATATCTTCGACAATGCTGAGTCCCTGGTTACCAGCCATGCCAAGTACAGTGAGCTGAGCCTGGAATACGGCGCTTCCATCACCTCCGTGCCCTATCATCCCGGCGCTGCCAAGTACTTCGCTGAAAAGGGCTTCGAGGTCGCTTCCGTTAAGGAAGGCGCCGGCACCGGCGATTCCCGCAACCTGCGCTTCGTCACCGGCGGCGAGTCCGGCACCTACTATGCCTTTGGCTCCGTTATCGCACAGCATGCCACTAACAATGCCGGTGTGAACGTAGTGGGTCTGGCCGGTAACGGCTCCCAGTCCAACGTGCAGGAGCTGGTGGATGGCACTGCCGACCTGGCCTTCTGCCAGTCCGACGTCATGGCCTATGCCTACAACGGCACCAATCTGTTCGAGACCAAGATGGAGGGCTTCTCCACTGTGGCTGCCCTGTACATGGAGCAGGTGCAGATTGTTACCACCGATCCCTCTATCCAGACCGTTGCTGATCTGGCCGGCAAGGCTGTTTCCATCGGCGCTCCCGGTTCCGGCGTGTACTTCAATGCTGTGGATGTGCTGGGCGCTTACGGCCTGACCGAGAATGACATTAAGCCTACTTACCAGTCCTTTGGCGACAGTGCCGACGCGCTGAAGAACGGCCAGATCGATGCCGCTTTCATCGTGGCCGGTGCTCCCACCACTGCTGTTACCGATCTGGCGACCACCAAGGACGTGTATCTGGTGAGCCTGGATGAAGAGCATATCAACAAGCTGCTGGAGACCTCTGACTACTATGCCAAGACGGTCATCGCAAAGGATGTGTATTTCGGCAGCTAAGGGATAAACCTTAACAGAGTATTGACAGTTTTCGAGGCTACGGCGGGGTGACCCGCCGTAGTCCTCGCTACATTATTCCGAGAAAATCAGGAGAGAACCAAGTATGAGTCTGCACAAGAAAAAGGTGGATACCGCTCCTGCGGCGGGGGCCGGCGGTGCTAACGACGCCGCGGACCTGGATGCGGTGATGCGCAAATACGACCGCGAGTCTGCCACCCGCATTTGGGAGGGAACTCCCAAGCTGATCGTCCGCATCATCATGGCGGTATTTGCCGTGTTCTGCATCGCCATGACCCTGTTCTCACGCGCCATGCCGGAGATCCGACTGACGATTTTTATGGGATGCATCATCGTCATCGGCTTTTTGACCTATCCGGCAAAAAAAGGCAGCGTGCACGTCAATTCCCTGCCGTGGTATGATATTGTCCTGATGGTCATCGGCGCAGGCTGCTTCTTCTATTTCGCACTCAACGCCATGACGCTGGTGCGGCTGTCCACCCGCATTGAGCCGGTACATGTCGTGATAGGCGTCATTGGTGTGTTGATCCTGATGGAGCTGTGCCGCCGCTGCGTGGGCGTGCCCGTTCTTTGCGTGGCCGGCGCGCTGATCATTTACGCTTTCATCAACCAGCTCAGCTATGCCGGCGCAGTGAATGCGGCAACGCTGTATGACGCTCTCAAGACCATTATCTATAAGCTGTTTTACACGACTTCCGGTGTCATCGGCACGCCTATCAACGTTTGCTATACCTATATCGTTTTGTTCATCATCTTCGGCGCGTTTTTGGAGCGCACCGGCATTGCCAATTTCTTCATCAGCTTCGCTAACCGTATTGCCGGTTGGTCCAGCGGTGGTCCCGCCAAGGTGGCCGTGATCAGCTCCGCCCTGTGCGGCATGGTGTCCGGCTCCTCTGTGGGCAACACCGTTACCACCGGATCTTTCACCATTCCCATGATGAAAAAGACGGGCTACAAACCGGAGTTTGCCGGCGCAGTGGAAGCTGCCGCCTCCACCGGCGGTCAGATCATGCCTCCCATCATGGGCGCGGCTGCGTTTTTGATGGCGGAATACATGAAGATCCCCTATGCGCAGGTGGCGGTTAAGGCCATCCTGCCTGCCATTCTGTACTTCACCGGAATCTTTATCGCCGTCCATCTGGAGGCCAAGAAGCTGGGCCTGAAAGGCGTTCCCCGTGACCAATTGCCCAAGTGGAAGATACTGGCCCGTGATTGCTATCTGATCATCCCTCTGATCCTGCTGGTTTGGCTGGTGTCCTCCGGCAGCAAGACCATGTCCCATTCTGCCGCTTATTCGATTCTGGCGGCCATTGCCGTTGGCTTCATTAACTTCTTCCTGCAGCGCAAGCGGGGCAGTGAAGAGCAGCCTGCGCAGTCTACCGGCAAGGCGTTGGTCGGTGCCGGTAAGCAGTCCTTCTTCTCTGCGGTGGATTCTCTGGAAGCCGGTGCCCGCGGTGCTATCACCGTGGCTGTGGCCTGCGGTATGGCGGGTATCATTGCCGGATGCATTACCGTTACCGGCTTGGCCTCTATCCTCATCAATGCCATCGTCCAAATGGCGGGCAACGTTACCATCATCGGCCTGGTGCTGACCATGCTGTGCTGCATCGTGCTGGGCATGGGCGTGCCTACCACAGCCAACTACTGTATTATGGCCTCCACTTGCGCTCCCATTCTGATCCAGCTGAACTTCCCCGTGGTGGCGGCCCACTTCTTCGTGTTCTACTTCGGCATCGTGGCGGATATCACACCGCCCGTGGCGCTGGCTGCCTACGCCGGTTCCGCCATCGCCAAGTCTGATCCCATGAAAACGGGTATCAATGCCACAAAGCTGGCCATTGCAGCTTTCATTGTGCCATATATCTTCGCCTACAGTCCCGCCCTGCTGTTCGAGAACATCGCAGGCTGGTGGGAAGTGGCCCAGATCTGTATCAGCGCGCTGCTGGGTATCTTCGGCATTGCCGCCTCCCTCAATGGCCATCTGTATAAAAAGATCCCCTGGGTCTTCCGAATCGTGCTGGTGGCCGGTGGCCTCGGCATGATGATCCCCGGTACCCTTACCGATGTGGTGGGTCTGGTGCTGGTAGGCGCGGTCGTTGCCGTGCAGTACATGTCTGCCAAGCGGCAGAAAGTCCTGACAGAATAAATCTCCTTTCTGAGCAAAGCACCTGCTGCCGTAAGGCGGCAGGTGCTTTGCTTTGCCGCTTTGCCTTGCGAGAAGGAAAGCCTGCGGTAGTACCGGAAAGCATGTTGTTCAAAATAACAAAAACAAAGAATGACGAATTAAGGCGAGATTATTGAAAGAAAAGGTGGTATTCAGACGAAAAAAGGAGAATAATCTGGAAATTTCTTACGTTTTTAAGAAAAACATCACGAAAAAATATTCTAATGACAGAGTTAAGTAATGCTTATGGTTTGAAAAAAGTACTTTTTTGGCAAAAATTTAATGAGATATTGCGAAAAAAGCAAAGTTACAAGATTTTTAAAGTTGTTAAACGAAAAAATGTTTTTGTGCAAAATAACGATAAAATCATATAAAAAGTTTTGGATGTTGAAAAAGAGTTTGAAAACTTGACGAAAAAAGTGCGTTTTTATTATAATATGCCGTGGAACAAAAAATGAGAAAGTCCCCCGTCATGGGGGAGAAAGAGGAAAACACACTATGGAAAAATACTTGGTCTTAGCCACGTTTGCTGGCTCGATCATCGCGCTCCTGTTTGCGTTGTTTACAGGCAAGCGCGTGCTGAGCTTTGACGAGGGTACCCCTCTGATGAGCAAAATCTCCCGCTCCATCCGTGAGGGCGCAAATGCCTACCTGAAGCGCCAGTACACGGTGGTGGGCATTTTCTTCGCCTGCATGCTGGTGGTGCTGTGCATCATGGCGGCCTGCAAGCTGCTGACGTGGTTTGTGCCCTTCGCATTTTTGACCGGCGGCTTTTTCTCCGGCCTTTCCGGCTTTGTGGGCATGCGCATCGCCACAAAGGCCAACTGCCGCACGGCCAACGCCTGCCGCGCCGGTCTGAACAAGGGCCTGCGGGTGGCGTTTTCCGCCGGCTCCGTCATGGGCTTTACCGTGGTGGGCCTGGGCCTGCTGGACATCTCTGTATGGTTCATGCTGCTGCGCTTTGTGTTTAAGCTGGAGGCTGCCGACATTACCAGCGCCATGCTGACCTTCGGTATGGGCGCCAGCTCCATGGCCCTGTTTGCCCGCGTGGGCGGCGGTATCTTTACCAAGGCTGCTGACGTGGGCGCCGACCTGGTGGGTAAGGTGGAGGCCGGTATCCCCGAGGACGATCCCCGCAACCCCGCCGTCATTGCCGATAACGTGGGTGATAACGTGGGCGATGTGGCCGGCATGGGCGCCGACCTGTATGAGTCCTACGTGGGTTCCATCATCTCTGCCTCCGCGCTGGGCGTGGCGGCCTTTTCCGATCAGGCATTCAAGGCCATGGCGATTCCAATGGTCATGGCGGCTGTGGGCATTCTGTGCTCCATTATTGGTTCGTTCTTTGTCAAGACCGAGGAGAACGCCGACCAGCGTACGCTGCTGAAGGCGCTGTCCCGGGGTACCAACCTGTCCGCCATTCTCATTGCGATTATTTCCTTCTTCCTGGTGTGGGCGCTGCTGGGTCTGGAGCACTGGGGCTTGTATGTGGCCATTCTGTCCGGACTGGTGGCCGGTGTGCTGATCGGCAAGGCCACAGAGTATTATACCTCCGATACCTATAAACCCACGCAGGAACTGAGCAGCAAGAGCCAGACAGGCTCCGCCACCATCATCATTGGCGGTCTGGGCCTGGGCATGCTGTCCACCGCCCTGCCCATCATCATTGTGGCGATCTGCATTCTGCTGGCTTTCTTCCTGTCCGGCGGCGCTTCCAGTGCCGGTATGGGTCTGTACGGCATTGCGCTGGCTGCCGTGGGTATGCTGAGCACGCTGGGCATTACGTTGGCTACCGACGCTTATGGTCCTGTGGCCGACAACGCCGGCGGTATCGCCGAGATGGCCGGTCTGGATCCGGAGGTCCGCAAGCGCACCGACGCACTGGACTCTCTGGGAAACACCACCGCTGCCACCGGCAAGGGTTTTGCCATTGGTTCCGCCGCCCTGACCGCTCTGGCCCTGATGGCCTCCTATATTGAGAAGGTCAAGGAAGTGGGCGCGGCCGACGTGATCTTCAATGATTTCTCCCTGATGAACCCGCTGGTGCTGGTGGGCCTGTTCATCGGCGCGTGCCTGCCCTTCGTGTTTGCGGCGCTGACGATGAACTCCGTGGGCCGTGCCGCCCAGAGCGTGGTGATGGAGGTTCGCCGTCAGTTCAAGGAGATCACCGGACTGATGGAGGGCAAGGCCGATCCTGACTATGCCCGCTGCGTAGACCTGTGCACCAAGGCCAGCCTGAAGGAAATGGTGCTGCCTACCGTCATTGCTGTGGTTACCCCCATTGTGGTGGGTATGATCCTGGGCTATAAGGGCGTTGTGGGCCTGCTGGCCGGCGCTACTGTCACCGGCTTCCTGATGGCCATCTACATGGCCAACGCCGGCGGCGCCTGGGATAACGCCAAGAAGTACATCGAAGCCGGCAACTTCGGCGGCAAGGGCAGCGAATGCCACAAGGCCGGCGTGGTGGGCGACACCGTGGGCGATCCCTTCAAGGATACCTCCGGTCCCGCCATCAACATTCTCATCAAGCTGCTGAGCATGGTCTCCATCGTGTTTGCCGGTCTGGTGGTCAATTTCTCCATCCTGTAAAAGCAACTCGCCGGAGAAGCCGAGATTTTTGAAAGACAAAAGAGGTAACTGCGTACCACGCAGTTGCCTCTTTTTTGTAAGAGTATATTTTTTTGCGTCCCGGCGTACAATAGTCCTGCAATCTGCGAAAAGATGGGAGGGTCCGCCATGAGTGACAGAAGATGGCGCAAATGGGAGTTAACCGGGCTGTTTGTCACACTGATCTTCGGCAACCTGCTGCACTTTGTCTATAATTGGAGCGGAAAGGACCGCATCGTGGCGGCGTTTGCCGCCACCAATGAATCTACATGGGAGCACATGAAACTGCTGGTGATCCCGTGGGTGGTATGGTCGCTGGTGGAGACTATTGCGCTGCGAGGGAACCGACAGCCGGTACTGATGGCCAGGGCCTTGGGCCTTCTGGCAGGAGTGGTGTTTATTCCTGCCGTATACTATACCTATACCGGCGCCACAGGCAGCGACAGCATGATCGTGGATGTGCTGCTGTTTCAGGCGGCAGTGCTGCTGGGAGCGTGGGTTTCGTGGCGGATACTGGCCAAGGGAAGCTGCATCGGCCCTGTGTGGTCGGCAGTGGGGCTGCTGCTCCTGCTGGGCGTATGGGCGCTGGCGGTATGGTGGACCTACGATCCGCCGCAGCTGCCGCTGTTCACCGACCCCATTACAGGCCAAACGGGTCTGTTTGCGGGAAAGGAATAGGGAAAAAGAGACGGTGGAAAAGTCGAAAGACAATCCTCGTCTCTTTTTCTTGACCGGTTACGGTTGTTGGGATATAATGGGCTTACAATAGCAGTTTGCTGTGATTCGTTGAACGGAGGCGATGGAATTGAAGAAGATCGTTCACAAGTCCGCCATTCCGCTGTATGCGGCGGCGGTGACATGGCTGCTGTACGCACTGTTGTTTCCGCTATACAGGCTGCCCCATTTTCTGCTGGCAGCTGCTGCCGCCGCAGTGGTGGGCGTAGTGGCCCGCCTGTTCTGCCGCGATACGGTGGAGGAAGTGCCGGAGGAGCCGGAGACCACCGGCAACGAGGAACTGGATAAGATGATTGCCGACGGCAAAAAAGCCATCACAGAGATGAAGCGGCTGGATGACAACATCGCTGACCCCGCCATCTCCGCCCAGATCGTCCGCCTGCAGCAATTAGCCGGGAAGATCTTCGCGCAGGTGGAGCAGAATCCGGAAAAGCTGCCCCAGATCCGCAAGTTTATGAACTATTACCTGCCCACGACGCTGAAGATTCTCAACGCCTATGACCGCATGGGTGAGCAGGGTGTGTCCGGCGAAAACATTACCTCCACGATGCAGAAGGTGGAGGGAATGATGTCCACCATCATCACCGCCTTTGAAAAGCAGCTGGACAGCCTGTTCGGTTCGGAAGCCATGGATATCTCCACCGATATGGTGGTGCTGGAGAACATGATGGCCCGGGAGGGACTGACAGACGATCCCCTCCACAAAACGGTCACCTCCGAGACACCACCCCAGACGGAGCCTGCCGCCGAGGAGAAAACGCAGGTGGATGCCGGTGGTATCACACTGGAACTTTGATACAAATAGTAATATAATGTCGAAATCATACAGAAAGGAATCAAAACGATGACTGATAACAACCTGCCTGAACTGACGTTGACCCCCGATACCGCCACAGCTGCGGAGATCCCCTCCCTGACCCTGACCCCCGAGGCTCCCGCCACTCCGGCTGCTCCTGAGGTGAAGAAAGAGGTAGAGCCGGTGGTGCTGGATGAGAGTATGCTGACGGAGCAGGAACGTGCCGCCGTCAACGAATTTTCCAAAAAGATCGATGTGCGCGACACCAATCAGGTGCTGCAATACGGCGCAGCTGCCCAGAAAAGCGTGGCCTCCTTCTCTGAGAGTGCGTTGGCTAATGTCCGCAACAAGGATATGGGTGAGATCGGCGAGGATCTCAGCCGCTTGGTGGTGGAGCTGAAGGGTTTTGGTGCCGCGGAGGAGAAGAAGGGCCTGGCGGGTCTGTTCAAAAAGACCGGCAACCGTATTGAGGCTATGAAGGCCCAGTACAGCAAGGTCGAGTCCAACGTGGACAAGATCGCCCAGAACCTGGAGAACCATCAGATCACACTGCTCAAGGATGTGGCGATGTTCGACCAGATGTATGAGCTGAACCTGAAGTACTACAAGGAACTGACCATGTACATTCTGGCCGGCAAAAAGCGCCTGGCGGACGTCCGCTCCGGTGAACTGGAGGAGCTGCGCAAGAAGGCGGAGGCCAGCGGTCTGGCGGAGGATGCACAGGCCTATAACGATTTGGTCAGCATGTGCGACCGGTTTGAGAAGAAGCTCCACGATCTGGAGCTGACCCGTATGGTGTCCATCCAGATGGGCCCCCAGACCCGCCTGCTGCAGAATAACGACACGCTGATGATCGAGAAGATCCAGTCCTCATTGGTGAACACCATTCCCCTGTGGAAGAGCCAGATGGTGCTGGCGCTGGGAATGGAGCACAGCCGGCAGGCTACGGCAGCCCAGAACGCCGTTACCGAGATGACCAACGAGCTGCTGAAAAAGAACGCCGATACCCTGAAAATGGGTACCATCGCCACCGCCAAGGAAGCGGAGCGCAGCGTGGTGGATATCGAGACCCTGCAGCACACCAACCAGCAGTTGATCTCCACGCTGGACGAGGTGGCCCGCATCCAGAAGGAAGGCGCCGCCAAGCGCAAGGAGGCCGAGGCCGAGCTGGGCAGGATCGAAGGCGAGCTGAAGCAGAAGCTGATGGAGCTGCGCGGTTAACGGTAAGGACCTCCTTGAAAGGAGAGACAGCATATGAAGTTTTTCAAAAAGCGTTCGGTGGCATGGGCAGTGCTGGTGCTGGCCGTGGCAGCCAGCGTGTGCATCGGCTTTGCCCGGAAGGACCATTTTCTGGCCAAGCAGCCCACTGAACTGCTGGATGTGCAGTACAGTCAGTGGATCTGTGACGACGCCGATCTGCTCCGCAGCGAGACGATACAGCTGATCGGACAGTATAATGCCAATTGGGATGAGCGGTATTATGCCGTGGTGGCTGTGGCCACCGTGGAGCACCTGACCGGCTGGAAAGGTCAGGAGTATGCCGCCAATCTGGGACAAAAGTGGGGGCTTGGCGAGAATGACATGATCCTGCTGCTGGTTGAGGACAGCGACTGGCAGGTCTACTGCGGCGACCGGGTCGGCGCCTGTATGACCGATACCCAGCAGCAGAAACTGCGGAGCGCTATCGATAGTCCCTACTACACCGGCGACTTTAACGCGGCGGTAACGGCTTTCTTCCGGCAGAGCGATGTTTTTTACGGCCAGGCGCAGCTGAATAGCGGCGGAAGCTACAGCAGCGGTGATCCCGGATGGTATGCCCAGGAGCCTGCCGCGGTCAAGACCGGCGGCGTATCCATCGGCGGTGTGGTTTTGCTGATCGTCGCTATCTTCGCGGTGTGGGTACTATTGGATCGGATGCGCTATAATCGCTACCGTCGGCGGTATGTAATGCCGGGCATTGTTCCGCCTGTTGCGTACTACCCTATTTTCTGGGGACGGCGCCTTGCGGCGCCCCGTGCGCCGCGCCCGCCCCGGAGGCCCTATAACGGCGGGCCGCACCCGCCGGCAGGCGGCGGTCCCCGGCCCGGCGGCGGAGGATATCAGCCGCCCCGCAGTACCCCGCGGCCCCAACCGCCCCGCAGCAGTTCCCGGCCCGGGAGCGGCTTCAGCGGCGGTGGATTTGGCGGAGGCAGCCGCAGTGGAGGCAGCCGCAGCGGCGGAAGTCGTGGCGGTTTTGGCGGAGGCGGCTTCGGCGGCGGACGCCGGTAAGACATTTTCCATAAGAAAGGCCCAATGGCACAGCCGTTGGGCCTTTTGTGTCAATTTTCGCGATATTATAAAAATCGGAACACATTATTCTTGACAGAAACCAAAGCGATTGCTATAATACGCCCGCCTTTCAAAAATATTTACATGTGACGTGTACGTCAGGTATTGCTCATGACGCAGCGTTATGTGATAGCATAAAAGCGAGGATGAGAAAAACGCATCACCATATGACACCTCAGGAGGACATAACATGCTTGATATTCAACATTTGACCAAGCGCTACGGCGAAAAGAAGGCGGTGGACGATCTGAGCCTGCACATCGCCCCCGGTGAGATCTACGGCTTTATCGGCCACAACGGCGCAGGCAAGACCACCACCTTGAAGGCTGTGGTGGGTATCCTGCCCTTTGAAGAGGGAGAGATCACCATCAACGGCGTATCTATAAAGACAGACCCCTTGACATGCAAACAACAGTTGGCCTATATCCCCGACAACCCGGATCTGTACGACTACATGACCGGCAGCAAGTATCTGAACTTTATCGCCGATATCTTCGGCGTGGGAGCGGAGGAGCGGCAGGAGCGTATCCGCAAATACGCGGATCTGTTTGAACTGACTGACGATCTGGCGCAGCCCATTGCCGCCTACTCCCACGGCATGAAGCAGAAGCTAGCCATCATCTCCGCATGGCTCCACCAGCCGAAGCTGATCATCATGGATGAACCCTTCGTGGGTCTGGATCCCAAGGCTTCCCATACGCTTAAGGGCATGATGCGGGAGGTCTGCGATCAGGGCGGCGCCATCTTTTTCTCCACCCATGTGCTGGAGGTGGCGGAGAAGCTGTGCGACAAGGTGGCCATTATCAAGGGCGGCCGGCTGATCCGTGCCGGCACCATGGAGGAGGTCAAGGGCGACGATTCTCTGGAAGAAGTGTTCCTTGAACTGGAGGATGAATGATGCTGAAGACTCTGTTGAAAAAGCAGCTGCTGGAGCTGAACCGTGGCTTTTTCTATAATACCAAGAAAAATACCGTCCGCTCCAGAGCTTCCAGTATTCTGCTGATCGCGCTGTACGCACTGCTGATGGTGGGCATCATCGGCGGTATGTTCACCTTCATGGCCATAGGCCTGTGCCGGCCGCTGGTGGAGATGGGCATGGACTGGCTATACTACGCACTGATCATTCTGATCGCCGTCTTTATGGGGGTGTTCGGCAGCGTATTCAACACCTATTCCAGCCTGTACAAGGCCAAGGACAATGACCTGCTGTCCCTGCCTGTCCCGGTGGGGAATATCCTTGTGGCGCGGCTGACGGGCGTGTATCTGATGGGTCTGATGTTCAGCGCCGTGGTGATGGTGCCTGCCGTGGTGGTGTATCTTACCGTGGCGCCCGGTGCGGGCGCGGTCATCGGCGGTGTGGTGCTGACGCTGCTGGTGTCTGTGTTCGTTCTGGAGCTGTCCTGTGTGCTGGGCTGGGTGGTGGCGAAGATCAGCACCAAGATCCGCCATAAGAGCATTATCACAGTGCTGTTGTCACTGGGCTTTCTGGCCCTGTACTACTTCGTGTATTTCAACGCCTACGAGCTGCTTGGCTCCATCATGACCAACGCCGATCAGTTGGGCCGGAGCATCCGGGGCTGGGGCTATCCTTTGTATCTGATGGGCCGGGGCGCCATGGGCGAGGTTGTACCGCTGCTGGTGGTATTGGTTGTCGTGGCGGCGCTGCTGGCGGTGATCTATCGGGTGCTGTCCCACAGCTTCCTGAAAATGGCTACTGCGTCCGATAAGACGGTCAAGGTGAAGTATCGGGAGAAAGCGGCCCGCGCCCGCAGTGTGCGCCGCGCGCTGCTGGGCCGGGAGACCAGCCGCTATCTGGCCAGTCCCACCTACATGCTCAACTGCTCTTTGGGCACGCTGTTTCTGCCCATCATGGCGGTATTGGCGCTGGTAAAGGGCCGGGACGTCTTTTTGATGCTGGGCGCTGTCTTTGCGGGCGGCGAGGATTTCGTGGCGGTGCTCACGGCGCTGATGCTGTGCATGCTCGCCTCCATGAACGACATCACCGCCCCATCGGTGTCCCTGGAGGGCAAGAGCCTGTGGATCGCCCAATCCTTGCCGGTGAAGCCGTGGCATGTGCTGCGTGCCAAGCTGGAGCTGCACCTGCTGCTGACGGAGATCCCGCTGCTGCTGTGCGCCGCGTGTGTGGCGGCGGTGTCCGGCGCCAAGCCGCTGGAGGCGGTGCTGCTGGTGGTAACGCCGATGGTATTTACGTTGTTCAGCGCGGCGCTGGGCCTGTTTTTGAATTTGAAGCGGCCTAACCTGACGTGGACCAACGAAGCGGCTCCGGTGAAGCAGAGCCTGAGCGTACTGATGGCGATGCTGGGCGGTTGGGCGCTGGCAATCGCGCTGGGCGCGGGGTACTATTTCCTGATGGACCGCGTCAGCGGCGCGGTATTTCTGCTGGCATCCGCAGCGCTGATGCTGGCGGCGGCGCTGATACTGCTGCGCTGGCTGCGTACCTCCGGCGCAAGGATATACGCACAGCTGTAACAAAAGTATTCGAAAAATATCCCTGGCATTGCCGGGGATATTTCAGCTTGTCAAAGAACCCTGGTTTTCGCTAAGCGAAAACCAGGGTTCTTTGACAAGCTGAGGAACAGGCCTTTACAGGCCTGTTCCTTTCTCATCAGTATTCTGTGGATGGAACCGCTCATATATCGCCTGGGCGGCAGGGGCGGGCAGCACCTTCTGCAAATCCTCCAGCGAGGCGGCTTCCACCGCCTTGACGGTGCCAAATCGTTTCAGCAGCGCCTGCTTCCGTGCCTCTCCCACGCCGGGAATGTTGTCCAGCTTGCTGCGATAGGTGCGCTTGCGGTGCTTTTGCCGCTGGTAGGTGATGGCAAAGCGGTGTACTTCCTCCTGCACCCGACCGATCAGCGTGAAGATATGCGGCGACTGCTGGATGCCCAGTTCATCACCGTCCACAGTGACAAGAGCCCGGGTACGGTGCCGCTCGTCCTTCACCATGCCCAGAATGGGGATGCTGATGCCGGCCGCCCGTTCCGCCGCCAGCGCCGCGTGCGCATGGCCCAGGCCGCCGTCGATCAGCAGCAGGTCGGGCAGGGGCGGAAACTTCCCGTCCTCCGCGTGGGCGAACCGCCGCTCCAGCACCTCCTGCATGGCGGCATAGTCATCCGGAGCGGTCAGTGTTTTGACGGTGAACTTGCGGTAGTCCCGCTTCAAGGGCTTTCCGTCCACAAAGACCACCATGGAGGCTACCATATCGTCGCTGCCCAGATTGGAGATATCGTAGCTCTCCATCCGGTGGGGGATGGCGGGCAGCTGCGCCAGTGTCTGAAGGTCGGTCAGCGTTCGGGACACCCGCTCCGATTCCGTGGTGATGCGCTCCACCTCTTCCCGGGCGTTTTGAGAGGCCATCTCCACCAGCTGGGATCGCTCGCCCCGCTGAGGAGCCTTGATGGTCACCTTGTGGCCCGCCTGCCCGGTCAGCAGTGCGGCGAAGGTATCGCTGCCGTCAAAAAGACAGGGCAGCAGGATCTCCCGGGGCAGCACGGCCTTATCCAGATAGTACTGGCTCAGCACGGCGGCAAGCACCTCCGGCGCCGACTCCTCGGCGGCGGTGGGAAAGATCTCGGTCTGGCGGCCCAGCAGGTCGCCGTTTTCAATGTGCAGCACTGCCGCGCCGCATCGCACGGGGCCGGTATATACGCCCCATACATCGGTGTCGGCGCACACGCCGGCAATGACCTGCTGCTGCTTGCCCAGCACCTGCAGCGCCTGCATCCGGTCCCGCAGGGCGGCGGCTTTTTCAAATTCCAACGCTTCCGCCGCCGCTTCCATCTCCTGCCGCAGTCCCGCCGTCACCTGCCGCAGCTTACCGTCCAGCAGCTCCACCGCCTGCGCCATGCGCTTGCGGTACTCCGCGCAGTCCGGCCCATCCGGACTGCAAAAGCCGTCGCATTTGCCGATGTGATAGTTCAGACAGGGCCGCTCCTTGCCAATGTCCCGGGGGAATTGCCGGCTGCAGGTGGGCAGCTTCAACGCGGCGCACAGCGCCTGCAGGGCGGTTCGGGTCTCGTGCCGGCCGCCGAAAGGGCCGAAGTAGCTGGCGCCGTCCTCCTTGGGTTTGTTCACCAGCGTGAACCGGGGATAGGGCGCCTTGTCGTTCAGCCGCACGAAGGGATAGCCCTTGTCGTCCTTCAAAAGAATATTGTACCGGGGCTGATGCCGTTTGATCAGGGAGTTTTCCAGGATCAGCGCCTCAAATTCCGTGCGGACCACGATGGTGTCGAAGTGATCCACCTGCGAGACCATCATCCGGGTCTTCTCGTTGTGCCCGCTGCCGGACTGGAAGTATTGGCTGACGCGGTTTTTCAGCTTCTTGGCCTTGCCTACATAGATGACCAGCCCGGTCTTGTCCATCATGATATACACGCCGGGGGACAGGGGCAGACTGTCCGCCTTTTGCAGCAATTCCTGTTTTGTCATGGGCATTGTCCCCCTTTCCGTGTTTTCCCCAGTATACCATGAGAAGGGTTCTGCCGCAAGGTTGCTTTTTGGCGGCAAAAATGATATGATCGGGGAAAATGAGGAAAGAGGGAACGCTTTTATGATTCAGGATATCGCACCCCATCGTCTGGACAGGACCTACGTTATCGGGAAACCGGACTCTGCCGATATCGCCCTGTGCGTTCGCCGCGGCAGAGTACTGCTGCAAAGGCAGGGTACGGACTGGGCGCTGCCCCGGTTCGGCAGTGGTATCCCCATGGAGGACGCGCTCCATGTGTTTTCGCTGGACGGTGTGGACTGCTATCTGGCCCGCACGCCGGAGGAGGTGCCGGAGGGTATGGAATATGTGGACGTGACAGGCATCCGCACTGTACGGCCTATGGAGGTGGCCTTTGCCGCCATCACCGCTGTGCAGCTCCACCGCTGGTATGGCGCGCGGCAATTCTGCGGCCACTGCGGCCACAAAATGGCCCCCAGCGAGATGGAGCGGGCTATGGTATGTCCCGCCTGCGGCCAGACGGAGTACCCCAAGATCTGCCCCGCCGTCATTGTGGCCGTGACCAACGGCGACAAGCTGCTGCTGACCCGTTACGCCAACCGTCCCTTCCGGGGGTACGCTCTCATTGCCGGTTTTGTGGAGATCGGCGAAACGCTGGAGGACACCGTTCACCGGGAGGTGATGGAGGAGGTAGGGGTACGGGTGAAGAACCTGCGGTACTACAAAAACCAGCCCTGGGCCTTTACCGACACGCTGCTGACCGGCTTTTACTGTGAGCTGGACGGCGAGGAGGATATCACCCTTGACCACAACGAGTTGTGCGAGGGCGTGTGGCTGTCCCGGGAGGAGATCCCCAGTCGGGAAAACGACGTCAGCCTGACAGCGGAGATGATCGAGCGTTTCCGCCTGGGAAAAGAATAAAAAACGTATGGGCTGCCCTTTCAGGCGGCCCATACGTTTAATTTAACCCTTCCGCGTGTATTTCGAACAGCTCCTCAATGCGCGCCTTTAGTTGCCGGTGGGCGGGATCGCTCAGGTCGCCGTCCTGCGCCAGCAGCTCCTGGGCGGCGGTCTGGGCTTCGTCCAGCAGGCGCATATCGCAGTTCAGATCGGCGATCCGCAGGGCGGGCAGGCCGTGCTGCCGCTGCCCGAAGAAATCGCCGGGTCCCCGCAGCTTCAGATCCTCCTCCGCGATTTGAAAGCCGTCGTTGGTCTCCGTCAGCGCCTTCAGGCGCCGCCGGGTCTCCTCGCTGCCGCCCTGAGACACCAGCACGCAATAGCTTTTGTCCTTGCCACGGCCCACCCGGCCCCGCAGCTGGTGCAGCTGGCTCAGGCCGAAGAACTCGGCGTTCTCCACCACCATCAGCGTGGCGTTGGGTACGTCCACGCCCACCTCCACCACGGTGGTGGATACCAGAATATCCGCCTCTCCGGCAGCAAACGCCGCCATGACGGCGTCCTTCTCCCTGGGCTTCATCCGTCCGTGCAGCGCGGCGATCCGCAGGTCGGGGAACACCTCCGTTTGCAGCTTCTGAGCATAGGCGGTGACAGCCTTGCGCTCGTCGGGAAGGTCATCGCCGTCGCCTACCAACGGACAGACGATGAACACCTGATGGCCCTCCGCCGCCTGTTTGCGGATGAAGCCGTTCAGACGCTGACGGTACCGCTCGTCCACCGTGAAGGTGTCCACCTTCTGCCGTCCGGGCGGCAGTTCGTTGATGATGGACACGTCCAGATCACCGTAGATGATCAAGGCCAGCGTTCGGGGAATGGGGGTGGCGGACAGCACCAGCATGTGGGGGTTCTCCGCCTTTTGCCCCAGCGCCGACCGCTGGGCCACACCGAAGCGGTGCTGCTCATCGGTGACCACCAGCCCCAGATGCTGATACTGCACGTCCGCCGTCAGCAGGGCGTGGGTGCCGATGCACAGTCCGATGGAACCGTCCGCCAGTCCCTCCAGAATGGCGCGGCGCTCCTTGGCGCGGGTGGAACCGGTCAGCAGGGCGCAGGGGATGGCGAACCGCTCAAACAGCGGGGCCAGGTTTTCATAGTGCTGCCTTGCCAGAATTTCCGTGGGGGCCATCAGCGCCGACTGCCACCCGGATTGGGCGGCAAACCACACGCAGGCGGCGGCCACCATGGTCTTGCCGCTGCCTACGTCGCCCTGACACAGCCGGTTCATGGGCCGGGCCGAGGCCATATCCGCCGCGGCATCGCCGATGGCGCGGCGCTGCGCGTCCGTCAGCGGGAAAGGCAGCGCATCGAAAAAGGGCTGCATATCCACCGCGTGACAGCGCGGCCCCGCCACATCCACCCGCCGGGAGCGCAGCAGATGCAGCCCGCATTTCAGTAGAAACAGCTCCTCAAAGGCCAGCCGCCGGTGGGCCTGTTCCAGGGCCTCGAAGCTGGCGGGGAAGTGGATGTTCTCATAGGCGTAGTTGACATAACACAACTGATGCGCCATGCGAACCTTGTCCGGCAGCACGTCCGGCAGCAGTTCCCGGCATGCGTCCAGCCCCTGCCGCACGGCTTTCTGCATGAGCGGCTGGCTGACACCCTTGGTCAGCGGATACACCGGCATGATGCGCCCTGTCAGCTGATGCTGCCCCTCCGGCTCCATCAGAGGATTTACCATTTGCCGCCGCAGCAGATTTCCCTCCACCTTGCCGCAGAACACGAAGCTTTCGCCGGTGTGGAGGCTCTGCTGGCGGTAGGCCTGATTGAAAAAGGTCACGTCCAGCACGCCGGTGGCATCCACTGCCCGCACCTTTACCAGCGTGCGTCCGCCGGGGATCCGGTGGCTGGTGGGGGGAGCGGCGATCATGGCCTGGCAGCAGGCGGTCTCGCCCACCGGCAATTCCGCGATGGGATAGATAACGCTGCGGTCCTCGTACCGGCGGGGAAAGAAGGCGATCAGATCCCGCAGGGTGTATACCCCCAGCTTTTCCAAGGCTTTGGCCCGTGTCTCGCCAATGCCCTTGATATACCGCACATCGGTGTTCAGCTCCGCCATATTCCCACCTCCCTATGCCGTCATGTGATGGCGCTTTTTTATGGATTATACCAGTTTTTGCCGGAGAATACAATCGAAAAGAAACAAAAGCGGCGGGCGGAACAGTATCTGCAAAAAAGCTTGCGGTATGCCGGATGTTATGATACCATAAAGACATCCCGCCTGTATTGTCAGGCTCTGTAAAAGGAACATAGATACGATGAATATTAAAATTTCCGCAGACAGTACCTGCGATCTGTCCCCTGAACTGATAGAGCGCTATCAGATCGGCATTGCGCCGCTGTATATCGTTCGGGACGGCGAATCGCTGGTAGACGGTGTGGACATCACACCCGACCAGATTTACGACCATGTATCCAAAAGCGGCAGCATGTGCTCCACGGCGGCGGTGTCCGTGTATGACTATGTCACATTCTTCCGCAAGGAACTGGAAACCTGTGACGCAGTGGTGCATTTCCACATCTCGGAGGATATGTCCGCCTGCTATCAGAACGCCTGCATCGCGGCGGCGGAGGTGGGCAATGTGTATCCCGTGGACAGCCGCAATCTCTCCACCGGTATCGGCTTGCTGGTGCTGGAGGCGGCGGAGCTGGCCCGGGAGGGCAAGCTGACCGCCCGGGAGATCCAGCAGACCATGGAACAGCGCCGGGAATTGCTGGACGTCAGCTTCCTGGTGGAGCGGCTGGATTATCTGCACAAGGGCGGCCGCTGCTCCAGTGTGGCGGCGCTGGGCGCCAATGTGCTGTCCCTGCGGCCCTGTATTCAGGTCAAGGAAGGCAAGATGGGCGTGGGCAAGAAGTACCGCGGCGCCTATCAGAAGTGCCTGCTGCAGTATGTGAAGGAGCGGCTGGAGGGTCACGATGATATCGATCTCCACCGGATCTTCGTCACAGAGTCCGGCGGCTTTACCGCGGAAGAGGTGGCGGAGATCGAGGCGGCGGTACGCAGCTATCAGCCCTTTGAGGAAGTGCTCCATACCCGCGCCGGCTGCACCATCTCCAGCCACTGCGGGCCCCGCACATTGGGTATCCTGTATTACCACACCAGATAAGGCAAAAACGAAGCGCAGCCGGTGCCGCTTTATGCGGCACCGGATGTCT
>CAMCSE010000026.1 GCA_945877515.1 uncultured Clostridia bacterium | reverse complement strand
ATCCGTGACCAAGGTTTTTACCACGGCGTGTCCAACTTGTTATTGCAATTTGCGGTATTTTTTTATTCTAACATTTACGCCCCATGTTTGCAAGGAAATTATACACAGATACCTGCAGATACCTGTAGGTTTGCCGGGGTTACTGCCCGTCGCTCCCAACTTGGTTAGGTATTCCTTACAAATCGGCTCAAATAGATTTGTAAAATAAATAGAAAAATCACTTATGTTGCATATTAAGCAACTCGAGTGCGTATTACGCATTGATTTTGCTGCAGATTCCTGTCATAGTAAACACATAAAACAACCGCAGCTATAGAAACGGCGCGGTGCGAATTCACGTCATTCGGAAAGGCGGAGATATCTATGCGAATCGCAATCATCAATGAAGTAAGCGCTCAGCAGAAAAACGGAGATATCCTCAAGGCACTGGAGGGCCGGGGACACGAGGTGCTGAATCTGGGCATGACCGGGAACCCGAATCTGCCGGAGCTGACCTACATTCACACGGGCCTGATGACCGGTATTCTGCTGAATGCCAATGCCGTGGACTTTGTGGTGGGCGGCTGCGGCACGGGGCAGGGCTATCTCAACGCGGCTGTGCAGTATCCTGGCGTCTTCTGCGGGCTGATCTCTTCCCCGCTGGATGCTTGGCTGTTTACTCAGATCAACGGCGGAAACTGCATTTCCCTGCAGCTGAATCAAGGCTATGGCTGGGCCGCAGACGAGAATCTCCGGTTCATCTTTGATCGTATTTTCAGCGTGGAGCGGGGTTGCGGCTACCCCGAGAACCGGAGGGAGTCCCAACAGGCGTCCAGAGGTATTTTGGAGGAGATTTCCCGCACAGCCCACCGGCCTTTCTTTGAGATGCTGGACGATCTGCCTCGGGAGATCGTCCAACGGGCGGTGAGCTTCCCTGGCTTTCTGGACGTGCTGGACCCGCAGACGCAGGCGAGGCTGCGGACATATCTTGAGGCTTGAACCCGGAACACGGAAATGAACGAATGGAAATGAGCGAAATGATGGAAATGAGCGAAATGATGGAAATGAGAAGTGCGCGCGCACGGGCGATTCATACACACGGCACGCTTCAAAAGGCGGTGGAGGCCGGGGAGTTGGAGCAGTTTCAGGATCTCAGCCTCAGCGAGGCCGTCATCCTGGGTCTGTTGAATCAAGGGGTAAGGACCTTCATTGGCATTTTTGGACACGGGATGACGGATGTGGGAGAAGTGATGCGGGTCTACGAGGAGGAGCAGGCGCTGCGTACGATCAACGTCCGGAACGAGGTAGAGGCCTCCCACGTGGCGGCGATGCTCCGCTGGAAGTACGGCGAGGTTTCGGCGGTATTCACCTCGATTGGCCCCGGGGCTATGCACGCGGCGGCGGGGTCCCTGGTTCCGCTGTCCAATGGCCTGGGCGTGTACTACCTGATGGGCGACGAGACCAGTCACAGCGAGGGCCCCAATATGCAGCAGATCCCCAAGAGGGAACAGGAGCTGTTCCTCCGCCTTCTGTCTACGATGGGCCACGCCTATTCCCTGCATACGCCGGAGGCCGTGTTTACGGCCTTGAAGCGGGGAGACACCGTGGTCAACGGCAACGTGAAGCAGTCTCCCTTTTATATGCTGCTTCCCATGAACATCCAGCCCAAGGTGATGGAAGGATGCAATCTGTTGGAATTCCCCACCCGTTCGGCGGCGTCCAGGGTCATCAGTACCGACGCGTATCTGTTTGACACGGCGGCAGAGACAATTCGAAACGCCTCCCGCATCACGGTGAAGACGGGCGGCGGCGCCGCCGGCCTCTCTTCTGCGGTACTGGAGGAATTCCTGGAGCTCACCGACGCGGTATACGTGCATGGTCCCCAGGTTCCCGGCCTGTATCCGTACTCCAAGCCGCGCAATATGAGCGTGGGCGGATCCAAAGGTTCGATCTCCGGCAATTACGCGATGAACGAGTGCGATTTGATGATCATCATCGGCGCCCGGGGCGTTTGCCAGTGGGATTGCTCCGGCACCGCTTTCCGTAAGGCCAAGAAGATCCTCAACATCAACTGCGATTACGAGGATCTGGGCCAGTACGGCAACAGTGTGCGGATTCAGGGAGACGCCGAGGCTGTGCTACTCCGGTTGATCGAGTTGCTGAAAGAGAAACCCAGAGAAGCCTCGGACCCTGCGTGGCTGAGGGAGTGTGCGGAGAAGCGCGCCGAGTGGGAGGCTTTCAAGCAGCTGCGGTATGACCATCCGGTCCTGGTGGACAAGAAGCGGGGCCAGGCGATCCTGACCGAGCCGGCCGCCATCAAGAAAGCGGTGGATTTCGCCGACGCAAAGGGCTGCGTCAAGATCTTTGACGCCGGCGATGTTCAGGCCAACGGCTTCCAGATCGTGACCGATGAAAAGCCGGGTCAGACCATCACGGACAGCGGTTCGTCCTACATGGGCTTCGCGGTTTCCTCCATGCTGGCTTTTGCGCTGGCCGGAAACCGGGATTATCCCATGGCCTTTACGGGCGACGGCAGCTTTATGATGAATCCCCAGATTTTGATTGACGCCGTCCAGCACGGCCTGAGGGGCATGATCGTTCTGTTTGACAACCGGCGCATGGGCGCCATTACCAGCCTGCAATACTCGCAGTATGGTGTGGAGTTCAAGACGGACGACATGGTAGAGGTGGACTACGTCCAGATGGCGGAAGCGGTCAAGGGCGTCAAGGCCTTTTACGGCGGAGAGACGCCAGAGGACCTTGAACAGGCGCTGAAGGAGGCCTATGCCTACGACGGGCTGTCCCTGGTCCATGTCCCCGTGTACTACGGGACGGAAGATGAAGCGGGGCTGGGTTCTTTCGGTGACTGGAATGTTGGAAATTGGTGTGAGCGGGTCCAGAAGCTCAAGCACAACATCGGTTTTTGAGGGGCTTCAAGGGAGGTCCCATCTCTCAGTGTCCATGTGGAGGGTCGTCGGTGCGGTGCGTCGGCCTGCGGATTATAGTCACCGCAGTTGAAAAGAAGTATTTCCTTCTTTTCAACCCTGATGCGCGTACGCGCACCAGAAGCCATGAAACGGCGTTGCGGTGAACTTCATAGTCAAAACACGGCACATGTTATGTGTCGGCGGGCAATGCCAGCCTTGAAAATCGGAATACCGATTTTCAAGTATTTTGACTATACCGGCAGCTCCTATCCACAGCAAAAAAATTGTACCCCAAAAAAGAAAGGAGATATGTTATGACTTATCAGATTCCGGAGAAAATGAAGGCTTGGGTTTTGGGGGATCCCGGTGAGCTTACCCTGGTGGAAAAGCCCGTCCCGCAGCCCGGAAAGTCCGAGGTTCTGGTCCGCATTGACGCGGTCGCCATCTGTGCGACAGACCTGGAGGTCATTGATCGGGGCCAGCCCGCCATGATCCAGGGAGGGCTGCCCTTCAACAAGAACTTTACCCCCGGCCACGAGTATATGGGCACCATTGTTAAGCTGGGTCCCGGCGTAGACGAGTATAAAGTGGGGGACCGCGTGGCGGTGGAGATCCACGCGGGTTGCGACACCTGCGAGCGCTGCCGGGAGGGTATGTACACAGCCTGCCTGAATTACGGAAAAAACTATGAGGGCAACGACAAGGGCCATCGGGCCAACGGCTTCACCACGGACGGCGGCTTTGCGGAGTATGCTATCAACAACATCAAAACCCTGACCAAAATCGGAGACAATGTCACCGACGAGGAAGCCACGTTGATTGTCACCGCCGGAACGGCTATGTACGGTCTGGATATGCTGGGCGGTCTGGTGGCGGGCCAGCCGCTGGTGGTCACCGGCCCCGGTCCTATCGGCCTGATGGCGGTGGCCGTCGCCAAGGCTCTGGGCGCCAATCCCGTGATTCTGACCGGCACCCGGGACAACCGTCTGGAACTGGGCAAGAAGCTGGGCGCGGACTACACCGTCAATGTCCGGAACCAGGACGTGGTCGCAGCGGTGAGGGAGATTACAAACGGCGAGGGCGTCAACTATGTGATGGAGTGTTCCGGCGCGCCCAACGCAATCAACGAGAGCACCAATATGATCAAGCGGGGCGGCAAGATCTGCCTCTGCGCCTTCCCGGCCGAGCCCGTGGAGGTGGACGTGGCGGCCCTGGTCCGCAACAACATCTGTCTGCTGACCATCCGCGGCGAGGGTCGGAGCGCCGTTCACCGCGCGGCATCCCTGATTAGCGAGAAGCGTTTTGATGCCTCCCTGATCCATACCCACACTTTCGGCTTCAACGATCTGCCTACGGCGCTGAAATATTCCAAGGAGAGGATTGAAGACGCCATCAAGGTCGTCGTCAAGATTCCCGGTTAAGGGTACTCCTCTCCGTCCGCAGGTAGGGCGTTCTCGAACGCAGGCGGAATGCCCAGGCTCCGCTGGGACCTCAGCAGAGCCTGGGCGGATGCCGAAGTGCGCTTGCCCCACAGAAACGATAATTTCGAACTGACCGAGGAGAAGAATCGCATGCTTCAATACAAAAAATATGACATGCCGCAGACGATCGAGGAGCTGTTCCGTCTTCTGGAGCGGAATGACGGCGCAGTTGACATCGTTTCCGGGGGAACCGACTGCTTTGCAAGAGAAAAGGACTCGTCCAGGCACCCGGACGCCGCAATCGACGTCAGCAGAATCGAGGCGTTTTCCAGGATTGAACGCAAAGGCGATGTGCTTGTCATTGGCGCGAATACGCGGATTCAGCAGTTTCTGAATGATCAGGAATTGATCGAATGTGTTCCTATGCTGCGGCACGCCGCCATCTATTTTGCCGATCAGCAGATTCGGGAGAGCGCAACGATCGGCGGCAACCTGGCAAACGCCTCCCCCACAGGCGATATGATCCCGCCGCTCCTGGCGCTGGACGCAGTGGTCCACACCCTCAGGCAGGAGGCGGGGAAAATCGGCGGAAGGGATATTCCGGTATCCGATTTCATCCAGGGCGTCGGGAAGACGCCTCTGGCCAGAGGCGAGGTAATCGCGTCCGTTTCCTGCCCGGTCCTGGAGGGGTATGGGTGCGCCTTCAAGAAGGTGGGGCTCAGGCGGTCCCTTTGCATTTCAACGGTGAATTCCGCCTTTCTGGTAAAAGTGGATTCCAGCGGCCGGTATTTTGAGGAGGTCCGGATCGCTTTCGGCGGAATTGCCCCGACGCCCGCCAGGCTGAAGGCGGTGGAGGAGAAACTGAAAGGCGCGCGTATTTCGAAGGCGCAGATTCAAGAGATGGCGGACTATATCCCGAACGACATCGTCCGGTCCCGGAGCAGGCAGGAATACCGGAAGACGGTGGTTCGGAATTTCCTAACGGCGGGGCTCTTGGAATCCCTTGCTGAAATCGGCATTTTGCCGGAGTAACGAGGAAGATTATGAGTGTAGAACTTGTGAGAGTTGAAATGAAGGTCAACGGGAAAACCGTTTGCAGGACCATTTCCCCGTCTATGAGGCTTGCGGATTTCCTGCGGGACGAGCTTCATTTGATCGGGACGAAAAAGGGCTGTAACGCGGGAGAGTGCGGGACTTGCTCCGTGCTGATTGATGGCGTGCTGAAAAAAAGTTGCCTGATTCCGGCCGTCAAAGCGGACCACTGTGAAATCGTGACCATTGAAGGAATCGGCGCCGAGGGACTGAGCGTGATTCAGCGCTGCTTTGTGAAAGTCGGCGCGGTTCAGTGCGGTTACTGCACCCCCGGCATGGTGATGGCCGCAACCTCCATCCTGAAGGCAAATCGGCGCCCGGACCGGGTGGAAATCCGGAGAGGTTTGGGCGGCAATATCTGCCGGTGCACCGGCTATGCGAAGATTATCGAGGCCATCGAGCTGGCCCGGGATATTCTGAACGGGGAAAAAAGTGCGGACTGCCTAGAGGGCGCGACACCGGATACAGACAAGATCATCGGTTCCTGCGCCGAGCGGGTGGACGCCCGGGGCAAGGTGACCGGTGCGCTGGAATATGCGGGCGATATGGTGATGCCCCGAATGCTCCATATCTGCCTGGTCCGAAGCCGGGAGGCACATGCCGAGATCCTGAAGATCGACTGCGAAAAGGCGCAGAAGATGCCCGGAGTGGAAACCGTGCTCACCAGCGCGGATGTACCCGGCGAGGATGGCTTCGGCGTGTATTACCACGATCAGCCTGTTTTGGCAAAGGGCAAGGTCCGCTTCTACGGCGAGCCGGTGGCGGCCGTCGTGGCCGAGACCCTGGAGGAGGCGGAGGAAGCGGCCAAATGCGTGGAGGTCACATATAAAAAGCTCCCGGTTGTCTCCAGTGTGGATGACGCCGTTCAGCGGAAGGCGGTGGTCCATGAGGATCATCCCGACAATGTCGTCTCGGAGACCCTTGTGGTAAAGGGAGACGTGGAGAACGGCTTTCGCGGCAGCGATGTCATCATTGAGCAGGACTACGCGACCCAGTGCGTGGAGCACGCCTATCTGGAGACGGAGGCGGGCCTGGCCTATCTGGATCCCGACGGCGTGCTGGTTGTTAAGTCTAGCGACCAGGACATCACCCACCACCGTACGCTCCTGTCCAAGCTGCTGGGCCGGCCCATCAACAAGATTCGTGTCATCATGACTCCGGTGGGAGGCGGCTTCGGCGGCAAGGAGGACATGATTTATCAGGCCATTCTTGCGATTGCCGCGCTGAAGACGAGGCGCCCCGTGAAGCTGGTCTTTTCCAGGCAGGATTCCCTGATCGGCAGCGCAAAGCGCCACCCGGTTTGCATTCATCACAAAATCGGACTGAGCAGGGACGGCAGAATCCGCGCCCTCGAAATCACGCTGGACGCGGATGGAGGGGCATACTGCTTTTCCACAAAGGGCACGGTCGCCAAGGGCGCAATCATGGGCGCGGGCCCCTATGAGATCGAGAATGTAAAGGTGACCGCGAGAGGCTATTATACCAACAACACGCCCTCCGGCGCCATGCGTACCTTCGGCGTCCTGCAGCCCACCTTCGCCATTGAATCCACGATGGATATCTGCTCGGAACGCCTGGGGATCGATCCATTTGAGCTGCGTCTGCTGAACGGCTTGAAAGACGGCAGCAAAACCCACACCCAGCAGGCGCTTGGTCATGTGGCTTATTGCGAGACGCTGCGCCGGTGCAGAGAACTCTCTGGCTGGGAACCGGGTCCGTCCCGGATGCGGGGTCCGGTGCGGAAGGACGTAAACGGCGGAGAAATTGTGCAGCCCTATATTCCGGGCTGTGAATTCAAATCCCCGGCGGCGCTGGCGCTGTGCAAATCCAGATTCCGGTATGGCCGGGGCGTGGGAACCGCATGGTACGGCATTGGCCGCTGCGCGACGGTGGACAAGGCCGGCGCATTCGTTGAGATCGACGACGGAGGCACCGCCATGGTGCTGACCGGCGCCACGGAGATCGGAGAGGGCCTGCTGACGGTCCTGACGCAGATTGCGGCGGAGGAGCTGGGTATTTATCCCGAGGACGTTACCATCGGCGACAACGATACCGCCCGGGTACCCGAGGCGGCGCACGCCGGCGCCAGCCGGCAGACCTATATGATTGGCAACGCCGTGCTGAACGCCTGCCGGGACGCCAAGGCCAAGTTCATCCGGGAGATCGCGGAATACTGGAACGTGGAAGCCGCCTCGATCCGCATGCGAAACAGGCGGATCTTCGTGGAGGGGCACGCAAATTATGACCTCCCGCTGGAAGAAGCGGTGGACATCTGCAAAAAGGTCCGGGGCGTTGTGCCCCTTGGCTCCGGTATCTATACGGCGCACCATGAGAGCCTGGACCCCAAGACCGGAAAGGGCAATCCCTGGCAGGCCTATGTGTATGGAAGCCAGGTGGCGGAGGTGGCCGTGGACACCAGCACGGGAGAAGTGCATGTCTTGGGCATCTGGGCCGCCCACGATGTGGGCAGAGTCGTCAATCCCCGGGGCGTGGAGGGACAGATCGAGGGAGGCGCGGTGCAAAGCGTCGGACAGGCCATTATGGAGGAGTTCACGTTTTCGGAAGGTGTGCCCCAACAGAGGAGCTTCGCCAAGTATATCCTGCCGACCTGTGTGGACGTCCCGGCGTTTCACTCCTGCCTGGTGGAGGACCGGGACCCCTTCAGCCCTTTGGGCGCGAAGGGAATTGGGGAACCCGCTCCACTGCCGACGGTGCCGGCGATCATCAACGCGATTTACGACGCGGTGGGCGTGCGGGTTACCTCGCTCCCGGCGAATCCGGAAAAAATTCTGAACGCACTGACAAAGCAAACGACTAAGGTGGTTTAATTGAGGTGGTTTCCAAACATTTGAATGGAGGAAATTAGATGAGTGAACAGAATAATGCGTCCACGAAATCAGGGGGCCTAAGTCTGACCGCAAAAAGACGGATATACATTGGCATCGCTTATTAAGCGGGGTACTTCTCCATCAAGGACTTCGCAAAGGCGGGAGTTCTGATGTCCGTGGTGGCCTGCGTGGTTGTTGCCGCCGGAATGTACGGCATCGGAACAATCACCGGGTTGTATTGAAGCAGCAGGAGGCCGCCCTCCCGGGCATCCGGCGCGGTAGGGCGGGAATCCGGCGAAAGTCCCCCAGACCCGGCGGGGTGAGAACGCTTCCGCCTGCGTCGGGGAGCGCTCAGAAAGGAGATTTGAAATGGAACAGAACTTTGACAGGATTCGCCGCCTCAGCGCGGACATCCGGATTGAGACCACCAAAGCCATCGGCGCGGCCGGATTCGGCCACATCGGCGGCGCGGCGTCCATCGCGGATGTGCTGGCGGTGCTCTATGGCGGCATGATGCGCATTGACCCCAAAAATCCCGATTGGCCGGAGCGGGACTGGATGATTTTGTCCAAGGGACACTGCGGTCCGGCACTCTACGCCACGCTGGCGCTGGCGGGGTACTTCCCCATGGATTGGCTCCAGACGGTCAATCAGCCGGGCACCCGGCTTCCCAGTCACGCCGACTGCCGGAAGACGCCTGGCATCGATATGACCACCGGTTCTCTGGGGCAGGGAATCTCCTCTGCGGCGGGCATTGCGCTGGGAAACCGTCTCCAAGGACGGGACAGCTGGACGTACTGCATCGTGGGTGACGGAGAGACCAATGAGGGCGAGGTCTGGGAGGCCTGCGAGGCCGCCAACCATCTGGCTCTGGATCATTTTATCGTGTTTGTGGACTGGAACAAGAAGCAGCTGGACGGCCGCTTGGAGGACATCTGCAAGCCCATGGACCTGGAGGCGAAATTCCGCGCCTTCGGCTTTGACGCCGTGACGGTGAAGGGCTATGACGTGGAGGCGATCTGGAATGCCGTGGAGGCGGCTAAATCGGTTCAGGGAAAGCCGCACTGCATTGTCCTGGACACGATCAAGGGACTGGGCGTGCCGCTGGCCGAGGAGAAGGAGTTCAACCACTATTTGACCTTTGGCCCCGAGGAGGCGCGGAAGTCCTGCGAAGAGATTGAAAAACGATTCCAAAACGGCACTTACCCTGGAGGTGATTTCAAATGGTGAAACTGCGCGGCACGATTCAGGTTTCCCCAGAGGAAATGCGCGCGGCCTACTGCGGCGCACTGGTAGAAGAGGCGCGGAAGAATGAAAAAATCGTGGCATTGGACTGCGATTTGAGCAACTCCTGCGGCACGAAGGGCTTTAAGACGGCTTTTCCGGACCGCGCGTTCAACCTGGGCATCCAGGAGCAGAACGCCTGCGGCATGGCCGGCGGTTTGGCAAGGGCAGGGATGATCCCGTTCCTGCACACCTTCGCGGTGTTTGCATCCCGGCGGATCTACGACCAAATCTTCCTGTCCTGCGCTTATGCCGGCCAGAATGTGAAGATTGTGGGTTGTGACTCCGGCGTCAGCGCCGCCTACAACGGCGGCACCCATATGGCCTTTGAGGACGTAGGGATTATGCGGGTGATGCCCCATGTGACCATTGTGGAGCCCTCCGACCCCACGATGATGCGCTCCGTGGTCCGGCAGATCGCGGAGACCGACGGCGTATTTTATCTGCGGATGCCCCGTAAGACGGTCTATGATCTCTATGAGCCCGATTCGGAATTTACCATCGGCAAAGCCGAGGTGATCCGGGAGGGAAGCGACGTGACCATCATCGCCATCGGTCTTGAGGTCCGCCAGGCACTGCTGGCGGCGGAGACGCTGGCCGCCGAGGGCGTCAGCGCCAGGGTGGTGGATATGTTTACTGTGAAGCCCATTGACGCCGCGTGCGTCCGGAAATGCGCGGCTGAGACCGGCGCCATTGTCACCTGCGAGAACGAGAGCGTCATCGGCGGACTGGGCAGCGCAGTGGCCGAGGTGCTGGTGGAGTCTGACCCTGTCCCGATGGAGCGTGTTGGCGTGTGGGATGAATTCGGCGAAGTCGGCCCCCAAAGCTATCTGGAGGATCGATTTGGGCTGACGGCACCCTTTATTGTGGAAAAGGTTCGGCGGGTCCTGAAGCGTAAAAGCGGTGAGTGAAATCCATTTGACAACAAGGAGTGTATGAATGATGAGTGAAGTAAAAAGAATGAAATACTGCGTCAACGGCGAGTGGAAAGAGTCGAAAACCTCCAAGTGGCTTCCCGTCTCCGACTCTTCCACCGGCGAGCTGATCGCGGAGGTTCCCTGCTGCACCCAGGACGAGCTGGAGGAGGCGATCGCCTCGGCCCACGCCGCGTTCCCCGCTTGGTCCCAGATGTCAATCAGTACCCGTACGCAGATGATGTTTAAATGGCGCAATATCCTGCAGGCCCATTTAGATGAGCTGACCCTGCTGTGCGCCAAGGAACTGGGCAAGAACCTCAACGAGGCCAAGGGCGACGTCCTCAAGGCCATCGAGCCCACGGAGCTGGCCTGCGCCACGCCATTTATCTCCCAGGGCAGCGCCTCCATGCAGGTTACCACCGGCTTTGACACAGCCACGTATCGCGTCCCTCTGGGCGTTGTGGCCGGCATCGTGCCTTTCAATTTCCCCGCCATGATTCCTTGGGGCTGGATGGTTCCCCTGGCCATCGCCACCGGCAATACGGTGGTGCTGAAGGCGGCTTCCTTTACCCCGCTGACCTCGATGCGCATTATGGAGCTGTTCTATGAGGAGGGCGGCTTCCCCAAGGGCGTGGTGAACCTGGTCACCTGCAGCCGCAACGAGTCCGAGGTGCTGCTGACCGATCCACGCGTTAAGGCGGTCACTTTCGTCGGCAGTACCGAGATTGGCAAGCACATCTACTCTATCGCCGCCGCCCACGGCAAACGCGTCCAGGCCCAGTGCGAAGCGAAGAACCACGCTCTCGTCCTGGAAGACTGTGACCTGGAGAGCTCCGTCAAGGCTATCATCAATTCCACCTACGGCTGCGCCGGCATGCGCTGTATGGCACTGCCTGTGGTTGTGGTGCAGGAGTCCATTGCCGACCGGTTTGTAGCGCTGCTGAAGAAAAATGCCATGGCCCTGAAGGTGGGCTGTGCCTATGACCCAGAGACAAACCTGGGGCCCGTTGTAAACGAGAAACACAAGCAGTCTATCTGCGATTGGATTCAAAAGGGCGTTGACGAGGGGGCGGAGCTGGTTCTGGACGGCCGGAACATCGTGGTTCCCGGCTATGAGAAGGGCTTCTTTGTCGGCCCCACCATACTAGACCATGTGACACCGGAGATGACCGTGGGCAATCGCGAGATTTTCGGGCCCGTTACCCTCATCAAACGCGTCAAGAACTTTGAGGAGGGTCTTGCGGTGATGAACGCCAACCCCTTTGCCAACGGCTCCGTTATTTTCACACAGAACGGCTACTATGCCCGGCAGTTTGAGCTGCTCACCGACGGCGGAATGGTCGGTGTGAATGTGGGTATTCCTGTGCCCTCCGCGTATTTCCCTTTCTCCGGCAACAAGGACTCCTTCTTTGGTGACCAGCATGTTCTGGGTCTGGACGGCGTTCGCTTCTACACCAGGGCCAAGACCGTCACAAAGCACTGGTATGACGAGCATTCCCACAAGAAGGAAATGGACACCTGGGAGGGTACGGTGGAACGTTTGTGAGATAAGTGTCAAATCTGGTAAATGGAGCAGGGATGACCCCATTAAAATCATCTCCTCGGAAGAGGCAAAAGGTTCCAAGAGAAATCATTCCTTGAGTGATAATGTCAGGAGAACGTGAGGAAAACCTGTTCCGGTTTGAGGTAACCTGGCACAAACAGTATCCCTCCCGCATGAAAAGCTGAGAGGAAAACGGGAATGTCCTGAGCACACTCTGCGAATATCTGCCTGAGATCCAGAAGATTATATCCCCGACGAATATCATCGAGGACCCGAGCCTCCAGTTCCAGCAGATCACGGAGAACAAGCCCAACTTCTTTGCCATATTCTTGGCCGAATTGCCACCGCCCTCGACAAACACGTGTTCAACTATTGATCCGCACCATCAATTATCCGACATTGAAAGGAAGGAAAACAGAATGAAAGACTCCATCTATAACTATTGTAAGCCCGGCACTGTTTTTTTCAAGTCGTTCCCGGAGTGCGAGCCTGGAACCGATTTTAAGGAAATCATCCGGCGTGCTGAGCAAATCGCGCAAGACACTTTCTTTGAAGTTGTCGAAGTGGGCACCATCAAAGATGTGCTCTATCGCACCCGGGTTTCTAAAATTTTCGAATACGCAGATATGGAAGTGGTTTACGCTACCCAACCCCTCTTCTTCTCCCATTCTGGCCATACCAATGATACCCGCTACAGCCTTTGCAGCACAAACCCTGAGCTGCGCAAAGCGGCGATTACCGTTTTTGAAAAATGTATGCGGGAGGCCCATGATCTACATGCTACGGCGATGCGCATGACCAGCGGTTATATGCCCGACGATCCGAACGATAAAGAGGAGGCCAAAAAACTCCTGTGCGATTCCATCGCCCAGATCATGGAGAAGGCCGAAAAATATGACATTCCTCTCATTACCATGAAGATTTTTGACTATGATTTTGACGCCTGCCAGCTCATCGGCAAGTGCGAAGACGCATTGGATATCGCCAGGCAGATCTGCCCGACTTACCCGAAGTTCGGCCTGCTGACCGACCTGTCCCACTTCCCACTGTTGCACGAAGACCCCAGGGAGACACTGACGACCCTTAAAGATTATGTTAAAGCCTTCCATCTGGGCAACACAATCAACACCGGTGACCCGCTCAACCCCATTTATGGTGACTGGCAGCCCCGGTTCGGCGTTCCCAATGGCGCTCACACCAACGATGACGTCGTAAACTACTTCCGTATTCTGAATGATCTGGAGCTGATCGGGCCTGACAAACGCCCTGTTGTTACGGCGGAGGTTCGCCCTCTGGTTGACAGCGAGACCCCCGAACTGATTTTGGCCAACACGAAACGCAATATCCAGCGGGCCTGGGCCAGAGCGTAAAAACGTTTGGGCAACCGAAAAATAAAAGAAAGGAGTATGTTCCATGGACATGTTTTTAGGCGGATTGATGGCTCTGGCCAATTTGCAGACAATCCTGATGATGATTGTGGGTACGTTGGCAGGTATGATTTTTGCCGTCATTCCCGGCTTAACTTTTTCAACTGCGATGGTTCTGCTGGTCCCATTTACCTTTGGCCTGGATCCCATAGGGGCTGTCGGGCTGATGATGGGGGTTTATGCCGGCGGTATGTGCGGCGGTGCGTTTTCTGCCATCCTGCTCGGTATTCCGGGGACCCCATCCGCTGCGGCCACGGTTTTCGACGGACACAAAATGACCCTTAAAGGGCAGGGGGACAAGGCCTGTGGTATAGCCGCTTTTTCCTCGGTTTTCGGCGGCGTTTTCAGCCTGGTCGTCCTGATGCTGCTGGCGCCCCAGATTGCCAAAGTCGCGGTAAAATTCGGCGCACCGGTTATCTTTTCGCTGGTTATTCTGGGGTTTAGCTGTGTGGTCTCTCTGAGCGGAAAAGAGCTGACCAAGGGACTTCTGTCTGGTTTTGTCGGATTGTTCCTCTGCTGCATTGGATCCGATCCCGTGGTTGGCTCGGCCCGGTTTACGTTTGGCAACGTCAATCTCCTGGCCGGCATCAACTCCATGCCTGTATTGATCGGTATGTTTGCCTTACCCGAAATTATAAACGTTTTTGTGGAAGGGCGTAAGGCCGGCGGTCATTTAGACAGTATCGCACCCGACACCAAAAATGTCCGAGCCCCTTTCCCCTCGCTCAAGGAAATATGGAGCTGCCGCAAACAGCTCCTTTATTCCTCCACGCTGGGGACCTGCCTGGGCTTTATTCCCGGCTGCGCCGGCCCGATGGCCCCGTTTATGGCTTATGACCACTGTAAACGCTTTACCCCCGACATGGGTACCGGTGTCATTCAGGGCGTGGCCGCTCCCGAAGCCGCCAATAATGCCACCCAGGGCGGCGCTATGATCCCGATGATGGCTCTGGGCATCCCGTGTGACAGCTGTTCAGCTATTATCCTAGCAGCATTTACGATTCACGGCTTTGCCCCCGGCCCGTTGCTATTCCAGAATGACGGGGCCTTTGTCTACGCCGTATTCATCGCGCTGGTCGTAATTTATCTAATGGCCTTAGGACTGCAATTCTGGGGTATCAAGGCATTGATGAAAATTTTGGCCGTGCCCAAAGTTCAGTTGATGTCAGTCATCCTGGTGCTGGCCTTTGTTGGCGCTTACGCAATCGACCTGAATTTCGTCAGCATTGTGGTCATGTTCCTGTCCGGATTCGTCTCTTACTTTATGCGGCATTATGGCTATCCCTCTATGCCCCTGATTCTCGGCGTGGTGCTGGGCGGTACGATGGAAGCCCGGCTGCGCGCTGCTTTGAGCCTGACCAATGGCAGTCTTTCAATCTTTGCCGAACAGCCCCTGTCCCTGGTCTTTCTGGGAATCGCCCTTGTAATTCTTCTTTTGCCTCTGATTAATAGGATCCGATCTTACCGCAAGAAAGAGGAGGTGCAAATATGAAGATCCAGCGCAAAGATAATTTTATCGTGGCGGTCGTTCTTCTTGTTTTGGTAGCCTTCTTCCTGTGGCAGACCTATACGACCCTGCCCGCATCCGCTACCGCAAGTGACATGGGTGCCCGCTTTATGCCCACGGTGACTTTGGTCGCCATCGCCATCCTGTCGGTAATTCTTTTGGTGGGGAGTTTTAAGCCCTATGGCGAGGGTGAGGAGGCCGCAAAAGCACCGGAAGACTTGAAGAGCGCCCTGTTATTCCTGGCCGTGATCGGTATTGCGATTTTTCTGATACGGTATCTTGGTTTTGCAGTCGGCGCGTTCATTGGTGAGTGCGGCTGCCTGATGCTGATGCACTGGAAGCCTCTCAAATCCATTCTTTTCTCACTGGTCACTGTAGCGGTCATTGTGCTGTTGTTCCAGTTCCTTCTGAATGTTCCGCTTCCCACCGGGATATTCTTTTAGTAAAGGAAAAAATTTAAAAAGAAAGAGGTACCAAAAATGAAAAAAGCGATCTCGATCATAGCGCTGTTGCTGGCCGTTCTTTGTGTCTTTAGCGGCTGCTCTTCCTCCCCTAAGGCGTATCCCGACAAAAACATTGATGTGACCGTGCTCTTCACTGCCGGATGCAGCGCCGACCTGGGGGTCAGAAAACTGACAGACATCATTGAAAAGACTACCGACGCCAAATTTGTTGTCAACAACCGCACGGGCGGCGGCGGTTCAGTTGGCTACCAGTATATTCTCAACCAGTCGGAGGACGGCTATAACATCTGCTGGAACTCCACCTCGATCAGCACTGCCTATCATAATGGCAACATGCCTGAAGGACAGGACTATACCGCTTTCAAAGCGGTTTGCGGTCTGACAATTGAGCCTTCCATCATCGCCGTTTCGGCCGACTCCCCCTACCAGACCTTTGAGGATTTTTATAATGACGTCAAGGCCCGCCCCGGTGAGGTCAAGGTCCTGATGGGGTCAATCGGTTCTTTTGATCATCTCTGTGCCGCCAATTTTGCCAAAGCGGCGGGGCTCGAACTGAATGCCTGCCATGACAACGGCTCGGTTGTTACCCCGCTGTTGGGCAACCAGGTAGACGTCTCTATGTCGATCGCAGCTGAGTTCCTTCCGCAGATTCAGGCGGGAAGCTGCCGCGCCTTGGCTGTCATTGCCCCCGAGCGCATCGCCTGCCTGCCCGATGTGCCTGTACTGAGCGAGTTTAATATTGATTGCGACCTGACTATGTACCGGGGCATCTCCGTTAAAGCCGGCACCAGCGACGAGGCTGTAAAATGGCTGAGTGAACAATTTATCGCCGCTGCCCAAACCGATGAATTTAAGGAATATGCCAAAGAAAACGGCTTTGAGATTCTCATCCAAGATACGGAAGAATTCGAAGAGTACACCGCTTCTGTTGACGCGCAGATTGCTGAAATAATGGAGGAGTTGGAGCTCAAAACGCAATAAGTGCGTTAGTGCATTAAGGCTTGCGGCAATAACAATATAAAGGTCGCGCTGCGGCATTGAACTGCACCCCACTTGTTAGACAAGTATGGTATACTATCTAACAAGTGGGGTGTTTCATTATGCCATACTATTATTGCTTTGATGTACTTAAGAAACTTGTTAAGAGTAAGACCTGCTAACAAAAGTCAAGTAGAAATTCAAGAAATATACGCAGAGAGAAATACACGCACTCAACCAGGCCACTTCGCATCCGCGATTAAAGATGGTGGCAGTCCGTAGATATAAAAGTAACGTTACGCCTCGTGCCTTCACAGAGGTATAGTAAATACGGAGAAATATATTCGCAGAGGCCATCATGTAAACCTTGTAAGGCTTACCCCTCAGATCGATTTTTGCCCATGAATTGGTACACAGACTCGTTTACAGGGGCATTTTGGAGATACGCCCTCAACAGCAGGAAAAGCGTTCTGCGCAGTGAAGCCGAACCACGTTTGGAGATACTGCGGCTGTAAATATCCATCTGGCCGGACTGGTAAGGTGGGTATCAATGTCCGCAAAAGCCTCCAGTGCTTTCTTGGAATGGTAATGCCGGACATCACCAATCTCTGCTATGAGTTGTGGGACAAGCGCTAGACTAACACCAAATATCCTCATCACTACGGGTTATTCCGGGAGTGAAGATGCCAAAGATTGCATTTCCAGCTTCAAGGCAGCAAAAGCTACAGAAGTTGCCCGAAGTTGAGAAACAGCTTGCTCTACTAAAAGTTTCGCAGTATCGATCTTCGGTATAACACTGAAGTGCCTGCAGGCAGAAGCATAAATATCCAAGGCCTTATCTTCACATAAGTTGTAGCTATTGTCTCATGAGTGTCTATGCGTGGATAGTTTTGACGGTTACTGCCGCTTGAATAAGGAGCATTAGAAGCAATGAGTATGATGAAAGAAAGCCCCTGATTGCTACTCCCTGGCTCCAGGACATCAGTGCGCACAATTTCATACGCTCACGGCACAGTACCGTCTGCATGAGTGCCTTTGTCCGCATTTCAGCTTTATAGCTCCATTTCATCATGGATGCACCGAGGTTGTAGACCACATGAATGTGGTGTTCGGTTAGCAGAACACCCACAGACCTTGCGCCGCGGATCTTTACGAAGACCGTACCCATCTCCTTGATCTCGCGGGATGTGTAGAAAGCCGGAGCATAGATGTGACCCAGCGACACGTCGCCGGGACAAAATACGCCGGGCTTTTCGTCACGGAAAATGCTGATACCGGCGTTACGCATGGTAATAAGTGTCTGAGAGACGCGGTGGAGTCGAAGCCGCTGCTCCGGCTCGCTCCTGATGTGGTTGGTGGCGCAGGCACCGGATAGGCAGAAGGAAAACCGCGCCGGGTCACGCGCCATCAGAAGTTTTTTCGCCGCGGCGGTGAGACGATAACCGCGCAGGCCGTTTTTGTAAAATGACAGTAACAGCCGTTGCCGTTTCAGTGACTTGACCACGTTTTCTTTATAGCTGGTACCGCCGGCGAGCCTATCCAGTTGGTTGGCTGGCATCTCGCCGGATATGGCGACCAGCTCCAGAAGCTGATAGGCTTGTGAGAGGCTGCCGGGGGCTTTTTGCGGCAGGGTGCTGATATTGACCACCTCCTTGTTGTGTGCAGTACCCAGACTGCCAATGACCACGGTATTTTATTTTTTCCGGGATGCGGGAGAACACCTGAAAAAGCGGGCCCTGATCTAACATAGGGATGTGTCCCTTTTTTGACGCCGTTACAACACTAAAAATCGGATATGGAACGGAGCCGGTTTTCACGGTCCGAAAGCCAGCTGGGAAAACGCTCTTTATCCATCACGGATATGCGGGTACAATCATAGTCCCCGATCTCCGTTGTGTGATAGGCATCGCACAGCAAGCCTGTGTCATCCTCCATGATGAAAGTTGAGATAACATCCAAAAGCTGCTTGAGTTCCAGATTGTCATAGTCTCGTACCCGCATGGACGACAGCTCCTGACTGTAGACATGAGAAAAGCAGACAACACAGTGCCGGAATTTGGGCAGCGTGTGCGTCTGCGCATACTTGCTGAGCGTATAGTAGATGGGGTCAGTCAGATACTCCGAACCCTGCTTTTCGTTCTTCTTGGGCAGCAGACAGGGAAGTGTTACTTCCAGAACGCCATCTTTCTCTGTGATGGAGATCCCCTGTACGATGCCGGCTGACGTCAGATATTCAGGCTTTTTGATACTGGTAGTCTCGTAGATCAGATGCCTTAGCCGGCAGGCGATCACTTCGCCACGCAGCGCAGCTTCCGTTGACAGCATCTCATAGTTGTCTGAATATTGTTCGATGTTCGTGTTGTCCATTGCATAGAGCGTATTGGACAGGCGTGTGATCTCATTCAAAATGCTCTCTATCCGCTGTGAGAGTATCGCTCGCTCCAATGTGTTCCTCCTTCCTGAAGTATTGCACGCAGCCGGCCTTATCCACCATGCAGTAGGCGGCGGTGTGGGGGATCTGCAGGTGTCTCATCTGCTTTTCCTCCTCAATGATTATGAGCCGCCGCCCTGTATCATCTTCCTTGGACAGTGCATGCTGCAGCATCGTTTCTTTGTCCCGGCTGACATAGATAATTTCATATACCTCGCCATTCGCGAAGAATACCAGTTTCACCGGCAAATCATCCGGGCTGTGATACTCCACTTTCTCAATGAAGTCCAGCAACACCCACAGAGCCGCTGTCAGTTCTTCATCTTCGCGGCAGTCAGGGACGTCTCCATAGCAATCCCGGTCAGCGTTATAGAATATCCGCTGCTGCCTGACCAGATAGCGCAGCAGATTCTCAATGACGTCCTCCTTGCCAGGATATAGGCGCAGGAGCTGGTCATGGCGTATGCAGTGATAGACAGTAATGTTCCGCAGCAGCCCCGTGGCTTCCTGCCCATAGATCTGCTCTCTGTTTTTCATAGCGGAATGCCCTCCGTAATGCGTATTAACTCCGTATTAAAAGCGTATTGATTTTGTAATGCGTGTTATCTCCGTATAAACGCCGTATTAAGCGTTTTGAGTCCTTTGGCGGAAATAGTAAGGGAGCGACTGTTGCCGCTCCCTTGCTGTCTTATTCAGTTTGCGGTTGGCTTATCCCAGCAGGTCGGTCATTTCACATTGCAGTGCCCTCGCCAGCCGCATGAGAATATCGGCCTGCGCCTTATTCAAATCCTTACTTTTCCGCTCATAGGCGCGAATGGTGTTGACCGGAACGCCGGATTCCGATGCAAGCATCTCCTGCGTCAGGCCACACTTTTTCCTCACCGCCTTCAACTGGCTTTCTCCGGCGGCAAAATGCGCGTCCATGACCTCGTAGCTCTTCTGGATGTCCGCCTCGTGGAGTGTTCCATAAAGACCGATAAGTTCCTTGTATGGGATGGTATCCAGTATGCTCCTGAATGTACGGCCGGAGTACCATTGATAATGCGTCAGCATCCAGCCTGCCCAGTACACATCACTGCGGTCATAGTTTTCCACCAACGCTGCCTTGTAAGGGCTGCCTGTGGTTTTCTCCATGACCTCCATTAACAGCTCCATGCCGCTTTTGCCGGCCAGATATTTGGGGTTGCCGTTTTCGATTTGCTCCGCAACGCCGGATTGGATAAAACGCTCCATGAAATCGACACCGTCCATACCAAACTCCAGCACAGCATCATGGAGCATATTGCCGACAGCGCGAGAGGCTTTACTCAGATATAACTGACTGTAGGCGTGGGTCATCATACTGCATGTCCTCCCTTATGATGTCGAGCACGAAAAGATCATCCGCCAGCTGCTGGAGGGTTTTCTTCCGGCTTGCGTAGGCTGTCCGGGCATTCCGGTCTCTTTCCGCTCGCTTACTATAGTATTCGCGATAATCGGCGATTTCATAGCCGTTGAACTCGATCTGGCCAAAGGAGCGTTTGGAGAGAAGCACGATTTGTTCGCCCAATGTCCCCAGTTTCATGGCAAGGTTCAAGTCCCGCAGCGAGATGGTGTTGTTCACAAAATCCTCGGCAAAGGAGAAGTAGGAGTCATCGGCCCGGTAGCCGATCATCACATCAACATCCGCGGTATCAGGCATGAAACGGGAGAGAATGAAATCCCTTGCACTGCTGCCTACAGGCGAATTGATATCGAATTTTCGGTTTGCCAGCAGTATGGCCAGCCAGCTCAGAATATTGAACGGGCTTTGCGTCAGGTGCATGACACGCAGCCCCTCAAGGTGCATGGTATATTTGTTGGCGTAGCCGTCGTTCTTTACGGGACATGCCCATTCTTTTGCAAGCTCGATGTTCTCGGTGCAGTAAAAACCCTGCCCATAGTCATTGTAGGTCTTTCCCACGCCGTACTTCGGAACCTCTACGATCTGCTGAGAGCCGTGATAGATAGTAATATCCTTTTTCATAGGCCTCCTCCGGATATAATACTGTGGTATTAGTTGCTCCTATTGTAATACCACAGTATTAGTTCGTCAAGCTATTTTTGTCGCTCAAACTGAAAATACAGTACAAATAAGTAGTTACACTCCCTGCTGTCTCATTCGCTGCAGAAGGTCAAGCAGTTCGCGGCGATCCGTGGTGATCAGGTCGCGTTCCAACGGACTGGCCTTGAACTCTACCGTGATATTGTTGTTATTGCTGCTGATCAGGCCATTGCCCCGCTCAAAGTGAGTGATCTCCATGACCTCCGCTTCGGAGAGGTGTAATACCTGCTGGACGCGCTGGGCTTCCTCGTCCTCCAGATTCAATATGACCTTGGTGCGGCAGTTGTTGATGATGCCCTTGCCGTACTTGCCGTTGTCCAGAGAGAAGAAGTCGTTCAGATCCTGCGTCGCGCAAATGCCGCTGCCGGAGTAAGCACGGATGGTTTTGAAGATCTCCAGTACCATCTCCGCAGCCAGACGGTTGCCCGCGCCGAAGGTGCCGGAACCGCCGCCAATGAGCTGCCAGCATTCATCGATGAAGATAGCCTTTTCCTCCGTGCGGTTGGCCTTGGCCTTATCCCATACGAAATCCAGCGCCACGAACATACCGATGGGCAGCAGGTCACCGCTGAGTTCGGAGATGTCCAGTACCGTGAATTTGTTGTCCAGATTCACATTGGTCTGCTGGTTGAAGGTGCTGGCCGAACCGTGTACAAAACGGTTGATGATGTTGAAAAGCCGTTTGGTATCGCTCTCTTCCTTCAGAACTGCATAGAGGTCGCCCAGCACCGGCATCTGGCGGTAGGCATTAGGATTTTCCGGGTCATTTAGTGAGGCATTGTCGTGGGTAATGCCTTTCCGCGCATAAGTGCGGATCAGGGCGTCATCCAGCAGCTGTTTTTCCTCATAGGACATATCCGGGATCAGCAGGGCAAAGAAAATGTGGAGCCGTTGGATCTTGGCGGCCAGTTCAGAGCGTTCGATGCCGGGGCCATCCAGCATTTCTTCTACGGATTTATCTACCTTGCGGATCTCCAACACATTGATACAGCTTTTGGAGGCGGGGGAGATACTGATGAACTCGCCGCCTGTATTGACACAGGCACGGTGAAACTCATGACCTTTCAGAGGTGCCAGCATGAAAACCTGTATGCCCTTGCGCCGCATACGGAGTGCCATCAACAGGATCAGGAATGTCTTTCCCGCGCCGCTGGTGCCGCACACGGCGATATTGGCGTTCTTATAGACCTTGGAATCGAAGATGTCGATGATGACCGGAGAGTTGTTGTATTTGTTCAGGCCGAACAGAATACCATTCTCATCACTCAGCTCATAGGATGTAAACGGGTAGCAGCTTGCTACGCCGGTGGTCAGGGCATTACGCTTGGAGCGTTCATAGAGGTGCTTTTCCATGCTGACCAGCGGCAGCGAAGAGAGAAATGCCTGTTCCTCCTGAAAGGCGCAGCTGCACACGTCCATATCACGGGACATCCCTTGTGTAGACGATCCCGTTTGCAATCTTCTCCACAGGTAAATACTCCGCCACAGGGTTGATATACTTGGGCGAATCTTCGGCGCTCTTGGCCTTGCGGCGTTTTGCTTTGAGCCTCTTACGCTTACCCTGTTCCTCCTCACAGCGTGTGATGATGCGGCGATTGTGGAGATACTTTAAGACAAGGAAGATGAACGATGACAGACTTTCTCCGTTGATGCCTACCAGCGCGATGATGCCCAGCGGCAATGCGGTCAGGCACAGAATGATAATCTTCGCTGTCAGCGTCAGGGCGGATACCGAAAACACCGGAATGCCTATCGCCAGCAGAATGATCAGCGCCTCGGCCGTATTGCGGAGCTTCAGCAGTCCGCCGAAAAAAGTCCCGCCCTCAATGAAGTTGGGTGGGATGATATAGGTGTCGTAATCGTTGGGTTTACTCAAATTCAAATCTCCTTCCTATCCGATAATCCAGAAGGGCCCACCGGCGCCGGCGCGGCTGCTGGCTTCATTCAGTATAATGGACAGATCCCATGTCTGCTGACTTCTGGTGTAGCTGGCGGGATCAGCCACCAGTATCTTGCCATTCTCTACGCCGCGCAGCACGATGAAGTGGCCGGAGCTGGTGAAGTGCCCCTTCAGCATGATTGCCACCACAAGTTTTCCGCTGGAGAGGGCATCCACAATGCGCTGCCCATCCGTTTTCCCACAGCCCTGTACCGGCAGTCCCCACGCTTTGGCTGCACCGGGGATCAGCGAGTGGTAAGAGCCGCTTTTGCTGCACCAGTAGCCATTTTCATAGGCCCAACGTGCCATCTCAATGGGATCGACAGTATCGTTGGTCAGGGATGATACCACCATCGCCATGCAGGTAGGCCCGCAGCCGTAGGTGCCGATGTCATCAGTGCCATAGGGCTTGCCTGCGTACCGCTTGTCCAGTTGATTATAGTAGATCACCTGCGTCGCGCCATCTGTGAAGCGAATATCGCCCAGAGATACGAGATCGGCGGACTCTGCGGGCAGCAGCCCCTGCATCATCCCATCGCCCAGGAATACGCTCAGATTCTGTGCATAGTTCTCCGCCAGCTTCTTTTGCTCATCTGACAACGCAAATATTTTATCCTCTAAATAGGCTTCGCCGTTATAGACGATGGTATAGATCTTCCATTTCTCGGTGATTTCTTTTTCTGTTACGGTGGCTTGGCCGGTTTCCTCATCAATGGTGGTTTCCGTCACTATTGTTGTGCGTAATTCTACTGTGCTTGTGAAGGTGTATAGGGCATCCTTTGCCTTGCGGATCATCGCCTCCATATCTTTGAGAGAGATGGAGGCGTAATCCCGATTTTTGGCGGCGCAGTACATGGCAATGAAGCGGTTGGCATTATACACGGGCGAACTCTCATACGGATTGATGATCTCTTTCTGATCTGCGCCGGAGGAAGCAAAATCTGTGTCAATACGCGCGCGGACATCATCCTGCCCCTCTTCCAGCAAGTCGCTGATCGGTGATATGAAATTGGAGGATATTTCCCCCAGGATCATGGATAAGTATTACAGAGACCTGCTTTCTGTGAAGTCCGTGGTGGTGAAGAATGTAAAGCCCCGCAACGAATATCTGACGCCGCATACGGTCAGAGAGATTCACAAAGTTTTGCGTAATGCGTTCAATCAGGCAGTTAAATGGGAATTGATCGAAGAACTGAAAGACCTTTTCGGTGACGAGTTCATTGACTTCAATCTGGTGTTCTGTTCTTCCAACGGAAAGCCGATTGAGGGGCAGGTTATCAATCGTGCATTCAATAAGCTGATCGAGGAGAACGGCCTGCCGAAGGTGGTTTTTCACAGTCTCCGACACTCCAGTATCACCTATAAGCTGAAGCTGAACGGCGGTGATATGAAATCCGTTCAGGGTGACTCTGGTCACGCACAGGTCAAGATGGTAGCGGATTCGTTCTTACAGAATGAGCGTACGTAGGATCTGTCTGATAATGTGCATGGTGGCTGAGGCATATTATCGCGATAATAGAGACAAGTTCCATTTTGATTATGAAATAATTGACTGGGACGAAGTAACAGCCGCATTACCTCCTGTTGATATGGACGCAGTGCTTATGGAATTGGCTAATCCTGAATTAGGAAAGGAGCAGTTATGAATCGATTAAATGGACTACTCCGTGAATTATGCCCTGACGGAGTTAGGTATTATTTGTTAGAAGAAGTAACTCATTACGCAAAGAATCGAATTGATGCTACTGCGGTTGACAAAGACACCTATGTAGGCGTTGAGAATCTTCTTCAGAATAAAAAGGGGAAGACAACTGCAATCTCTGTTCCTACAGTTGGCGCTGTTATCGCGTTTATGGTTGGCGATATTCTAATTGGCAATATACGTCCTTATCTCAGAAAAGTATGGCTTGCTGACTGTAATGGGGGAACAAATGGAGATGTGTTAACAATTCAAATAAATGATCGTAATACTCTTTTACCTAAGTTTTTATTCTATCTTTTGTCATCCGAAGATTTAGATGGGCAGCATGGGAAGCAGGCAGGGTGATATGAAGGTGATAATGCCCTCCA
>CAMCSE010000025.1 GCA_945877515.1 uncultured Clostridia bacterium | reverse complement strand
GTTCGCAGTCAGTTTTAATTTCGCGTCTCCGGGGATAACCACACCGTCAGTGACCTCGATCCATTCTTCGCTGCCCGCCGGGTGGTAGAACAGCTTTGCCCCAGTGATATACTGAGAAACATCAATGGAATTGCCGTTGCTGGCGGCTCCGGAATCCTCCGTCAGCAGAACTGCATCATGCTCCGATGCCTCCGCCGCGCTCTCTGGCATGGATACAAAGCCAAGAAGCTCCGCGTCCCCGGCGGCAACGGAGACCTGCGTGACACTGTTATCCCAGTCTCCTGCAATGACCCTTACCGCTCCGCTCTCGGAAACCGAAGCCACAAATCCGGCATGGTCTGTGGTGCCGTCATGATCCCGGTCCAGGAATACAAGATCGCCACTGGCCGGGGCAGTGCTTCCCGCTTCGGTGTACAGCCCACAATCGGCCATATCCGTGAGCCATTCCTCACAGTCGCTCCCATAGGGGAAAGCATTGACGGGGATATCCGCGTAGTACAGGCAGAAGGAGGCGAACATGGCGCTCCAGTCTTCGTAGGGACTTCCAAACCAGGTTCCGTAGCGGGTATAGCCATGGGTGGTGCCATCCTCCCAGACCGCGTAATTCCGGGTGCTTTCCGTATAGCCCAACTGGCTTTCGGCAATGGCGATCACATCCTGCCGCCAGTTGCCGGTGAGTGTCACATCCGCAAAGGTCTGCTCCCAGATTTCCGCTGTCTCTACGTCCGCACTGGGGTCTGAATAGCAGGCAAGGCTGTGGGAGTGCTCCTCCAGTGTGCAGACCAGCTCCCCGTTTTCGTCCCAGCAGCCTTCCCCATGGGTATGGGCATCCTTACCGCAGAATACCGTTTCTTCCGGCTCGCTCTGGGTGCAAGCCTCGCTGTGGGTATGCTCTTCCATGCCGCAGGTCAGCTCCCAGGTGCCATAGCACAGGGCGGTGTGGACATGATCCGGGTCCGTATTGGTGCAGGTCAGAGCTTCGGTGTCTATCGGCTCTGTCACTGTCTCAAAGCAGGCATCGGTATGCTGGTGCTCCAGAACCTGGATTTGGCCGCAGATCAGATTGCCGTCAGCGTCAAAGCAATCGGATGTATGGCGGTGGAGCACGATCTCTGGTTTTGTACAGACCAGTACTGGCTCCGCATCTTCCTCGGCGTCGCTTTCTTCCGGTTCCGTGGGCAGGTCACAGGTCAGCACCCGGTTCCATTCATAGCAATCATCGGTATGCACATGGGCCGATTCCGTAGACTCCGTACAGACCAGCTCCCCCTGCTCCAGCGTGTAGCAGGCATCGGTGTGAGTATGTACTTCTTCCGAAGTCCCTTCCACCATGGCATAGCAGCTGTCGGTATGCTCATGGGTTTCGATCTCTGGTAATTGACACCAGAGGTTCCCATTTTCATCGTAGCAGGTGGAATCGTGATGATGGACCACAAAATTGGCATACCCACATATCAGATTTCCGTCGGCATCATAGCAGCTGTCGGTGTGTTGGTGAATTTCCAGCGTCTCCGCACTACATACAGGAACCTTTTTCTCCACCGATGTTACCTGGGTATAACAAGCCTCGGTATGAGTATGCTCCGGAATGTCACACTGTTTTTCCATGGTGATGGCAGGAAGAATCAACGCGTAGGTGGTACAGAATACCACCACGCAGGCAAGAACAGTCACCACCTGATGCCAGCGTTTCTTTCTTTGATGAGCTTTCGTGTATTTCTCTGCGTCCCGCAGAATGTCACGCTTCATATCCCCATTCACCAGCCTTTCTATCTTAACGCACCGAAGTCCGGCAGAGGCCAGACCCGGAATACAATCTTTCCGACGATTTGTTCACTGGAAACACACCCTACCGTGGTACTGCGTGAATCCACCGAGGTAGACCGATGATCGCCCATGCAAAAGTACCGGTTATCTGGCACCTGATAGGGCAACTCAATGTCACAATCTCCGAGAGCTTTTTCCTCTAGGTACGGCTCGTCCAGCAGCTTGCCGTCTACATATACATTTCCGCTTTCGTCTATCTCAACCCATTGCCCAGGGCCTGCGATACAGCGTTTGACCAGTATTTTATTGCCCATGTAAAACGCCACCAGGTCGCCCAACGCAAAGTCGGAGCCTTTGACGCAGATCACAATATCCCCCTCATTCAGTGTGGGTGTCATAGAAGCCCCATAAATTTGCAACACAGGCATCCAAATGGTAGCAACCAACACAGCTACAGCTGCAACAACCACAAGGGTATAGACGGTGCTGCGAAGAACACGTTTATACCGCCGTTTGTATTTTTCTCTGTCAAGCTCCGCCTCCAACTGCTCCAGGGACGGAGGCTCGGGAAATTGCCTTAATTTCGATGTCATCAATTCCTGTTTTCCTTTTCCGATCAAAAACGCATTCTTTCGAGATATTGCTGTGCGGCTCTGTCAGCAGCTTCAAATACATGGTTTTGCTGCTAGACTGCCTCCGCAAGGGAACCGGCTTTTTCAACCACTATTTACGATCTCGAAATTGAGCTTCTGCCTTCCTTAACCTGATTTTCAATTGGTGTTTTTTCCCTGTCTGTGCAATCAGCATTTCCAGCAGCTCACTTCGGATTAAACGATGTAACTCTTTATCCCTCGTTCGGTGCCTCCTGATCCGATCCATATGGCATAAAAGCAAAAAAAGGGCAACGGTCATTTCTCCGCTTGCCCAAATTCTCACTCTATAGCACAACGGTAAGCCTTCTTACACTGTGCTGTGCCTCTACTACATGAATGCGTCAACCTGAGCAACACATAATTTCCATTATGTTGTATAGAAGCCCGGCCTGCGTGCCAAGTCAACAATTTCGCACGCTGTTTTGGGCGCACAAAAGCACACCCTCATAGGCATTTTTCTAAAAACGAATTTGAGGGTGAATTTGCGTTGCCCATTTCTCTATTTATACATTTGCGGCTTTGATTTAACCATTTTTTTACGTACAGATTCCGTGCCCCATATTGATTTTTGCGCATCTTCATGCTATAATGTTTTAGATTTAGGGCAACACCGCATAATGGGGCAAGGAGATTCGGCGAGAGATTTTGGCACAAGCGAAAGTATGGAAAATGCGGGAATACTGGATGTATTTCCCATTTTTCATACTGCACGATTGGGTCAAAAGATCCGCCGAAGCCCGCATTGCCCATTGTGCGGTATTGCCTTAGAATTGAATATGTAGCTATTATTGAGAACGTTTCACTACATAATGGAAATTATGTGGTGTTTTTTATTGCCTAAACGACAAGACCCAAGCGGCCCATCTTTCTGCGGTGTTCCGTCCCGGTGGTCATAATATAGATCCGTGTTGTGTCGATGCTGCTGTGACCAAGAATATCCGCCAGCTTGGCGATATCCTTCTCAATACCATAGAAGGTCCGCGCGAACAGCTTGCGCAGATTGTGGGGGAACACTTTGCTTGCCTTTACACCGGCTGCTTCGCAAAGGGATTTCATCTGGGCCCAGATGTTGCTCCGATCCAACGGCTTGCCGTTCCTGGTAATAAAGACTGGGCCGGAATGGATACCGTTATTCTTCGCGTGATCCAAGAGCAGCTTTCTCAGCTTGCTGGGCAGCAAAATCGTCCGGGTCTTGCTCTTGCAGCTGACTGTGATCTCTCCACATTTCACAGCTTCCAAAGTGAAGAACCGCAGCTCTGAGACACGGATGCCGGTGCCGCAGATGGTTTCCAGAATCAGATGCAACTGGGGTCGATCCTTTGCCGCATCCAGCAGCCGCAGGTACTCGGATTTCGTCAACTCTTTGTCCTCGGTACAGTAGGTCTTGTGCTGAGTTTTGACGTTTTTCACCTTGCAGTCCGTCCACCCCAGGTAGGCCAACAGGCTGTTGAGACTTGCAAGCATGGAGTTGATAGAGTTGACGGCGTATCCTCTTTCCAGCAGAGATTTCTTGTAGGCCATCATCTGCTCTTTTGTTACAGGCTGCCCATCTAAAAATAAATGAAAAGCACGGACATCCCGGAGATATTTCTCCACGGTGGCCGTGCTTTTTTCCTCCAGGACCAGATATTCATGAAAGTCAAAAACCGTTTCTTCTGATAATATGCGTTCTGCCATTTTGGGTTCCCTCCTGAGTGCAAAATTTGGATTTTCTTTCTTATTCTATCCAATTCCAAATCTTTTTTGCACAGGGTACACAGAGGGAAAAGTACGTAGATAATTAATTTATCGGGTGGATAAATCCGCGAGGTTGATGATTTCCTTTTTCTGATTTCGGGCATACTGGATCGTCTGATAGGCTCCACCGCTGTTATGTTCGATACAGCAGACGATTAAATCCGACCGGTCAATCATTTGCCGGTTGCGTATCTGAATTGCAGACTTGTAGTGTGCCTCGGCAGAGTTTTGACAGATTTCAATTTCATCATAATAATCACGAAAGCTATCCTCATTATTCCTGTATTCCGCAACGGAATACGGCAGCACCAGAACATGGGCGCTGTTGTCATCCCGAAATGCCCGCTTAGCCCGTCGTATTGCGGAGGACGCAAGCTGATCAAATTCTCCATTCCTTCCAACGAGGAACTCCACATATTCCTGCTCCGACAGTAAAGAACGAATCAGCTTATCCAGCTTCTGCTCTATTTGTCGCGGTGTATTCACCACTCTATGCCCAAAGAAAGAAACGCTGTATATTTTCAAAGTCAATCCATCGCTCGCCACTCATCACCCCTCCAGACGAGACATTTTATATGTGTAATGTGACAATATACACATTACACATTATACCTTGTCGCATTTCACATATCAAGTGTCGCATCTCAAACAATTTATACTTTCTATGGTTTTCGGTACAATATTCAGGGGTGCATGAAATGTCTGGAACCAGTGAAAAACGCTTTGATAATTCCGAGAGATACAGAGATCTTGGATATGCAATTTCTTATTATAGAAAGCGCAAGGGACTTACGCAGGAGCAGCTTGCCGATCAGATTGGTGTCAGCCGGCAGCACATGGGCGCGATTGAAGCGCCCAACATGGTGCGGGCAATCTCTCTTGATGTGCTTTTTAATGTTGCCACTATTCTGGAAATTGAGCCGTATATGCTTTTGAAGTTTTCTCCGGACAAGTAGCTCGGCACTGACTGCAAGGCAAAAAAAGCAGAGAACAAAATTATTTGTTTGCTTTGAGGAAGGTGTAATTGTTGCACTTTTTAATTATTTTTGTGTGTCTACGCACACCTTTTTGACCAATAATTAAAAGATTCATCGGCAAAAATAAAAACAGGCTCTGCGGCAACCATCTTCTGGTTACCACAGAGCCTGTTAGCGTAAAAATGTATATGAAAACCCTTGCAGATAGGGGCTTTCGCAAAAAGAAACTGGACACAAGGTATTTTCACAGCGGTAGCGGTTTCGCTTCATCCAAGCTTTATACTATCATGCAAATGTGAGGAAATCAACAAGCCAGTAATAAATCAAGTCTCGTTTTACTGTATATCGGCACAATTTATTTTACTTTTCTTCCTGTCTCCCAGAATCCCCCCCCAGGAGCGGATGTCCCGGGTGAGCCAGGCTTCAAACTCATCTTCACCCATGCCACCGGCACGGGTCTTATCCAGTAGGGTTCGCGCTTCTGTTTTCCAGCAGTTGAATTCCTCGTCGGTTATGTTTATGGATGAGAACCATATCCTGAAGACCTATAACAGCGTATATAAAACCGTATATGCCAGTAAAAAAGCGCAGAACTAAAATTCGCACACACTTATTAAATGAATGTGTGCGAGAATATAATCGAAATAAAACGGATTCCGCACGTTGGTCGATCGTGCGGAATCTTCATAAAATGCGGTTGTTATTTATTCTGCCATCTCATTACTGATAACGATACGCCCGGAATATGCGGAAACCGGACACAGCGTATTCTCACAGCGGCAGCGGTTGTATTCTGCCCGGATAATGGCTTCCACTGCCTCTCTGCCATACTGATCCAGTCGGGCGTATTTCAGAGCATACTCCGTCAGATCTTCCTCTACTTGGGAGATAGCCAGGGCATCGGCATCCACCTCGGACTGGCCGGGCGGGGTGGCATCATCGGAACGGCCCATGATGTAGTCAAGCCGCCGCTGGAACAGATCGCACATCGCGTCCAGCGTTTCAAAGCTGGGAGTCCGGCTGTTTCGCTCCCAAGTGGAAACTGTTCCCTTTGTAACATTCAATGTATGCGCCAGATCCGTCTGTGTCATCCCTTTTTCTTTACGGAGCTGCTTAATGCGTTCGCCCATTGTCATTGGTATCACCTCACGGGAACAGTAACACTAAAATCGCCATTTGTCAATCATAAATCGTTACTATATTATGAGTAATTTCAAATTCAAAAAGAGATAGTCTACATGAGTATTGACAATAGTATGTCTATGTGATATTCTTATTTAGCAAAGTGCGACAGAAGTCGCTACCTCTGAAGCTGTTCCCAACTGGTTTACAAGAGTTGGTTTCAAAACACCACATGAATCACGGAGGTTTGTTATGCTCAGAGAAAAAGAGAATCAGGTGTCAACAGGCGATATGGGCAGCGGTACTATGGAGTATATTCTTCCTTATGATACCCCGCTGAAACCACGATGCAGACCCAGGTACGCCGTTCGGATGAATGAATATCCTGTAGAGGACAACCAGTACGGCTGCAACTGCTATGTATATGAGTACGAGGACATTAATACCCACAAAATGTGTAAGAGGCTGATCACCAATTTGCCGGACGAGATATTTTGGGAGATGGTCGAATTCAGCCAGCGATCCTGCAGTCTGATGCGCAAGGATGAGGAACACACCGACAGGCGTCCAGCAGCCGACTATGATGACGAAAACGGAGGCTGGCACAGCGGCGTGTTGGATCAGGCGGTATATGCACAGTACAGGCGTAGCTGTGAGGAAGACGAGCCGGATATGTATGATGAGTCGATCCTGTATGGCCCTTTATCGAATAATCCGAAGATCCGCAACGCACAGATCAGAGCCATGAGCGAGATTGTCGACAAAGCCACCCCCCAGCTGTCCCCACTGCTCCGTAAGACATATGAGGAACTGTTCTTTCTTCAGAAAAAGGAAGTAGACATTGCTGATGAAGAAGGCGTTGGGAGTTCAGCCGTCACCAATCGGAAGAACAGACTTCTAAAGAGTATGCGGGATATTCTTATCGCTCTCGGCTTTATTGTCCCCAGCAAGGCGGAATTGAAAGCAGAAAAGGCGGCAGCCGAGGAGCGGAACCAGCGGATCGATACGGAATATTCCCGGCAGCGGAAAGAGGCGCAGGAAATGGAACTTGCCCGGCAGCTGACAGTACTCTTCTATCAGGAGAACATTCCGGACAGAAAGGCCCTTAATGAGATCGAAAAGGAACTGGATGACGCAGCATGACCCCGGGTGACGCCGAATGTGAACTTTCCCGGTTATATATAGGGGATTCTGTACCCTCATGGCGGTTGGAGGAGTGAACCTAAAAAACCGCCCGTACATGATAACGCAGGACAATCAGTGACAAAAGGATATAACCGACACAGGTCGGATCAACACCCGGGAGGGGCCGAAAGGCTTCTCCTTTATTTTTTTACAGGAGGGGCTTATGAACAACGCTTTACATGACGATCTTCGTTCCTACCCGGAGGAAATCCGGGATCTGCCATTCTGCAACTGGAGATGGGAAAAGCGGAACGGAAATGACACAAAGGTACCCTATGATCCAGTTACGGGAAAACGCGCACAGGTAAACACCCCGGACACCTTTGCCAAACTGGACACCGCGCTGGAAGCACTGCCACATTATGACGGCATTGGTATCCGTATAGAGGGCCGCATCGGCTGCATCGACGTGGACGATGCCATACAGAAGGACGGAACGCTGACAGAAAAAGCACAGAAAGCGCTGGATCTGCTGCCTGAGGCATGGGCAGAGATATCCCCATCCGGAACCGGTCTGCATCTGTATTTCCTCATCCCGGAGGGATATGTATTTGATTCAGATTTGTATTATGTAAACAACAGAAAAGTCGGCATGGAGAACTATTTCCCCGGCTGTAGCAACCGATTTATCACTGTGACAGGAAATATCTTCCGAAAGGGTTCTCTGGCTGTCAGTGCAGAACAGCTGCGTTTGTTTCAGGACACCTTCATGAAACGCCCGGAGAAAAAGAAGGTGGACGTGGTATTGCCCACCGGCGGCTCTGTGCTTTCAGATGCCGAGGTGATTCGGAAGGCATCCTGCGGCAAACAGGGACGGAAATTCCAAAAGCTGTATCAGGGCGAATGGGAAGGCCTTGGGGACGAGAACTGGTCCCATTCCGAGGCGGATATGTCCTTCCATCGAATTCTGGCATTCTACTGCCGTGGGGACATGGCGCAAATGGATCGGATCTATCGGGAATCCGGGCTGGTGCGGGACAAGTGGGATGAACGCCGGGGAAACGCCACTTATGGAGAGATCACCATGACCAATGCCATCAAAGGCTGCACTGAGTTTTATGAGCCGGATTATTTTGTTCGTGCGGATTTTGAAGAGATTGATGAAGATGATGCGGAAGCTGCCGAGACGGCAGACCGGCAGGACAGCATCGATGCCATTCTTGCTGCGGAAATAACCATTGATTCCGCGTTGTCCCCGGAACTGCTCTCCCTTGCGGCCTGGGCATTTCTGCATGATATGACCCGGTACGTAAAGCTACGAAACCACATCCCCAAAGCTGTGGGCATCCGCATCTTTGAGCGAGAGGTACAGAAACTCGTAAAAGGCGGGGCCAGTAAAACGACGGCCCAGCTTTTGCGCCTGTCCGGGATACAGACACCGGGGATGCTTGTGCCAGAAAACTGGGTGGTGAGCGACAGCGGCATCCGCCATATGGAAATGGTGCTGGGCGAATTAAAGCCGGTACTCATTTCTGCGGAGCCGCTGTTTGTTTCTGCCAAACTGGTCAATGTGGATGATTCTACCGAGAAACTGGAGATCACCTTCCGGCGAAACGGAAAGTACAAAACGCTGATCGCGCCCAGAGCGGATATGCTCAACAAGAATGTAATTATCCGCTATGCCGATGCCGGTTTCCCGGTATCCTCCGGTACGGCTGGCTCCGTGACAAAATTTATTGCGGAAATGGAATCCGCCAATGCCCATGTGATCCCCATCCGCAGGGCCATTCGCAGAGCGGGATGGGTAGGAAACGAATTCTATCCCTACAGCATGAAGGATGGGATCGTTGCCCAGACAGACGGAAATGAGACAGAGCGGTTGCTCGGGGCGTTGCAGAAGGCCGGCTGCGAGGAGACATGGCTTGCCACCGCCGCGAAGGCGCGAACCATGCCATTTGCAAGGGCCATGCTGGCAGCAAGCTTCGCTTCGCCGCTTCTTGAAAAGCTGCACCACAGAAATATCTATGTACACAACTGGTACGGCAGCCGCAGCGGTAAGACTGCCGTGCTGAAACTGGCCATGTCTGTCTGGGGCGATCCCCGAACGCTGGTCAGCAAATATTTTTCCACCATCGTTGGCATGGAGCGAACGGCGGGAACTCTGAAACATCTGCCCTTTGCTCTGGATGAATTGCAGACACTGAATCAGAAGCGGCTTTCTGTGAATGATGTGGTTTACACTCTGGGCAACGGTGTCGGTAAGACCAGAGGCCGTGTGGGCGATGGCATTCAGAAAATCGAGGAATGGCATAACTGCATCCTCTCCACCGGCGAACAACCCATGAGTGCGGAAAACTCCATGGACGGTGTGAATACCCGGCTGATGGAACTGTATGCCTGTCCGCTGAACGAAGACGGTGTGGGCGCGCCGGATGATGAACTGGGAAAGGAACTCCATCAGGTGGCGGAGAGCAACTACGGCTTTGCCGGGGAAACCTATATCCGCTGGGTCATCGACCATCTTGGCGGACTTCGGGATGATTATTCCCAGTTTCTCAACGCATTGGAAAGCCGCTGTGTCCAGCGTGACAACATCGCTGTGCTGGCTTTGGCCGACTACTACAGCAGCATTGCCGTGTTCCATTTGCGTAAGGAACAGGCTTACACAGAGGCTGTAGCGCTGGGGAAACTGCTGTTGAAGAATCAGGAGGACAATGCCCCCAGGGATTCCATCGAATCTGCATGGGAATTTGTCTGCGGCTGGATCGCGTCCAACAAAGTGCATTTCTGCACCAGTACCGTGACCTTTGAGACCTCACCGGTATTCGGTAAGGCTGAGAGAAATACGGTGTATGTCATTGCCGCTATCCTGAACGATGCTCTGGAGCAGGCTGGATTTTCTGCCCGGAAGTGCATCAGGGGATTTCAGGAACGGAACATGATCCGGACCTTTACGGATTCCCAAGGCAAGGTTCGTTCACAGACCACGACCAAAATCAAAGGGACCCCGGTAAAGGCATATGTCCTGAATATCGATTTGGAAGAGGAACCGCAAGAGTTCCCGCCGCTGACCGCAGATGAGCCGGATTTCCTGCAATAAGGCAGCGTTGGCACATCCAACACACGGCGGGTTTTCCTGCGTTTTTCCACGGTTACCACAGTTACCTCTTTTTCCACCCATATATACCCTATATTTTTATAAAGAAAAAAGACATCGGAAATGACGATTTTTATTTACCCGTATAAGAGTATATGTAGTAGTGGTAACAGTGGTAACTGTGGTAACCATATACTATTGTTTATAGGAAATATAGGGTTTATAAGCCTTTTCAGGAGAATACCGAACCGTGTCGGTTACCACTTCGGTGGTAACGGGATACCGGGCAGTGGTAACCGCAGCAACCCGGAAACCACCGTGTCCGAGGATGTGAACTTTTTTGGCTATATATAGGGAGTACTATCGCCCAGATAAAAACAGTAAAATCGGGAGGATCTGGATATGGAAAATGAAGACAAAGTAATGGCTGCTATTCATCTGGCATTGGGAAAAAAGCCGGACAGGTTTAAGCCGGTGAAGGACTTTCTCTACCGGGTCAAGGATGCCAAACGTAAGGTACACCTGATTGAGGAGCGCATCGATTACAGAGAGGAATCCATTGGTGCTCACGGCATGAGCTATTCGGAGCATATTTCCTGCAGCAGGGATCAGGACCATTCCCAGGTGGAGAGTGCTGCCATGGCGCTGGATGCGCTGGAACGCGAATTGCAGGAGGCCCGGAATGCCTGTGCGGATGCGAAAGTCGCGGTGGCGGAGTTCATTGCGACTTTGGAGGATGTCAACCAGCAGGCTGTGGTGACGAAGAAGTATATCCACGGTCAGGACTGGGAGAAGATCGCTCTGGACATGGGAATGAGCGTTCGTACCGTCCAGCGCCTCCACGGCAGAGCGCTTCCTCTCCTGCAGGAAACGCTGGAACAGAAAATGGCATCCTGAGGAGGGCATTCTGCCGTCCTTTTTTTCATGGTCAGAATGACAGGAGGGAGATCATTATGTTGCGGAAAAGCGTTAAGAAACTGACCCCGGTGGAGGAAACGGTCAGAGTGGCTACCCCGGTCATGGTAAACGGCAGAAAGCATTATGTGGACTTGAGACCCCTCCACTATGCGTATCTGCTGGCGACCCGTCACGATGGGAGTACAGGTATTTACCTCTGCACACCAGATGGCTCCATTGAGAAAGACGAGTGCAGTTTGATCGAGGGGGTACGGGATGCCGCGTAAACAGAAAAAGCCCTGCGCCGTTCCCGGATGCCCCAACCTGACAGATGGCCGCTATTGCGAAAAGCACAGGCAACAGGCGAACAAAGACTATGACCGCTACTACCGCAGCCGGGAGAACTACGATCGTTATCACAACAAAGGATGGAAAGCCATCCGGGCCGCACAGCTGCATCGGCAGCCACTGTGTGAACGATGTATGCAAAACGGCAGATATGTAACTGCCACGCTGGTACACCACATCAAGCCGCTGTCAGAGGGCGGCAGTCACGCACCGGACAACCTCATGAGCCTCTGCGATTCCTGCCATGGAACGATCCACGCATCCCATGGAGATCGCTGGCACAAGACAAACGGCACCGGCAGCCGAAACGCCGGAGAAAAGGAGAATGTTGTATGAACAGTCCCATGAAACTAGAAGGTCGTATCTGTACGGTAACACGGAAGCGTTCTCCGGAAGGAACGTCGGAATACTGTGTTGAGACAGGAGATGACAAGAGCCACTTCCGTGACCTGACAGCGGAGGAACAGAAAAAGGTCCTGACCTGGCTCTACTACAATGTGCTTCCCGCCAAGGCCGTGCTGTACGGCCACACCAGCTACGGCATGAAGCATCTGCTGGAAGACCGCACCAAAATCTATATGACGAACAACCAGTTTAAAGAAGCCATGCTCCTGTGTGGTTTCTTCCCTGCCGTCATGGATGAACTGAACTGGAATTTCCGTATCCGCAAGTCCTCTCCCATCTTTCAGCGTCAGGTGGACGGGAAGCAGGGACTTCCCATGATGGGTGATCCAATGGACTACAGCGATCGGTGGAGCAGCAAATGATGTTCAGCTTCAAATGAAAAGAAGAAAAATTGTGTTTGATCTGCGTTTTTGCGTTTGAATGATGTTTGAAAAATGTTTGATTCTTCTTTGATTTCCTTTGATTTGGGGAGGGGCGGGTTTGAAATCTCGGCGTGATCGTCAGGATACCGGCCGCCCCCCGTCGTGTGCGTCTTTTCTTTTTCAGACACCCCATTAACCAATGGGAATTAGCAAAAAACAGATATTTCAGGCATATCTGGGATGGTTTTCGACTGCCCGGATATGCTTTTCTGTTTAATTCTTTTCTGATTTTTCAAAGGAATCAAACGATCGCCGCACCGGAAGGAGGTGGTAACGATGGCGAAAGACGGTACAAACCGTGGCGGTGCCAGAGTCGGCGCGGGCAGAAAGAAAAAACCTCTGGCTGAGAAGATACAGGAAGGCAAGGCTGCAAAAGCCGTTGTTCTGCCGGAGCCGCCGGAGCTTACCGCCGCAGAGCTGCCCGATGTGAAGGAGTATCTCTCGGATACACAGCGTACCGGCGAGCTGTACGGCAAGGAGATCTATCTTGAGGTCTGGAAATGGCTTTATGAGCGCAACTGTGCCCAGTTTGTCAGCCCCCAGCTTTTGGAGCAGTACAGCATGGCGATGGCCAGATATGTGCAGCTGGAAAAGCTCACGTCGGAGTACGGATTTATCTCAAAGCATCCCACAACAGGCGGCATGATCGGCAGCCCCTTTGTGACGATGGCACAGAACTATCTCAAACAGGCGAACCTCCTGTGGCAGCAGATCTACGGGGTGGTGGAAGCAAACTGCACGGAGCCTGTGACCGGCGATCCTCAAGACAGGATGATGGAACAGCTGCTCGGATTGTAACTACAGAAGGAGGCATGAACCGAAATGTATCAATATTCCCCGACGCGGTTTATGCTGCCGACGTCACATTATGATAAGGAAAAAGCAGACAGAGCCGTGAACTTCATTCAGTGTCTGCGCCACACCAAGGGTGAGTTTTACAACAAACCGTTTATGCTGCTGGGCTGGCAGGAGACCGTCATTCGTGATCTCTTTGGTGTAGTAAAGGAAGACGGCACCCGGCAGTTTCGCACCGCTTATGTGGAAACGGCAAAAAAGTCCGGGAAAACGGAACTTGCTGCCGCCATAGCACTGTATCTGCTCTGTGCCGACGGAGAGCAGCGTGCCGAGGTCTATGGTGCTGCGGCTGACCGCCAGCAGGCTTCCCTGGTCTATGCCGTTGCCGCGGATATGGTGCGGATCTGTCCGGCACTAAACAAACGGCTGCGGATACTGGACAGCCGAAAACGACTGGTCTATGAGCCGACCAACAGCTTTTATCAGGTGCTGTCAGCGGATGCGAATAATAAGCACGGTTTCAATGTCCACGGCTGCATTATCGATGAGCTGCATTGCCAACCGGATGACCGGCTGTTCAATGTACTTACCAAAGGTGCCGGTGATGCCAGACGGCAGAGCTTGACCTTCCTCATCACCACAGCCGGAGATAACCTGAACTCCGTATGCTATCAGCAGCACCAGAAAGCACAGGATATTCTGGAGGGTCGAAAAACCGATCCAACCTTTTATCCCGTGATCTACGGTGCGGCTTTGGAGGATGACTGGACAGACCCAGCTACATGGGCAAAGGCAAATCCCTCTCTGGGTGTGACCTTCTCCATCGACAGGCTGTATGAAGCCTGTGAAAGTGCCAAACAGAATCCGGCGGAGGAGAACAGCTTCCGGCAGCTTCGCCTTTCTCAGTGGGTCAAGCAAGCTGTTCGCTGGATGCCAATGGAAAAATGGGATGCCTGTGGCACACCTTTCGATACGGCATTTCTCCGTGGCCGACCCTGCTACGGAGGTCTGGATCTGTCCTCTACGCAGGATTTAACGGCACTGGTGCTGGTGTTTCCACCCACGGAGGATGATGAGCCGTATTATATTCTCCCATTCTGCTGGGTGCCGAAGGAGACCATTGACATCCGCTCCCAGAAGGATCATGTCAATTATGACCTGTGGGCCAGGCAGGGATTCATCCAGACCACGGAAGGTAATGTGGTCGACTATGACAGCATTGAGCAGTTTATCCTGTCTCTGCGCGAAATTTACGACATTCGTGAGATCGCATACGACCGCTGGAATGCCCAAATGCTGGTACAGCACCTTGCGGATGAGGGGCTGTCTATGGTTGCCATGGGGCAGGGGTTTCTATCCATGAGCAATCCAACCAAAGACCTGATGCGCCTGACTCTGGAGCAGAAACTGTGCCATGGCGGGCATCCCGTCCTGCGCTGGTGTATGGATAATATCGTGGTGAGGACTGACCCTGCGGGAAACATCAAGATCGACAAGGCCCGGGCCACGGAAAAGGTGGATGCAGCTGTGGCATTGGTGATGGCGCTGGATCGGGCACTGCGCAATGAACAGCAGAGAACGGAATCCGTGTATGAGCATCGTGGGATGATCGTTCTGTAATTTTGGAAAAAGGAGGTCAAAGAGCCTATGGGTTTCTTCAAAGGCTTATCCAACCGGCGAACTGCCAACCGGGCAGCGGGAAGCGGATACCGCTTTTCCTTCGGCCAGAGCAGTGCCGGAAAGATCGTCAACGAACGCACAGCCATGCAGATATCCGCGGTCAATGCCGCTGTGCGTATCTTAGCCGAGAGCATTGCGAGCCTGCCGCTCCACGTGTTTTACAAAGGGGAGGAAGGCAGCCGGAAAAAGGCAGAGGACACAGACCTGTACTATCTGCTCCACAACAAGCCGAATCCGGAAATGACCAGCTTTATCTTCCGTGAGACCCTTATGACCCATATCCTGCTGTGGGGCAACGGGTATGCACAGATCCTGCGCAATGGAAAGGGAGAAGTTCTGGGACTGTATCCGCTACTGCCCAACAAAATGTCTGTGGAGCGGGATGGGCAGGGGCAGCTTTTCTATCGCTATCTCCGAAACGAAAACGAGCCACCCACGATGGAGGGAAATGCGGTCATCCTCCTGCCGGAGGATGTACTGCACATCCCGGCACTGGGATTTGACGGACTCATCGGACACAGTCCCATTTCCATGACCCGGAATGCCATCGGACTTGCGCTGGCGGCGGAGGAATACGGCAGCAAGTTCTTTTCCAATGGTGCCGCTCCCGCCGGTGTGCTGGAGCATCCCGGCGTTATCAAGGATGTGACCAAGCTGCGGGAAAGCTGGAATCAGACCTTCGGCGGCACAGGCAATGCCGGAAAGGTGGCGATTCTGGAAGAAGGCCTCCACTTTAAGCCCATTACCATGAGCCCGCAGGACAGCCAGCTTCTGGAAACCCGGCAGTATCAGCTCAATGAGATCGCAAGGATATTCCGGATACCGCCCCATATGCTGGGGGATCTCAGCAAGGCCACCTTCTCGAACATCGAGGAAATGAGCCTGGAATTTGTGAAATTCACTCTTGCGCCGTGGATCGGCCGCTGGGAATCCGCACTGACAGACGCGCTGCTTACAAGAGAGGAACAGAAGAAATACGAGATCCGTTTCAATGTGGACGGTCTGCTCCGGGGCGATTATAAAAGCCGTATGGAGGGCTATGCGGTTGGGATCAACAATGGCTTTCTGTGTCCGAACGATGTCAGAAGGCTTGAAGGCTTTGATCTGATCCCCGATGAAAAAGGCGGGAACAATTTCCTGCTCCAGGGGGCCATGATCAAACTGGAGGATGCCGGTATCTATGCCGGAAAACAATAAGGGAAGATACGGTTTGAGGATGTATACCCTTTTGCCGTGCTTTATATTTTCATAACTCCGGTGGGCCGGAGTATTATTTATGCCCTTAGAGGCAGGAGGAATTTTGATTATGAAGACTTTCACTGTAAACGAACTGCGGGAAAACCGCGCAAAGGCATGGGAGAATGCCAAAAACTTTCTGGAATCCCATCGCAACGAAAAAGGTATGCTCGCCCCTGAGGATGTGGCAACCTTTGAAAAAATGGAAGCGGAGATCGTGGGCATGGGCGAGGAGATCAAGCGTGCTGAGCGCTGCCTTGCACTGGATGCGGAACTGTCCCGCCCGGTGGGCTCTCCCATCACCAATCTCCCTGGCGCAGTCGGCGATCTGAAGACCGGCCGTGCCTCCAACGAGTACAAGGCGGCAATGCTGGGCGCGCTTCGCTCCAACTTCCGTCAGGTGTCCAATGTGCTGGTGGAGGGAACGGATTCTGCCGGTGGTTTCCTTGTCCCGGAGGAGTATGATACCCGTCTTATCGAGAAGCTGGAACAGGAAAACGTTCTCCGCAAACTGGGTACGGTCATTCAGACCTCCGGCGAACGCAAGATCAATGTGGCTGCCACCAAGCCTGCGGCTTCCTGGGTAGAGGAAAGCGGTGCGCTGGCCTTTGGCGATGCCACCTTCTCTCAGGTGATCCTGGATGCCTACAAGCTGTCCGTTGCCGTTAAGGTGTCTGAGGAACTGCTGGCAGACAACCAGTATGACCTGGAAGGCTACCTGATCCGTTCCTTCGGTCAGGCCATTGCGGATGCCGAGGAGGAAGCGTTTATCATGGGCAACGGCTCCAACAAGCCTACCGGCATTCTGGATGCGGCGGGAGGCGGTCAGATTGGTGTTACCACTGCCGGAGCAGCCATTACCGCCGATGAGATCGTTGACCTTGTGTACAAGCTGAAGCGTCCGTATCGTGAGAAGGCTGCCTTCATTATGGCAGACAGCACGCTGGCCAATATCCGAAAGATGAAGGACAGCAACGGTAACTTCCTCTGGCAGCCCGGTTTACAGGCGGGAGAACCCGACCGTATTCTCGGCTATCCTGTGTATACTTCCGTCTATGTCCCCACGGTTGCCGCCGGAAAGCCTGTCATGGCCTTTGGCGATTTCAGCTACTACAACATCGGTGATCGCGGAATCCGCAGTATCGCTGCGCTTCACGAACTGTACGCCGGTGTCGGACAGGTCGCCTTCCTTGCCAAGGAACGTGTGGACGGCAAGCTGATCCTGCCCGAAGCCGTACAGATTATGAAGATGAAGGCGTAATCCACCAAACCGCTCACGCAGATCCCCGGAGGCTTGTACGAATGCAGTCAGAAAAAGGCGCATCGTACAAGCCTTTCCTTTTACTCAGATGACGGAGGAGAACTATGAATCGAGAGATCATTCGGAAAATCGATAGAATGCGGTTGAATGGCAGTACCCCGACAGCCATGGCAAAGGAACTGGGGATCTCCGTGAACACGGTAAAAAGCCACATTCGCAGACACCCTGTGATTCCCGGGACGCTGCCCTGTGTTTGCTGCGGAAAGCCTGTCCTGCAAAAAACCGGAAGAAAGGCGAAAAAATACTGTTCCGACCGCTGCCGCATTACCTATTGGAATCATCGTTACAGGGAGGATACCGATGGAAAACAGTAAAAACCAGAAGGATCGCTATGCACCGGAAAAGCTGATGCAGTATCATGCTGCCGTTGCAATCGTGGAGAATATGGAAAAGCAGAACCTGATTTCCGCGAGAGACAGGCGGAAAATGCTGACAGTTTTGACCAGAAAATACGGCTTCGATTCGGGCAGTATTTTTGCCGCATAATCCTTGCTATATCTGCCTTTCCGAGCAATATAGTATATACCCGATACTTGATACAAGGAGGGCAGAATATGCCAAAGACAATAGAACAGCGGGTATTTCCTCAACAAATGCCCAGACAAAAGCGCGTGGCTGCATACGCCCGTGTATCCTCCGCAAAAGATGCCATGCACCACAGCCTGTCGGCGCAAATCAGCTATTACAGCAGCAACATCCAGTCTCACCCCGGCTGGGAATATGTTGGGGTATATGCGGATGAAGCCAAAACGGGGACTAAGGACAGCCGGGAGCAATTTCAAAAGTTGCTTGCCGACTGCCGTGCAGGGAAGATCGACATCGTTCTGACCAAGAGCATCTCCCGCTTCGCCAGAAATACGGTCACGCTTCTGGAAACGGTTCGGGAACTGAGATCTCTCGGTGTGGATGTCCATTTTGAGGAACAGAACATCCAGACGCTCACCGCAGACGGAGAACTGATGCTTTCCATCCTGGCATCCTTTGCACAGGCGGAGAGCCAGTCCGTAAGCGAAAACCAGAAATGGCGAGTCAAGAAGAATTTTCAGGAAGGAAAGCCCTGGGACGGCACTTTGCTGGGCTATCGGTATTACGATGGACGGTATGTGATCGAGCCGACCGAAGCCGAAACCGTCCGCAGGATCTATAGGGAGTATCTTTCCGGGAAAGGCACCACCGCGATCGCCAATGGACTGAATGCGGACGGTGTTCCTACCCGATTGGGTGGCATCTGGCACAAAAGCGCGGTGATGAAAATTTTGAAAAACTACACCTACACGGGAAATCTTCTCCTGCAAAAGACCTACCGTGAGGATTATATCAGTAAGGAAACCGTGCCTAACAACGGTGAAATGCCCATGTATCACGCAACGGATACCCATGAGGCGATCATCGATTTGGATGTCTTTGACGCGGTACAGGCCGAGATTGAAAGGCGCTCGAAGAAGTACACATCGACCAAGCGGAACTATGCTGCGCGATATCCTTTTTCCGGCATGATCGTCTGCGGAAACTGTGGAAAGCACTACCGCAGGAAAACCACTGCCGGCGGCATCGTTTGGATCTGCACGACCTTCAATACACAGGGAAAGGCTGCCTGCCCATCCAAGCAGATTCCAGAAGAGAAGCTGTATGAAATGACCGCCGATATTGACCTTGGCGATGTGGATTGCATCATTGCGGAAAACGGAAATGTCATCCGAATCCGCATGAAAGACGGTTCTGAGATCACCCGTCATTGGACAGACCGCTCCAGGGCAGAAAGCTGGACGGATGAGATGAAAGAGCAGGCGCGGCAGAAACAGCTGGAAAGGAGCAAACGCAATGGCTAATGTCACCATGATCCCTGCAACAAAGCAGAAACACAGTAAGCTGCCGGTGGACGGCAGAAAAAAGCGCAGAGTCGCCGGTTATGCCCGTGTGTCCACAGACAGCGAGGAACAGCTGACCTCCTACCAGGCACAGGTGGACTACTACACCCAGTACATCCGCTCCAACGCCGACTGGGAGTTCGCCGGGGTCTATACGGACGAGGGTATCAGCGCATTGAATACCAAGCACCGGGAAGGCTTCAACAGCATGGTGGCAGATGCTCTTGCCGGGAAGATAGATCTCATCGTCACCAAATCTGTCAGCCGCTTTGCCAGAAACACGGTGGACAGCCTTTCCACGATCCGCAAGCTGAAAGAGCGTGGCGTGGAGGTGTACTTTCAGAAGGAAAACATCTGGTCTTTCGACGGTAAGGGCGAACTGCTCCTGACCATTATGAGCAGCCTTGCGCAGGAAGAAAGCCGCAGCATCTCCGATAATGTCACATGGGGTCAGCGGAAACGCTTTGCGGACGGCAAAGTCAACATTCCGTTTTCCTCTTTCCTCGGCTACCGCCGGGGTGAGGATGGAAATCCGGAGATCGTTCCGGAGGAGGCTGAAACGGTCAGAACCATATACAAAATGTTCATAGGCGGCAAGACCGTCAACGCCATAGCGAAGCATCTCACGGCACAGGGCATTCCCACACCGAGAGGAAAGACGGTATGGCAGACCAGCACCATAGAGAGTATTCTGACCAATGAAAAGTATAAGGGCGACGCGGTACTTCAAAAGAAGTTTACGGTGGACTTCCTCAATAAGAAAATGAAGGTCAACGAGGGCGAAGTCCCACAGTATTATGTGACGGACAGCCACCCGGGTATCATTGATAAAGCCGAGTGGGATCTGGTGCAGGCTGAGATGGCAAAGCGAAAGGCCAAAGGCAGGCACCACAATAGTCTCAGCCCCTTTTCCTCCAAAATCATTTGCGGAGACTGCGGCGGTTACTTTGGCAGTAAACTCTGGCACAGCACCGACAAGTATCGGCGCACCATCTGGCAGTGCAACAGCAAGTACCAGGGAGAGAAAAAATGCGCAACTCCACACCTGAATGAAGAAGACATCAAGCGGTTGTTTCTGGAAGCCACCTCAGAATTGATGGCAGACAGGGATGCGCTCCTTGAGGACTGTACCGTCATGCGAAATACCCTTGCCGACACCATGGCCATTGACCGGGAGTGCGAAAAGCTGACAGAGGAGATGGACACCGTGTCCATGCTCATCCAGAAGCTGATTGCCGAGAACGCTACCAAGGCCATGAACCAGGACGAATACAACCGGAAATATGACGCTCTTGCCCAGCGGTATAATGCCGCCCAGGAACGCTATGACAAGCTGCAGGGCAGAAAGGTTACCATCGGCTTTGAGGTGGATGTACTGGAGTGCTTTATGTTTGAGATTTCAGCATTGCCGGATCTTCCGGTAGAATTCAGCGATCACCTGTGGAATGCCATGATCGACCATGTGACGGTGTACCATGATGACAGAGTGACATTCAGCTTCAAAAATGGCAGAGAAATTATAAAGACATTATAACACACGAATACAATAACGCCCAGTGCAATTTCCGGCTCATAACGGATTTTGCGCTGGGCGTTTTTTGCGTTTTGGAGATGAAACAATAGCAAAGGGGCAATCGTTTTTTTGAAACGATAGGAATTGCCATTTCCCCTGATTTCGATGAAATGGGCGCAATAAAAATCGCTCAAAAGCATACCGTATTCAGGATTTGCACCCTATGCTGTAAAAAGTCCTTGCGTATCAAGGCGTTTACGGCACAAAAAAACTGTTGCAGTAACTGATGATCGTATCAATTACTGCAACAGTTATGGTTGCGGGAGAGGGATTTGAACCCCCGACCTCCGGGTTATGAGCCCGACGAGCTGCCAGACTGCTCTATCCCGCGATAGAAGCGCTCTCTCGTGCGCTCAATTATCATAGCACATCCGGTGCGGACTGTCAACCCCCAAAAGGGTGCAAACTTCAAAGGAAATTTCACCGTTTTTCGACGGTTTTCCGGGGAAAGGGGAACCTCCGGCGGGAGGCTCCCCCACTGGTATACGGAGTGCGGCTCAATAGAGGTGCAGCAGCGCCAGAGTCACACCCGCAAAGAGCATCCAGCCCTTCATGGCCTTTTTGCCGCCCCAGAGGGCGTAGAGCGCGCACGCGCAGCCCGCAAACAGCACGACGATCAGCCACGCCGATTGCAGCCGCAGCGGCGTGAAGCCGAAGCTGGAGATGTAGAGATACAGCTTGGAGGCGGCGATCACGGCGAACAGGAGGCTTTCGGCCAGGATGCCCGTACACAGCAGCAGAACGCTCCTTTTCTCGCGGACCGGCTGCGCACACGAGCGCGTCACCAGCCACAGCAGCGCAAAGTTGACCGCCATCACGCGGCACAGCGAGAAGAAGCCCTGCCGCGCGTATTCCGCGACGGTATAGCCCTCGGGGAGGGTGCGGGTGAACGCGCCGAAGAGATAGCTGGCCTGAAGGCCGAAGAATGCGAGATAGACGGCGGAAAAAACGGCCATGACGGCGATCCAGACGCCGAACGGCACCTTGCGGAGCGACCGAAGGCAGGACTCGACAGCCTCACCGCGTCCGCGGAGCGCCTCGATGGATTCGCGGCCCGTCCCGGCAACGAGGCCGAAGAGGTATGCGCCAATCGGGAGGCTGAGCAGGAAGCGCCAGAGAACAAGATCGTCAATCTGCGGCGTCAGCAGAGCCAGAAAGCGTTTCGCGCCGTCCTGAAATACGGCGTCCGCGCCGGAAAGCTCCTGTATGGCCAGCACCAGCAGGCTCAGCGCGGCGGCCAGCGCGAGGACGACCGCAAAGACGACGACCGGCTGACGCTTTTGATCGGCGCCGCGCAGATGCGTCAGCGTATAAAAGACCGTGCGGATGCGCAGGAAAAAGTGCTTCGCCGGGAAAATGACCGCGCCGTTCAGCGCGTCGAGCGGCAGAAGATGGCCGCTTTCGCCGCCGCTCAGCCGCCCGGAGCGGCTGAGCACCCAATAGATCGCAAAGCCGTGCGCAAACAGCAGGCGCAGGTCGCCCCAAACGCGGTTGCGGCCCAGCGGTGCGCTCAGCACCGTCACGGCAAGGCAGCCCAGCCAGACCCAGCTTTCAAGGCTGCGCTTCTCCTCCCAATGGCGCCACTCGGTCATGGCGATAAAGAACGCACAGAAGATCAGAAAGGCGTATCCGGTATTCCAACTGCAGCAGTAGAGATAGGCGGGGATATAGATAAGTAAGGCAAGGAGCCGCTCCCGCAGGGTGGCCGTAAACGGCTGCGGCTCCGGTATGGCGACATAGGCTTCGCCGGCGTTTTCCGGTAAAATGGATGCAGAATACTGAGGGGTGCTCTGTTCGGCATCCCGTTCGGGCTTTTCCATATTCGATTCTCCTTTACTCAGCGGCCTTGGGGCCGTCCACAAATTCCAGAAGGTCTCCGGGCTGGCATTGCAGCTCGCGGCACAGCGCCATCAGCGTGGAAAAGCGGATGGCCTTCGCCTTGTTGTTTTTGAGAATGGACAGATTCGCGGGCGTGATGCCGACACGCTCGGCAAGCTCTCCGGCGGAAATTTTGCGCTTTGCCATCATCACGTCCAGATTCACGAGAATTTCCATGGTGCGCCTCCTAGACCGTGAGATCCAGCTCAGACTTCATGGCGATGGCCTGTTGGAACACGTTCTTGACGATGCGCACGATCAGCGCCATGAAGCACGCTGCAATGCCGACGGCTGCGAAGGGAATATAGTAGACCGTGCTGACCAGGCAGATCAGCCCAGCCCCCACACAGCACCAGCTTACCGCGCGGAGAAGGTGGACGTTGTCCTCGTCAAAGATGCGCCCGGCCTGAATGTTCCGCAGCAGCCGCCAGAGCTGCACCAGCAGGATCCACGCGAAAATGCTGCACAGATAGATCGTGAGCATCATGAGAAAGACACTCTGCTTCGACATCTGCCGCAGGCCGGTGAACCACTGGACAGCCCAATAGCACCCGATGTCCAACGCCAGCAGCAGCGCGGCAAACACGATCACGCACGCCTGCGACAGCCGCACGCTCTTATCCGCATTCCAGTTCATAGGCGTCACGCTCCTTTTGCTTTCTGCCTGCATGATAGCACGGAATTTATCGAATGTCAAGTGAAATTTATCGTTTATCAATATATTCTTATTATAAAACAAGAGACAGCGATTCCGCTGCCTCTGTTTCTGTATGTCATTGCCGCTGGAAGCCGAGATAGCGTGTGCCCTGAAAGCTGAGCAGGCCGTGGTCACCCTCGACGAGCAGGCCGTATTCCGTGGCCGCGACCGGAAGCTCCAGCCGGTCGCCGCTCTCGAACTGGAAGGTCGCAAAGTATCGGGTGTTATAGTGGGTGGAGCTGGTGTGCGTCGCGGCGTTGTGATGGACGGACGAGCCGACCTGCGCGCGCTTGGCCACGACGCTGGCCGGGACGGTCAGCCGGGGCGAGGCATCATTGCGGCGGTTTTCCCTCGCGCGGGCGGCAAGCGTCGAGACGATCATATAAATGGCAACGCCGAAAAAGAGAAGAAAAAAGATGGGAAACAGCGATTCAAACAGGCCGATGCCCCACATAAAAATACCTCCAAATTTTTCTGTCCGCCTTTTCCGGCGGATATTTCTATGCCAGCACCGCAGAATTGGCGAAAAAGCTCCGCCGCAGCGCGCAGACGCAATTGTGCGATGCTGCCCTGTTTTTCAGACGAAAAACCGGCCCAGAAGTTCCCGGAAAAGCGCCTGAGCATAGAAAATGTCCCGGGTGTTCGCCCGGGACATGGACTTTTTATTCATCCGCTTCGGAGAACTGATCCTTGCCGACGTAGCAGACCGGGCACTCGAAATCCTCGGGCACGTCTTCCCACTTGGTGCCGGGCGCAATGCCGCCCTCGGGATAGCCCTCGTCCTCGTCATAGACCCAACCGCAGATGTCGCAGACGTATTTCATGGCGCTGCCTCCTTTCCCGTTACTACTGTCACCATTCTATACGATTTTTTCCAAAATGCAACCCTTGCTTTTCATTTTTTCTTGTGTTATACTACGTGGGAAAAGTTATACTTTTTGGAAAGAAGGGGTTTTATGGCGCTGCAATATCCAAAGGGCAAATTCATCAGCATCGTCAAGGTCGGCGATAAGGGCCAGATCGTCATTCCGAAGGGCGCAAGGGAGCTTTTCGGCATCCAGCCCGGCGACCAGCTGCTGCTGATGGCCGATAAAAAGCGCGGCATTGCGCTGATCGATGAAAACAGCATCTCCGTACCGGAGCGGCTGTGGGAAACGGCGCGGGAGGCGGACAATGACGATCCTGAAGGTTGAGGGCTTGTGCAAGGCCTACCCGGAATTTGCGCTCCGGGACGTATCGTTTTCGATGGAGTCCGGCTCCGTCATGGGCTTCATCGGCCGCAACGGCGCGGGCAAGACGACCACGCTCAAGTCCCTGCTGCATCTGGTGCATCCCGACGCCGGCAGGATCACGCTGCTCGGAAAGGACATGGATCGCGACGAGCAGGAGATCCGCCGGAGCATTGGCTTCGTCTCGGGCGGCCTGAGCTATTACCCGCGCAAGCACTTGCGCCAGATCACCGACGCCACGCGCCGGTTTTATCCCACATGGGACGAAAAAATGTACCGCAGCTGCCTCGAACGCTTCCGCCTGAGCGAGGACAAGCGCACGAGCGAGCTTTCCGAGGGCATGAAGGTCAAATACCAGCTTGCGCTGGCCATGAGCCACGGCGCGAAGCTCCTGATCCTCGACGAGCCGACCTCCGGTCTCGACCCAGTCTCGCGCGACGACCTGCTCGACCTGTTCCTGACGCTTGCGGAGGAGGACGGCGTGTCGATTCTGTTTTCGACGCACATCACCTCCGACCTTGAAAAGTGCGCCGATCACATCACCTACATCCAGAACGGGCGCATTTTCGCCTCACAGACGAAGAAGGACTTCCTCGCCGCCTACGTTCTGGCGGAGGGAACACCGGAGCAGCTGACGCCCGCGATGGAACGGGCGCTGAACGGCCTGCGGAAGCACCGCGAGTCGTTCACGGGCCTGCTCGAGGCGAAGGACGCCGCGCTGGCGGCGGGCTGCAGGGTGACGCAGCCGACGCTGGAGGACATTATGGTGCATCTGGAAAGGGAGGCGGAGCAATGAAGGCGCTGCAATATAAGGAATGGAGGCTGGCCATGTCGCCGGTGCCGTTTTTCTTTCTGGCGCTGAGCGGACTGCTGCTCATTCCGAATTATCCGTATTATGTGACTTTTTTCTATAATTCTCTCGGCATTTTCCTGTTTTTCCAGTCCTGCCGGGAAAACCGCGACGTGTATTACATGATGCTCCTGCCTGTGACCAAGCGGGAGATGGTCCGCGCGCGGGTGCGGACGGTCATGGACCTTCAGCTGCTTCAGGTGCTCGTGTGCATCCCGTTCCTGTTCATCCGGGCGCAGTACGGGCAGCTCAAAAACGAGGTCGGCATCGAGGCCAACACGGCCTTTCTCGGCCTGTCCTTCGTGCTGATGGGCGCATTCAACGCGGTGTTCCTGCCGATGCATTATAAAAACGGCTACGATCTCGGCAAGCCGTTTCTGGTGTGCAGCATTCTGGAATTTGTGCTGATCGCCGTGCTGGAAACGCTGGAGCATGTTCTGCTGGCCGTCCTGCCGCAGAGCGCCGCGCTTCTGGAAAGCTACGCCCTGCACGACCAGCTGCGGCAGCTGCCGGTCCTGCTCGGCGGCGCGGCGGTCTGGCTGCTGCTGAGCACGCTGGCCTTCCATACGTCGGCAGATCGCTTTGAAAAGGTAGACCTATAGAAAGCAAGAGCCGCGCCCGGCTGGGCGCGGCTCCGTTTGTCAAAAGCGCTTTGGCGGCTTTATGCTTCCGTAAGGGCGGTTTCAGCCCCGCGTTCGAATGCGCCGAAGGCGCGGTGTGTCTCCGACGGCCCATTCTTTTCTGCCTTGCCAGAAAAGCGTTTTCAACCCCGCTTTCTTTCTCGTATGAGAAAGAAAGCGCCGTTGACGGTCGAAAGAAAGAATAGTCAAGGGGGAGTT
>CAMCSE010000024.1 GCA_945877515.1 uncultured Clostridia bacterium | reverse complement strand
ATCTCCCAAACAAAAGCGTTTAGAATTAAGTTTCATTTTGCGAGTGGGAATGATTTCAGAGGTTGAAAAGCCCCTGTAAACACTGGACTTTTCGAGGATTAGAGCCTTTCGTGGCAACGAAATGGCATTGTAAGTTGAAAAGAGCTAACTGATTTTGATTCGATCAGTTAGCTCTTTTGCTTCCTGTAGGATTGATCCCATCGTACCGATGCTGCACTTATGACGCCGCGGATAGCAATTCCTCTTTACATGCGAAGGTGGAGAGGATATACTGATGGCAGGATCTTGAAACGGTATTGTTGCCGGAAAGGATGAAACTATGGAACTGATCTGCTTGGGCGACAGCCTGACATATGGATACGGTGTTCGCTCCGCCCAACGATGGAGCACCCTGGTGGGACAGGCACTGCAATGTGAGGTGACGAATCTGGGTATATGCGGAGATACCACCGGCGGAATGCTGGTTCGTCTGAATACGGAGGTTATTCCGAAGATGCGGAATCGCTCTCTGGGACAGCGGCCCTTTGTGCTGCTGCTGGGCGGCGTCAATGACATTTTCTATTCCGGAACCGACACCGGTGCCCGGGCCAATATGGGTGCTATGCTTCAGGAGCTGCTGACGGCCGGTGCAAGATGTGCCCTGCTGTCCCCGCTGGCGGTGTCTTTTGACACGCTGACGCCGGAATGGCGGGACATGATACGTCCGGCGTGTGAGGCCCAGATCGAGGCGTATCACAGCTGGCAGGCGGCGTTTTGCCGAACATTCGGCGTGCCGTATGTGGAGCTGTACGATCTGCTGCGGGGCCCGGACGGAAAACCGCGGGCGGAGCTATATCTGGACGGCCTGCATCCCACGGCAGAGGGGCACCATCTGATGGCGCAGCGTATCCTTCAGCTGCCGTATTTTGCCAACAGAACAACGTCTTGAGAAAAAGGACCTTTGCGGTGCAGAGGTCCTTTTTCTTGTGAAAAAAGGTCTTGACATATCGGTTTATTCATGATAAACTCGATACATGGTTTATACAGGATAAACCGAAAGGAGAAAGAAACATGGACAAGCTGGAATTGGGCGAGGTACAGCTGCGGTTTGCGGAATTGGTGTGGCACAATGCGCCGCTGCCGTCCGGCGAACTGGTGAAAATTTGCGAACGGGAGCTGCACTGGAAGAAGCCCACCACCTATACGGTGTTGCGGAAACTGTGCGAAAAGGGCCTGTTCAAAAATGAAAATGGTCTGGTGTCGGTCGTGATCTCTCAGGAGGCGTTTTACGCCGCCAAAACGGAACGGTTCGTGGAGGAGACCTTTGACGGCTCGCTGCCTGCTTTCATCACGGCCTTCACCTCCCGCAAGAAGCTTTCTGCGGCGGAGGTAGAGGAGATCCAGCGGATGATCGACACGTTCCGCAAGGAGGAATGACCATGGACACCTTGCGAGAGTTGTTTGTCAGGTCCCTCAATATGGCGGTGGCAGCCAGCTGGCTGGTATTGGCGCTCCTGCTGCTGCGGCCGTTGCTGAAAAAATTTGCCCCCAAATGGGTACTGTGCGCTCTGTGGGTACTGGTGGCGGTGCGTCTGGTGTGCCCCGTGATGCTCCACTCGAATCTTTCGGCCTATCGCTTGGCCGGTGACGCCGTGCAGGAGGATGGACAGGTGGTGTATTTCAGGAGTTATTCTGACACTGGGCACACGGTCGTAGGCTACGACCCCGCTACGCTGCTGCCCCATACCGCATTACCCGATGCGGAGAGCGAAACGGAAGCCGCGGTTCCGGAGAAGGAAACGCCCTCCGGCCACCGGGACTTCTCCCAGAGAAATATATCCCTCCTGTGGGCCGTGGGCGTGGGAGTTATGCTGGCCTGTGCCTTTGTGGGCTATGTGAGGCTGAAGGAGAAGGTGTCGGCCAGCATCTGCCTGCAGGATAATGTCTACCTTTGCGACGAGGTCAAGTCCCCCTTCCTTCTGGGAGTGTTCCGACCCCACATCTACCTGCCCTCCGGCATGGAGGAGGATGCCCGGTCCTGTGTCCTGCTGCATGAACGTGCCCACTTGCGGCGCGGGGATCATATCTGGAAGCTGCTGGGCTATGTACTGCTGGCAGTGTATTGGTATAATCCGCTGATTTGGGCGGCGTATATATGCTTCTGTCGGGATATGGAATTGGCCTGCGACGAGCGGGTGGTGCGGGATATGGCGGCGGAGGAAAAAGCCGCTTATTCTCAGACGCTGCTGGATTGCAGCCGCCCGAAACGCTGGGTGTCCGCCTGTCCGCTGGCCTTCGGTGAAGTGGGGGTCAAGACCCGGATCAAATCGGTACTGCACTATAAAAAGCCCGCCTTCTGGGCGGTAATGGCGGCGGTGCTGGTGTGTATCGTGCTGGCGGTGTGCTTCCTGACGGATCCGAAAGCGGGGGAGCAGGACGATTCTCCGAATAACGACAGCACGTTGTCCCATCTGGCCGAAACGGCCTATCAGACGGGGACAGTGACGCTGACATGGCATGAGGCGGGTATTGAGGTCAATGACGACACTGTGCCGGGTGCGGTGCTGGGAGAGCTTCTGGACAGCGCCCAATGGACATACACCAACGACAGTGACCCGGAGGATGGTTCGGATAGCGAGTGGGATATGGTAGTTCAGGTAAACGAAACGGCTTTACTGTGGTTTTATCCCGGCGCGCCTGCCAGCGGTGTGAAGATACAGGACGGCAATACCGTCCGTTGGTACAGCATGGGCGATATGACCTGTGCGGATGTGCTGTTAAAGCTTGGCCCGAGTCGTAGCTATCTGGGACAGGCGGGGCAGACCAAGGAGGTCTACACCTTCGGCCGCTATGAGCAGGACGGCGACACGGCAAATGGCGCGGAGCCCATCGAATGGCTGGTGTTGGACCGGGACAGCATCAGGGTGCTCCTCATCAGCAGATATGCGCTGGATTTCCAGTCCTATACTTCGTTTTACCAGCCGGTGGAGGAAAACGCTTATTGGAAGGACTGCTCTCTCCGTGGGTGGCTGAACGATGCATTCTTCAATACCGCGTTTACGCCCGAGGAGCAGCAAAAGATCGTCGTGACGAACACGACCATTCCCTACAGTGACACCTTTATTCCGGGCGGCACGGAGGACCGGGTGTTTTTGCTGACAAAAGAGGATGTGCGGTACTACATGACCTCAACAGAGGATGCGCAGGCAACGCCTACCGCATACGCGCGGACGCAGCTGCCGGACTATCAGACGGATACCGGGGCGACTGTCACATGGTGGCTTCGCTCCGATCTGAACAACCATGCCAGTGTGGTGCTGTGGGATGGCCGGACCAATGATTCCATGCGCTCCTACGAGCCGGCGTATGTTCGCCCCGTTATCTGGCTTACGATGAATCCATAAGCAGAGGAAAGCGGCTTCCATGCGGGAGCCGCTTTCCTCGCCAACTTTCCCTTGACAGATGAGACTACATAATGTAGTCTAAGAGTAAGACTACGCTATGTAGTCTTACTAGGAGGGATATACTATGGCAGAGCTGCAAATGGGAATGGTGGAATCAAAATTCGCGGATATCATCTGGCAGCATGCACCGGTCACCTCCTCCCAACTGGTGAAGCTGGGGGAGATGGAACTGGGCTGGAAGCGCACCACCGTACACACGGTGCTGCGGCGGCTGTGTGATAAGGGCCTGTTTCAGAACGACGGCGGCCTTGTGACGGTTCGGATGTCCCGGGAGGACTTTTACGCCCGTCAGAGTCGGCAATTCGTCCAGGATAGCTTTCACGGGTCACTGCCCGCCTTTATTGCGGCGTTTACGCAGGGACGGCAATTGAGTGAGAAGGAGCGTGAGGAGATCCGCCGCATGATTGACGGCGCAGGGGAGGGCTGAGCATGAACGAGATATTTGTGAAACTGGTCAACATGAGCATAGCCGCCGGATGGCTGATCATAGCGGTGCTGGTGTTGCGGCTACTGCTGAAAAAAGCGCCCCGCTGGATCACCTGCCTGCTGTGGGCATTTGTGGCCATTCGCCTGATATGCCCGTTCAGCGTTCAATCACAGCTGTCTGCCTATCAGGTGGCGGCCCCTGCCGCCGTGCAGGAGGATGGCCGTGTGGAGTACTTCCAGTATGTCCATGGCAGCGGCGATAAGCCCTCCATCATGCTGGATATGGACAGCATCGGCCTGCCTGCTGCAGGTCATACCCAGCAGGGCGACCCGGTGATATCCGTCGGCCCTTTGGAAGTGGGCCGCGTGGGCAGCAACCCTACCCGTTTTCTGCCGCCCCTGTTGACGATCTGGGCCGCGGTAGGGTCTGCTCTGCTGCTGTATGGGCTGATCAGCGCCCTGCGCCTGCGGTTCCGGGTGCGGGAGGCCATGCACCTGCGGGAGAATATTTGGTTGTGCGATACGGTCACATCGCCGTTCCTGCTGGGTATCGTTCGACCCCGCATTTATCTGCCCAGCGGCATGGAGGAAGGGCAGATGAACTATGTGCTGGCGCATGAGCATGCTCATCTGCGGCGGTTGGACCACATCTGGAAGCCGCTGGGCTATCTGCTGCTGGCAGTACATTGGTTCAATCCGCTGGTCTGGCTGGCATATTGGCTGTTCTGCCGGGATATCGAGACCGCCTGCGACCAGCGGGTGGTACGCGGATGGAACACCGAGGACAGGAAAGCCTACTCAGCAGCGCTGCTGGCGTGCAGTCAGGGGCGGCGTATGGTGTTGGTATGTCCGGTAGCCTTTGGCGAGGTAGGTGTGAAAGCCCGTATCAAGGCGGTGCTCAACGACAAAAAACCCGCCTTTTGGGTCGTTCTGGCGGCGGTTTTGGTCTGCGCTGCGGTGGCGGTCTGCTTTTTGACCGACCCGTTGGCGGCGGTCAGGAGCGGCCCGGCGGGGACGCTGACCGCAGTGGAGAAGGAGAATGTGATCTCAGACTATCGGGCGGATTTTGCCGCCGATCTGAGCGGAGCAGCGCTGGATATGGCCATTTATGCCGACGTGTGGAGCGGCGATAGCCATACGGCAACCCGACGTCTGACGGCCAGCCCGTATGTTGGTGAGGTGAGCCTTATGCTGACGGAGGGCAGCGGCGCAAACCTTTTGTGGCTGCAGGTTAACACCGACGAGTACGGCGCGTACGACAGTGTGACGCTTGGGCAGCCGGAGGCACTTCGGGGTGCGCCGATCCGCAGCGTCTTTTCCACCTATACCAACGGGGAAACGCTGACGGTGCGGGAGGGGGACGAGGTGGTGCTGGCAGCGTTGGCGCTGGACTATGGCAGCGGCCTGCCTGATTTCGACTGCCACGCGCTCAGTAAGCAGCTGGAGATCGCAGAAGCAACGCCGGTGCGGGTGGGGCAGACGAAGCTGGCGCAGCAGGCGGACTATATGTTGGTGATCCGCGCGGTGTTCACCGCCAGCACCGCCCAGCCAGCACAGAGGGAAACATTGGATGTCAACAGCGGCCATGTGCTGCTGCGATCCCATTTCAAGTGGCCGATGGATGTGACGCTCGACAACGTGGCGGAGAACAAAAACGGCGTGACAGAGGACTTTGACGCCTTTGTGGAGCAGCAGAAGTGGGAAATGGAGACCGGTGCGATCATGCCCACCGGTGCGGAAAAGCGCATTGTGCTGCACAGCCAGAACGGCATGGAGCTGTATATCGAAAGCGGCGTGAACTATATGCTGTGGCACCATCCGGACGCTCCGGAACAGAACATCGCCTATTCCTGCGGCCTGACCGGTGAGCAGATGATCGAGCTGCTCAGCGCGTGGGCGTGGGACACCAAACAGGGCATTGCCCGTTCCAAGGAGACGGTGCCGGATGCTTCTGCTTTCTTTGAACGGTTTCCCAACGGCAATTTCCGCTGGGACATTTACCAACAGTTTTCCCCTGATAGTCAGGACGGCAGCGACCGGATCATGGCGCTGCTGGATGAGCTGCAAGCCTATGTGGAGAGCGACGGTCTGACGGTGGATCAATACCGCACCCTGCTGCGGAATACCGCCGGTCTGGACGGCGCGTATGCCGAGGGCTATGAATACCTGCTGGAGCAGGCGTACCAGCGGGATCCCGAGGCCTATATGCAGGCATGGCGGAGTCTGACCTTCCAGCAGCAGAAGAGTGTCCCCTCCGGTATCGCGGGCGTGCTGCCACGTCCGGCGGTGATCCGCTGGTCTTACGACAGTGATGCCATAAACTATCCCTATGTGTTGGTCAATGGCGGCGGCAAGCTGCTGTATATGGAGCTTCCCGACGATCTGGCCCGACGCTTGCAGCAGCGTCTGGCTGCCAATGAAAAGCTGGGCGGCTTTGAGCATCCGCAGTTTACCAACGACTGGGGCCACCACCTGATCTCATGGAGAGCGGAGATGGCAGAAGTGTTTGTGAATTTTTCTGATGACTACCGGCAACACTGCCGGCTTGTTCGCGGCGATGCTCACACATGGGGGCTGAGTACCGATACCGGAACAATCAAAGCTGACAGTGAGGTGCGGGAACTGCTGGCCATGATCTCCGCTCTCACCGGCTGGCAGACGGAGAACGGCCGGGAAGCCTTCTCCGGCCTGACGGCGGCAGAGCTGATTTACAACGGCAAGACGCTTCACACTGTAATCGACACAGATCGTCTGGCGCAGCTGCAAAACCTGCTGCAAAACACCACTCAGGCCAGCTTTGCCTCCAAGACCCCCATGGAGCGCGTGCAGCTGCGTATGACCCGCAGTGACGGCTCCACAGTATCGGTGCTGCTGGATACGGATACGCCCCGTATTTTCCTGCCGCCCTTCTACTACTACGAGTACAACGACTACGAGAGTACCGAGACACTGCCGCTGCTGGAGGCACTGGGACTGACGGCGTGGCCTGCGGAGACGGAGGATATGAACTGCAATCCATGGCTGACGGAGCTGATGGAGGAGTTTGTGCCCCTGCCGACAGCACCCGTGAGCGCGGCGGACGGGGTTTTCCCACTGGTGGAGGATGTGGTCAACGATGCACTGCGCAAGATCGGCCTGCCGGTGGTTGTCTTTGAGGATGAGACCCAATTCAGCGGCGAAAACGGCGAGAACGGAGTGACTTATACCCTACGCAATAGCGGGGAGGGTCTCTACCCATGGGGGTGTGTGAACAGTGCCGTTTATGGCGGCAACAAACGTTTTTTGCAGGTAACATATCTGGAAGCGCTGGAGGAGGACGCTACCTTCCGCTGGACCGATTGGAAACAGCCTATCACACTGGCCGGACTGCTGTACGGTGGCTATGCCGATGACGAGGAGCTGTACCGGCTGCTGTCACAGCTGGAGATACCGGAGAATACGGCCGCTGGCGGCGCACAGTGGCTATTGGATACCAAAGGCGGGTTCTGCCGGGTAATCTACAGTATCAACAAAGCACAGGACAAAATATTCAGCGCCGGCATTAACGTCACCCTTTACGACTCTGAGGCGGACTATCGGGAAATGATGAAGCAGTCCCAACAGAACCAGGAGACGAACCGCCGCGAACAGCTGGCGAGTATGGCCCAGTAGGATGCTCAGGCGCAAAAGTGAATCTATGAAAAAACGGGGCATTGCCCTGTTTTTTCATGCAATAATTCGTCGAAAAATGTCTTGACAATAAGTGAATAACCGTTTATTATCAAAAGCATGAGAACGATTGATGCGGCAAAACGAGAAAAAGTAACGCAAACCGTCCTTCAGATCACTATGGAGGAGGGTCTTGCGGCGCTGTCCTTTGACAAGCTGGCCAAACGGGCCGGCATCAGTACCGGCACGCCCTATGTGTACTATAGAGATAAGACAGACATGCTCTCGTGCATCTATAGGCAGGTGTATCAGCATTTGCAGGAGGGACTGCAAGAGGCCATTGATACAGGCCGCACAACGGGGGAAAAACTGTTTTTCGGCCTGCGCCATCTGGCGCAGATGCTGTTGGCTCACCCACAGGAGGCCCATTTCTTCCTGTCGGTACTCCATGCGCCGGAATTTGTCACGGCGGATACGCTGCGGGAGAACGGTTTGCCCTCTCCGCCGCTGCTGGCTATCTATCAGGAGGGCATTGCACGCCGCCTGATGAAGACAGATCACATCGCCTATATCAATGCCATGCTGTTTGGTCCCCTGTTTTTGATCCTGCAGCAGCACCGGCAAAGTGGAACTCCCGCCGTTATGGCGGAGGTGGAGAAGGTGCTGGATCTGGCGGTGTCTGCTGTGCTGAAGATTCGCTGAAATGCTGGGCTTACGACATATAATAAATGGTTATTTACTTAAAGACGGTATGCAGCAGAAACGCGCGGGAAATAATTCCCCGCGCGTTTCTGCTACGATTCTTCACAATTATCTCTTGTGCAAACCTGCTTCACTGTTTGGTCAAGTCCTGTGGCTGCCAACCCGCTGACCACACCCACCGCCGCCGCAGAGATCACATCCCCTGCGGGGAAATCCGGCATGACGAACAGACCGGCGATCCCCAGCACCGCGCCAGAAACGGCACAGATAATGGGGATCCATTTGTTGTTGAGCCTCGTGGCTTTTACCAAAAGACCGATAACGTAGGCAATCACCGTAATGGCCGCGACGCCGGCGATTCCAAGATCCATGGCGGTCCTCCTCTCCGGCAGTTCCGCCTGGGACGGATCTGCCTGTTTCAGTATATGTATCTATGATTCGGTATGCGGAAACTTACTGCAAGGCATAAGCATATGCAATGGATTTGTGCAAAATCTACGAAGAATAAAGGAGAAATTTGCAATAGATTGGGAAAGAAAAAACTTGCATTTTGCTGCAAGTGCCGATATAATAAGCAAGAAAATTTTGAGAGGGGGAACACGCCATGATGACCGTATGCAAGAACAAATGCAAGGCGGCTCCTTCTGTTTTTGTTTTCCCTGGTGATATTGTTTTTTGACCGATGTTTTCATCGGTCTTTTTTTCGGCTTGTTTGGTAAGTAAATTCACATACACAACACATGAAAGAGAGAAATCACGCCATGAAGAAAGATCTTGGCCAAGAGGCCATCTACGACGCAAGAGGACTGGGTGTCCCCCGTATGCTCCTGCTGGGTTTGCAGCACCTGTTCGCCATGTTCGGCGCCACCGTGTTGGTGCCCATTCTGGTCAGCTCCTACGGCCTGCCTCTGTCCATCCAGACCACGCTGCTGTTCGCCGGTCTCGGTACGCTGCTGTTCCATCTGTGCACAAAGTTTAAGGTGCCTGCTTTCCTGGGTTCCTCCTTTGCCTTCCTGGGCGGCTTTGAGGCTGTGTCTCAGTTGAACGTCGGTAAGTTCGCCGACATGACCGGCGAGGAGAAGCTGCCCTACGCACTGGGCGGCATTGTGGTGGCCGGATTGCTGTATCTGGTGCTGGCCCTGCTGTTCAAGCTGGTGGGCGCCAAGAAGGTCATGCGGTTCTTCCCGCCCATCGTCACCGGCCCCATCATCATCCTCATCGGTCTGAACCTGTCCGGCACCGCCGTGACCAACGCCTCCACCTGCTGGTGGCTGGCACTGGTGGCCATCGCCATCATCATCGTGGCCAACATCTGGGGCAAGGGCATGATCAAGATCATCCCCATCCTGCTGGGCGTGGTGGTCAGCTACATCGTGGCGCTGATCTTCGGCCAGGTGGACTTCACCGCTATGCACGAAGCCAAGCTGGTGGGCCTGCAGCACTTTGTGATTGCCAAGTTTGATATCACTTCCATCCTTGTGATGGCGCCCATCGCCATCGCCGCCATGATGGAGCACATCGGCGATGTTTCCGCCATCTCCTCCACTACCGGCAAGAACTTCATCGAGGATCCCGGCCTGCACCGCACGCTGCTGGGCGACGGTCTGGCTACCGCGGTGGCCGGTATGTTCGGCGGCCCTGCCAACACCACTTACGGCGAGAACACCGGTGTGCTGGCGCTCTCCAAGGTCTATGATCCCCGGGTCATTCGTCTGGCTGCCCTTTACGCCATCATCCTGTCCTTCTCTCCCAAGTTTGACGCGCTGGTCAACTCCATCCCCGCTGCCATCGTGGGCGGCGTCAGCTTTGTCCTCTACGGTATGATCTCCGCTGTCGGTGTCCGCAATGTGGTGGAGAACCGGGTGGATCTGACCAAGTCCCGTAACCTGATCATCGCTGCGGTGATCTTCGTCAGCGGTCTGGGCTTCAGCTCCGTCGGCGGCATTACCTTCACCGTGGGTAGCGCCGACATCACCCTGACGGGTTTGGCCATCGCGGCTCTGGCCGGTGTGGTGCTCAACGCCATCCTGCCCGGCAACGACTACGAGTTCGGCGCCAGCGTCGCAGGCGACAAGTCCGCCGACCTGGGCAGCTATTAATGGCAAAACAGGACCGCGTTCATACATAGTAAAAACAGTAAAAGCCAAGTTGCGGTCGCAACTTGGCTTTTATGCTCGCACTGTATGGAGAGAACATGTCGCAATGCGCCGATTTCCACTTCTGCGAGGCGGTTCGATAGATGAGAGACGGTCAGATCCCAAAATGAATGACATATTTATTCTCTATGACCGCTTTTTGCAGCAAATCCTTTAATTCATGGCATTGCGGATTTTGATCTATAACAGAAATAAACGCTTTCAAAGAATGTGGTGGGATAATGGTAATTCCGCAATACGCCAATCCTCTTTCTTCCCGATTTAGCGAATGCCAATAGCACGGAATCACCGAAAACTCCTGCAGAAGTGACTCGATGATCTCATCCTCCACCGAAAGGCAATGGTACTTTTCCGGCTCATATGTATTGTATTCTTGTTCCCGTGTTGGTGGGATATCCATAATTCCAAATTCATGTTTCGCCATATGCTTTACCTCGATGTATTCTAATTCTTCGTTCCGGATATGTTAAGGTTCATGATATCATAAATCTCATGAACACACAAGAAGGCCCACAGCAATTTCAGTTGCTGTGAGCCTTCACTGTTTTACGAATATTGTCCGGCAGGGAGCCGCCGCTTGTATCATTCCGCGGTTGGTTCAGCTTCCGGACGCCGCTCCGTGCGGCTGTACATAACGGTCATGTCGTAGATCTTTTGGGCCAATTCCGAGTTGGCCTCACCGGGCAGCAGACGCCACTGCCAGTTGCCCTCCGGGATCCCGGGGATGTTCATGCGGTGGTATTGGCCCAGCCCCAGATAGTCCTGCATCTGTGCCACGAACAGATCAGCCACACTGCTCTGTCCGCCCCGCAGGACGCCCCAGTGAAAGCCCTCCTCATCGTTAAGGCCCAGATAGCGCTTGGCATAGTCGATATCCTCCGCAGCGACTTCCCGCCGCCACAGCTCCAGCGGGCTGTTGTCGTGGGTGCCGGTGTAGCACACACAATGCCGGGGATAGGTATGGGGCAGGTAATTGCTGGTATCCCGGGAGTCAAAGGCAAATTCCAGCACCTTCATGCCGGGCCAGCCGGAATCGTGCAGCAGCTGCTGCACAGAGGGAGTGGGATAGCCCAGATCCTCGGCAATAAACTCCAACTGGGGGAACCAGCCGGTCAGCGCGCGGATGAGGGACATGCCGGGGCCTTTGCACCACTGGCCGGTCTTGGCGGTTTTGTCGCCGTAGGGAACCGCCCAATAGGTGTCCAATCCCCGGAAATGGTCAATACGGATCACGTCATACAGCTTGCCGGCGCCGTCGATACGACGGATCCACCAGCCGTAGCCGTCATCGCGCATAGTGTCCCAGCGATAGAGGGGCGTGCCCCATAGCTGGCCGTCCTCAGAGAAATAGTCAGGCGGCACGCCGCTGACCGCAGTGGGAACACACTGGTCATCCAACTGGAAGAACTGCGGCTCGGCCCATACATCGGCGCTGTCCATGGGAACATAGATGGGCAGATCACCGATCACCTGAATGTCCAGGCTGTGGAGATAGTCCCGCAACGCCGTCCATTGCTGAAAGAAGAGAAACTGGATATAGACAAACAGCTCCACATCTTCCTGCAGCTGCTTGCGGTATTGTTCCAGTACTTCCGGCGTTTTCCGCAGCCGCAGCGCCTCTTCGGGCCACTCCGTCCACGCCTTCATGCCGAAATGACGCTTGCATGCCATAAACAGGGCGTAATCCTCCAGCCAACGGCTGTTCTCCGCCCGGAAAGCGGCGACCTGAGCCGCGTCCCGCTGCCAACCCCGCTGCTTTGCCAGCGCCAACACCTTGAAGCGGCTCTCGTAGATCTTGCCGTAGTCCACATAGCGGGGCTCGCTGCCCCACTGGCAGCTTTCCACTTCCCCGCGCTCCAGCAGGCCGTCGGCCATCAGCATATCCAAATCGATGAAGTAGGGATTTCCGGCGAAAGTGGAGAAGCTCTGATAGGGGGAGTCCCCGTAGCTGGTGGGGCCGAGAGGCAGCATCTGCCAGTAATGCTGGCCCGCCTCATGGAGGAAATCAGCAAAATCATAGGCTGCTTTGCCCAGCGTGCCGATGCCATAGGGCGACGGCAGGGAGGAGACAGCAAGCAAAATACCACTGGAACGATTCATAGTCTAATTCTTCTTTCCATGACAGAATGAAAAGGTCATACGTTCTTTCGCGCCGCATATGCGGCGCGAAAGAGGAAAATAGTCTTTCGGCAGGCGGATTGCCAGAAAGCTACAGAACCGGGATCAGCCCTTGACGGCGCCTGCGGCGACGCCCTTGATGATATGCTTCTGGCAGCACAGGTAGAAGATGATAACAGGGATGATGCTCAGCAGGATCAACGCCATGGTAGCGCCCATGTCCACCTGACCGTAGCTGCCCTTCAGATACTGCACCACAATGGGGATGGTACGGTAATCGTTGATATCCAGCACCAGGAACGGCAGCAGGAAGTCGTTCCATACCCACATGATCTCCAGCACACCCACGGAAATGAACGTGGGCTTCATCATGGGAAGCACCACCAGGAAGAAGGTACGCAGCGGTCCGCAGCCATCGATAGCAGCGGCTTCCTCGATCTCCAGAGGGATGGATTTGACGAAGCCGGCGAACATAAACACCGCAAGACCCGCGCCAAAGCCCAGGTAGACCACGGGAATCGTCCATGGGGTGTCCAAATGCAGCTTGTTGGCGGTACGGGACAGGGTGAACATCACCATCTGGAAGGGCACCACCATGGAGAACACGCACAGGTAGTAGACGATCTTGCTGAACAGGCTGCCTACGCGAGCCACATACCATGCTGCCATGGAGGTACACAGCAGGATCAGCGCGGAAGAGACAATGGTAATGAACAAGCTGTAAAATACGGCTTTGATAAAGGGATAGCTGCCGAATGTCATACCCTTGATATAGTTCTGCAGCCCCATGAAAGTGTCCTCATTGGGCAGGGCAAAGGTCTCCGTGTTTACGGCGGCGTTGCTCTTGAAGGAGTTTATCAGCACGATCAGAATAGGCAGAACGTAGATAATGCAGATCACAGCAAATACCACGGTCAGCACCATTTTGCGGCGGTCTTCTCTGGTTTTCAAAGTGTTTCGCATCACTGCTGCACCTCCTTTTTACGAGTGGACCGCAACTGGATCAGGCCGATGGCTGCCACCAGAACAAAGAACAGAACTGCCTTGGCCTGGGCTGTTCCACGGTTATTACCGCTGGAGGAATAGAAGGAGTTGTAGATGTTCAGTGCCAGCATCTCAGTAGTTTTGATGACACTGCCGTCCGCCTGCTGCAGGAAGGGGCGGCCGGCAGTCAGTGCCAGGTTCTGGTCAAACAGCTTGAAGCCGTTGGTCAGCGTCAGGAAGATGCAGATGGTGAAGGAACTCATCATGTTGGGAATCGTCACCTTCCACAGGGTCTGCCAGCGGGTGGCGCCGTCGATGCGGGCGGCCTCCAGCATATCCTCCGGCACTGCCTGCAGACCGGCGATATAGATGATCATCATATAGCCTACCTGCTGCCAGCAGATAAGGATGATCAGACCCCAGAAACCGAACTTGCTGTTCAGCACCACGGAGGTATTGTACTTCACCAGGATACCGTCAAAGATCATGGACCAGATATAGCCCAGCACGATGCCGCCAATCAGGTTGGGCATAAAGAACACCGTGCGGAACAGGTTGGAACCCTTGATGCCCTGGGTCAGAGCATAGGCCACGGCAAAGGCCAGCGTATTGATGAACAGCACCGACACGAAAGCAAACAACGCCGTGAACCAGAAGGCGTGGAGGAAGCTGCTGTCAGAGAATGCCTTGATGTAGTTGCCAAACCATACCCAATCCCACTGGCTGATCACTTTGAACTTACAGAAAGACAAAAACACGCCTTGCAGGAAAGGGTACAGAAACCCAATGCAAAAGGCGGCAAAGGTGGGCAGAAGGAACAGCCACACCATCCTCTGAATCGGCCGGCGGATCAGACGGCTGTTCAATGCCGCTGCATCCCTCTTACGTTTTATTTGCTTCATTTGACCACTCCTGTTCTCCGTGATATCGTTATGGCGAAAGCTCTCAGCCGAAACAGATTTCGACCGACAGCTTTCGTCATAGCAGGGGGATCGGGGGAAAATGGGGGCGGGCGAAAGCCCGCCCCCGTAAGTTATGCAGTTACAGAGACGTCTCAGGCGTTCTCATTGGCGTACTGGGTAGCCCAGCCTTCCACGAAAGCGGTCTTGACGTCATCCCAGCTGCCGTCGCCGGCGGTGTACTTGCTCAGCGCATCCACCACGGCGGCACGCCAGTCGTTCACAGCGGGCGTGTAGTTAAAGGCCCAGGTGACAGGATAGCAGCCATTGGCAACATACTCGTTGGCCAGGGCGCTGAAGGGGTTGCTGGGAGCCTTGGAGGAGTTGAAGGGGCAAGCGCCGAACTGCTCAGCCATCATAGAGGTGCCTTCCTCGGAGGTAACGACCCAGTACAGGAAGTCCAGAGTGGCCTTGATGTCCTCTTCCTTGGCGTTCTTGTTAACGGACCAGTAGTTCTCGGTACCGGTGCACAGACCGGCCTTCTCCTCACCCTCAACACCGCAGTAGATGGGGATCATGGTCAGATCGTCGGGGTTCATGCCGAACTTCTCGGTCAGGTTGCTGTACTCCCAAGTGCCGTTCTGATAGAACACAGCCTTGCCCTCGCCGAACTCAGCCTCAGCCTGATCGCCGGTGGCGGTCAGCAGAGCAGCGCCGGTGGTGGCGGAGTCAGTGATGTACAGATCCCAAACCTTTTTGTAGTTGTCCAGATAGGTGCCCTTGATGGTGGCGGGCTTGGAGCTGACGCCGTCATCACGGAACTCATAGAACAGAGGCATATTGGCCAGGTGGCCGGAGAAACGCCAGGAGGAAGAGCCGTCCAGACCGGCGGAGGTGAAGGCGTCGAAGCCCAGCTCACCGGCACGGGCGTGAATGTCATCAGCAACGGCCTTCAGAGAGTCGAAGTCGGTGATCTCATTCAGAGAGTGGCCGGCCTGCTCCAGCAGCGCCTTGTTGACGATGATGCCGTAGGTCTCCAGGCAGTAGGCAATGGAGATGACCTCGCCGTCGGCGTTCTTCAGAGCGTAGTCTTTGGAAGCCAGCTCATTGTACACAGCGCTGTCGCTCAGATCGTAGCAGAAATCGCCCCAGGTGGCGACGCCGCCCTCGTTGCACTGGAACAGGGTGGGAGCGCCGTCCTTGTCCATCTCAGAGACAAGCATGGTCTCATACTCGCCGGAAGCGGCAGTAACAACCTTGACAGGCACGCCGGTCTGATCAGTGTAGGTCTTGGCCAGAGCCTGCCAGGCCTCCTCGGCCTCGGGCTTGAAGTTCAGGTAATAGACACTGCCGGTGGCAGCGTCACCGTCACCTTCGCCCTGTGCGCCGCTGTTTCCGCCGCAAGCGACCAGAGACAGAGCCATCACAAGAGCAAGGATCAGTGCAAGAAACTTTTTCATGTTGATTGATCTCCTTTAAAATTGATTTTATTTTCACAGTATGCACTGTAAAAAACTTTTCATACCAGCGGCCTGACGGAACCGCCTTGCCGCAGCACAGTGGGAAGTGTTTCATGCCGGTTGCCGCTATGCTTGCCTATCATATCCAGCAGGATCTCCACACTGTGGCGTCCCATCTCCTCCATAGGCTGGCAGAATGTGGTCAGTGGCGGGTCGATGTAGTCGGAAACCTCAATGCCGTCGACGGCAATGACCGAACAGTCTTCGGGGACAGCGCGGCCATTCTCTCGCAGGGCACGCATGGCGCCGATGGCCATGTTATCAGAGATGGCAAAAACAGCGGTGAAGTTGCCGCCGTCATCCAAAGCGCGAGTCATGGCTTGATAAGCGCCTTGAATATTATAGGTATCCGTACAGATCACCAGAGGATCTTCCAGCGGAAAACCCGCCTCTTCCATAGCCTGTACGTAGCCTTCATAACGCAGCTGGCTGATAGAGCGGTCATCGGTGCAGGTGATCAGCGCGGCAATGCGGCGATGGCCATTGGCGATCAGGTGGCGTACCGCCTGATAGGCGGTTTCCTTGTCCGCAATGGACACGGAGGAGTACTCTTTCTCTGTCAGCGTACCATAGTGGTTGGAAAAAGAGCAGCACACAAAGGGTACGTTCAGCAGCGCCAGATCAGTGGGAGTATAGTCAAACCGACCGCCCAGCAGAATAAGCCCCCGCAGACGCTTTTCCCGTTCCATCATGGCGGCACGCTTCAACTCATCTTCGTTGGAGCCGATCTGCTGCATCACCATGGTGTAACCTCCCGCGGTAATGCCGGATTCCACGGCACGGATAATGTCGGTGTAGAAGGGGTTGGATACGCCGCGCACTACCAGACCGATGGCGTCTGACTTGGTTTTGACCAGATCCCGTGCAGAGTTGTTGGGGATGTAGTTGTTGTTTTCGATGACCTCCAGCACCTTGCGCCGGCTTTCGTCGCTGACGTCAGGCCGGTTATTCAGTACGCGGGAGACGGTGGTAATGCTGACGCCGCTGATGCGCGCGATGTCCTTTATCGTCACAGTACTCCCTCCTGTTGCGGTGCTCTCAGAGACAAAAAAACAAAGTCGAAAGCGTTACCGGAAACGTTTTCGCTTCTGCAAGACCTATATTAGCAACTTTCACATGGTGTGTCAATGAGTTTTTTTGATTTTTGTAGAATATAACAGTTTTTAGAATTTGATTTAGCTATTTTGCTGAATAAGCCTCGGAAAAAAGAGCGGCCTGAGCCGCCCATCTGAAATATGCTGAAATGGCTACACAGCCAGCGCTTTCCCGTTTAAAGCAGCGTAGGCCAGCCGCTCGCCCTCATAGCGCAGCTTCATGGAGAAGAAAGGAGTGCCGGGATCATGGATCAGATCCAGAAACAGCTTGTCGCCGGCCCACAGAGGCAACGTCATCAGCTGATCCTTGTGGATCCATTCCAATACACCTTCATTGCACTCAATCAGACTGCCGGTCCAGCCGGTGGCGGTGAATACATGCATATATTCGGTCTCCCACTGGTCGGATACGAAGGTAACGAGCCCACGGTATTGATAGTCGGTCAGTGTCAGGCCGGTCTCCTCCCAGGTTTCCCGCAAAACGCACTCCTCCGGGCTTTCTCCGTCCTCAAACTTGCCGCCCACGCCCACCCACTTGTCGTGGTTCAGATCGTTTTTCTTCTTGATCCGGTGCAGCATCAGGTATTCCCCCTGAGGATTTTCAATGTAACACAGTGTAGAATTGTACATGGCGGCAGGTCCTTTCTCAATCGTGTTATTATATTGTACCACAGCTTTTGCAATTTGTACAGTGATGTGGTATAGTAGGGGAAAAGGAGGCGAGAGCGTGACATATGAGATCATCCGATCCCGCCGCCGCACGGTGGCGCTGGAGGTAACGGCAGATGGACGGGTGCTGGTGCGCGCTCCCATGGCCATGCCGGAGGGGGAGATCCAACGGTTCGTGGACAGTCATACGGCGTGGTTGGAGAAGGCCCGGGACAAGGTGGTGGCCCGCCGGGCGGCCCATCCGCCCCTGACTCCACAGGAGACGGAAGTCCTGCGACGCAGGGCCGCCGCCATACTGCCCGATAAGGTAGCCCACTACGCAGCTATGATGGGAGTCACACCCACGTCGGTGAAGATCACCGCCGCCCGTACGCGGTTCGGCAGCTGTTCCGGGAAAAACGGACTGTGCTTTTCCCTTTATCTGATGCAGTATCCGGAAGAGGCCATTGACTATGTGGTGGTGCATGAGCTGGCCCACATCCGCCGCCATGACCACAGCGCCGCTTTTTACGCGGAGGTGGCAAAGGTAATGCCGGACTACAAGGAGAGAAGAAAACTGCTGAAAATGTGAAAATGTACCGGAAAGACGCCCCATGATGGGGCGTCTTTCCGGTACATAACAGGGGTTTTGCGGAACATAAAGGAAGCGGGATCACACCAGCTTCTCAAAGTACTGGAAGGTCTCATCGTCACGGGTGTGCCGCATGCAGGAGGACAGCATTTTGAAAGAAGGCGTATTCTCCCGGTAGCACTTGGCCACCACCCGCGTCAGCCCCAGCTGGTACAGCGCCCAGTCGGCCACGGCGGCGAACGCTTCGGTGCCGTAGCCGTGTCCGGCATACTCCGGCGCGATGCGGCAGCCCTGCTCCATACTGCCCCGCCAGTCGCCGTTGTAAAGGACGACTTCCCCGATGCATTGGCCCTCCAGCCGAACGGCGAAGTTGATGGCGATGCGGTTTTCAAAGTCCTGACGGGTCACGTCAAGGAAGTAGTCCTCCGTCAGCGGCTCCTTCAGGTCCGTGCGGTAATCGTAACCCCACCAGCGGTTGCGCCGGTCATCCAGACACAGGGCGTTGTAGGCGGCCTTATCGGCATCGGTGAAAGGGGAGAGGGTCAGCCGCTCTGTGGTCAATTCCGGAATATGCCGCAGGGCGTCCAATTCACAGCCCACCTCAAACCGCATTTTTCCGCCCAGCTCCGCCGGCAGGTATTGCAGCTTGGAGGTGCGCAGGCCGCGGTCCCGGCCATCATCCTCCCGGTTGATCCAGCGGCAGTCGCCGCCGTAGTAGCCGGCAAACAGCTGCACCATGGCGGGATAGACGCCTGCGTGGGAATAGAGAGCCTTTTCCACATGACACACCAGCGTGTCACCGCATTTTTCCGCCAGCGCCACGGCCAGCAGACGGCCCTGCCACAGGATGCCGCCGGCACGGAAGATGCCGGTGTCCAGATGGGTGAACATCTCCTGCGCCAGCGCCAGCTCTCGCTTGGCCCCGGGGCTTTGCTTCTGGAACTCCGCGCCGTAATCCGCCCAGAAGGTCTCCAGAAGAGCGCTGTCTTCCGCAGTCAGAGGAATAAATTCCGCACCGGGATGCTCCTTGTTAAATTTGTTGATGTGGTTGCGCTGACCGCTGTAGCGCCGGCCGGCAAACCGAGCCAGATCCTCCGCGTGATAAAGGTAGTCCTTCCACACCCGCTCATTGGTGATGGTGACCCGGGGCCACCGCAGAGCCAGCTTGCCGGCCTCGGACTCCGGCACCACGGAGAAAATGGGACGGACGCCCCGCTGCCGGCAATCGTCCTCCAAGGTAGTCAACGCAGCATCTACGTCACCGCCGGGACCGGGGATGGGGTAGTCGAACTGGGTCACACCGTCAAGACGGTTGCGGATGATAAGACAGCCGTCGGCGATGGCGTATTCCGAGTGAAGATGGTCACGCCACATATATTTCACGCCGGCGCTGTATTCGCACAGGCGGTAGGTGCAGGTTTCATAGTAGGGCCGCAGCAGCGTCATGGCCTCTGCGGTGACAGGGGTAAAATTCAGCATGAGTGGTCTCCTTACAAAAATCCGATGAAAAATCCGGCGGCTATTTTGCCGGAAATATGTGATTTGGCGTTGTTCGCGCCGCCAACGGCGCGGGGCTTTTGCAGACCCTTACAGCTTGTCCACCGTATCCACGGTGAAGCTGATGAACCGACGCACAATGGTGCGCAGATCCTTGCGGGGGCGGGTGGCAATGCCCAGTTCCCGCACGGCGGGCGGATCCAGCGGCAGGGCCAGCACATCGTCGGAACGGCCCTGCAGGACCAGACGGCTGAGAATGCTGACGCCCAGTCCGTGCTCCACCATGGAGATGATGACGGTATCGCTGACCTGTGTGTCCCGAATGACGGGCGTGACACCGCAGCGGTTCAGCGCCCGCATGATGTCCAGATGGAAGCCCAATGACGGCATCAGGAACTCTTGTCCCTCCAGCCGCCGCACATCCAGACTGGCCGCGCCGCCGGTGTCAAAATTCCGGGGCAGGATCACCAGCAGCGGATCAGGCTTCAACGGCGTCCAGTCCAGCGTGCTGTTCTCCTGCCGGCTGGCAAAGGCCATGTCTACCTTCCCCTCTTTCACCCAGCGGTATACTTCCTCCACGGAGCCCATCTGCACGTCGATTCCCACCCCCTCATGCCGGCGGCGGAACTGCTCGATCAGCTCCGGCAGCCAGTGCATGGCGATGCTGGCGTAGGAGGCGATGCGGATGGTGTCCTCCTGATGGGAGTTTACCAGGGAGATTTCCCGCTCCAGCGCCTGATTGGCGGCAAGGCATTGCTGTACCATGGGCAGGATCCGCTGTCCGGCAGGGGTCAGACGGACGCCGCGCCGGTCACGCACCAACACGGGAAAGCCGATCTCCCGTTCCAGACTGTTCATCATATGGGTCAGGCCGGATTGGGTATAGCCCAATTGCTGCGCCGCCCGGGTAAAGCTGCCCTGTTCTGCGGCCACGGCCAGTGCTTCCAGTTTTTTACTGTCCATGGAAATTTCTCCTCTTTTTGCAGGATACCATAGATTTTACCATGAGACAGCTGCAAATGCAACCATCAAATATGACATTTCTTCACATAAAAATGAAAAAGTGTCGCTTTACATATCTTGCAACATCGTGTATGGTATAAATAGTAATTCTCCACATATTACTTTTCCTTTCTATCCTCAAATCCCTTTGATGGCTGCACGGGTCTCCCGCGCAGCCATCACCCTATTCCTCCCTGATATATTGTACCCTGTGGAGAAGCTACACGAAAGAGAAAGCGGATGGCGATGGCCATCCGCTTTTTACCGCGCGATGACGGAGATTTCCACAATATGCCCGTCTCTGAAGAAAAGTTTGCAGATTCCACAGCTTTCCTCTTGTAATTTGCGGTTTTCTCGTTTACAATAAACAATGTCTTATTCCAACCGCTGCCGGGCACTCCACTTTATGGCCGGCAGCGGCAATCAAAAAGGAGGAAGATCCGCTGTGGCTGGCGGTGCGGCAGTGTGGAGACCTGTCGTAAGGCGGCGCGCCCTGACGGGCGGCTGTGAGACTGTTCCTTGCGGAGGCAGAACAGTTACAGTCAACGAGTATGGCAAAGGTCGTATTGAAGGACATCAAGAAGGTCTATCCCAACACCGAGACAAAGAAGAAAAAGAAGAAGGGCGACGAGCCGGAGAAGAAGAGCAATCTTCAGATCACCGAGGAAGGCGTTGTGGCGGTTCAGCAGTTCAATCTGGAGATCGCTGACAAGGAATTTATCGTGCTGGTTGGTCCCTCCGGCTGCGGCAAGTCCACCACCCTGCGGATGATCGCGGGCCTGGAGGATATCAGCTCCGGTGAGCTGTGGATCGGCGACAAGCTGATGAACGACGTGGAACCCAAGGACCGCGATATCGCCATGGTGTTCCAGAACTATGCCCTGTACCCCCACATGACCGTGTATGAAAACATGGCCTTCTCCCTGAAGCTGAAGAAAGCGCCCAAGGAGGAGATCGACAGAAAGGTGCGTCAGGCGGCGGAGATCCTGGACATCACCCAGTATCTGGACCGCAAGCCCAAGGCCCTGTCCGGCGGCCAGCGCCAGCGTGTGGCCATCGGCCGTGCCATCGTCCGCGACCCTGCTGTGTTTTTGATGGACGAGCCGCTGTCCAATCTGGACGCCAAGCTGCGCAACCAGATGCGCGCGGAGATCATCAAGCTGCGCCAGCGCATCAACACCACGTTCATCTATGTTACCCATGACCAGACCGAGGCAATGACGCTGGGCGACCGGATCGTCATTATGCGGGACGGTTTCATTCAGCAGATCGGTACGCCGCAGGAGGTGTTCGATCACCCCGCCAACCTGTTTGTGGCCGGCTTTATCGGCACGCCTCAGATGAACCTCTTCGACGGAAAGCTGATCAAGCAGGACGGCAAGTATGCGGTTACCGTTGATAATATCACCGTGGTGCTGTCTGATGACAAGCAGGCGCGGCTGAGCGACAAAAATGTACCGGAGCAGGACATCATTCTGGGCGTCCGCCCCGACCACATCATGCTCTGCGCCGACGGCATCAAGGGCAAGGTGGACGTCAGCGAGCTGATGGGTTCCTCCGTGCATCTGCATGTCTCTGCCGAGGGCAAGGATGTGGTGGTGATCGTGCCCACCAACGGCAATGCCGCCCACTTCCCCATGGGCAGCGAGGTCAATATGATCTTCGGCGGCAACGTGGCTCACGTGTTCAGCAAGGAGACCGAACAGAATCTGGAGTGGTAAACTCACTTTTATACAGGAAAAAATGACCGCCGGAAGGCGGTCATTTTTGCGCTCCGTCAAAAAGCGCGGGGACGGTTGTCATAGGCCAGATCCGCGGTGGCTTTCTGCAGTTCCTCCATGCTGCGGATGTCCCGCTTGCGCAGGTCGGTCTGGGTTTGGGCAGGCAAAGCGTAGAAGTAGGTATACGCCTGCGGGTCGTTGTTGAGAAGATCGGTGAGATCGGCTGCATATTTCATAAAAACACCTCCGCCGGTAGTGTGTACGGCGGAGGTGTTGTTTATGCGGTTTTACCGCTGGTACTCAAACTCCAGATCGTACATGCTGACGATGTGGCCGTCCTGGATCCCCATCTGCTCCAGCCGGTCGAACAGGCCGCTCTGACGCAGCATTTTGTCGAAATACATACGGCTTTCATAGTCGGAGAAGTTGATGTTGGCCATGAGCCGTTGCAGCCACGGGCCTTCCACCAGCCATGTGTCGTCCTCCCGGTGGATCTCCAGCGGTTCGGAGGTATCGATCTGGGGCGGACGGGGAACGTACTCCGGCTCGTAGACCGTTACCGGCGGCAGCTCCGCCAGACGTTGGGCGATGTGCCGCACCAGTTCACGGGTGCCCTGATGGGTGGCGGCGGACATGGCGAAGAACTCATAGCCCAGTTCCTCCACATGGGCGCGGAAGGCGTCCAGCTGCTCGGTATCCATCAGGAGATCGGTCTTGTTGGCCACGGCGATCTGGGGACGGGTGGCCAGCTCGGGGCTGTATTCCTTCAATTCGGCGTTGATGGCGTCAAAGTCCGCAATGGGGTCCCGACCCTCGCTGCCGGATACGTCCACCAGATGCACCAGCAGGCGGCAGCGGTCGATATGCCGCAGGAAGTCATGGCCCAGACCGGCGCCTTCGCTGGCGCCTTCGATAATGCCGGGGATGTCCGCCATGACGAAGCTGACGCCCTCGTCCACATACACCACGCCCAGATTGGGGTACAGAGTGGTGAAATGGTAGTTGGCGATCTTGGGATGGGCCTTTGTCACCACGCTCAGCAGCGTGGATTTGCCCACGTTGGGGAAGCCCACCAGTCCCACGTCCGCCAGCAGCTTCAGCTCCAGCACCACATCATGGCTTTCGCCGGGCAGGCCTGCCTTGGCGAAGCGGGGCACCTGACGGGTGGGCGTGGCGAAATGCTGGTTGCCCCAACCGCCGCGGCCGCCCTTGCACAGCACATAGGGCTGGTCGTCGGACATATCTTTGATGATCTCGTTGGTCTCGGCGTCGCGCACCAGCGTGCCCCGGGGCACGCGGATGGTGAGACTCTGGCCGTCCTTGCCGGACTTGCGGCCGCCCTGACCGTCCACGCCGTTATCGGCCACATACTTGCGCTTGTAGCGGAAATCCATCAGGGTGGACATGTTGTCGTCCACCTTCAGGATAATGGAACCGCCGTTGCCGCCGTCACCGCCGTCGGGACCGCCGGCGGCAATGTATTTTTCCCGGTGAAAGGCCACCGCGCCGTTGCCGCCGTTGCCGGCGCGGCAGGTGATCCGGGCCTTGTCGATAAAGCCGTTTGCCATAGTGTTACCTCACTGTATCTGAAAATATATCGTATCCATCAGTATTCTCATTCTATCGAAAAATACGAACTGCGTCAAGGCGGAAAAAATACGCCTGCCTTTTCGGCAGGCGTATCGGCGCTTGTGAAAAGTGATTACTCGGCGGGGTAAACAGAAACCTGCTTACGATCCTTGCCCAGACGCTCAAAGCGGACAACGCCGTCAGCCTTGGCGAACAGGGTGTCGTCGGTACCCTTGCCCACGTTGGTGCCGGGGTGAATGTGGGTGCCGCGCTGGCGAACAAGGATGTTGCCAGCCAGAACGAACTGACCGTCAGCGCGCTTGGGACCAAGGCGCTTGGACTCGGAGTCGCGGCCGTTCTTGGTGGAGCCCATACCTTTTTTATGGGCGAAGAACTGCAGACCAATGTGCAACATTTCGCAGTACCATCCTTTCTGTAAGATGCGGAAGGAGGAGGATCACGCCTCCATCACTTCGATGTGTTCCGGATATTCATCGTGAAGCTGAGCCAGATAGACCATCAGGCCTGTCATAAGATTCTGACAGGTGGACTCCGCTGTGGGCGCCAGTCCTCCGGGAAGCCGGAAGGAAATGGCGGCAGTCTGCTGATCGACCTTCACGGAGGCGCACAGCCCCATCACGTCGTTGACGGTGGCTTCCACCAGCCGCACGGCGCTGGTAACGGCGGCGCAGACGATATCCTCGCCCTCTTCGCCGTATCCGCTGTGGCCCTGTGCATCAAATCCAATGATGCGGTCTTCCACTGTGTGGAATGTGACGTTCGTCATGCCGTACCTTAGAAGCTGATCTTGCCGATCTCAACCTTGGTGTAGGGCTGACGATGACCCTGACGTTTGCGGTAACCCTTCTTGGGGGTGTACTTGAAGATACGGATCTTCTTGCCCTTGCCGTTCTTCACGATGGTGGCGTCCACCTTCGCGCCTTCCACCACGGGAGTGCCGAACTTGGTGTTCTCGCCGTCCACGATCGCCAGCACCTGATCAAACACCACGGAAGCGCCGGCCTCGGCGTCCAGCTTTTCGATAAACAGAGTGTCGCCCTCAGAAACGGCGTACTGCTTACCACCGGTCACGATAATAGCCTGCATTACTTGTTGCACCTGCCTTTCCTTTATTACGGACTCGCTGTCGGGGGCGTTCAGCCGCAGCTGAAACTTGTGACCCATTCAAAGCGGCCTTACAAGTATAACAGCCGGAAAAAGGTTTGTCAACAAAAATCGCGGCATTTTTCCGGTAAAATGTGCGGAAGGGGGGAATTTCGGCCTTATTCCGGATAGACCAGCTGTTCCGCCGTCCAATCCCGGATCACCTCGGCGTAAAAGGCGCAGCAGCGCCGGGCCAGTGTCACATCGAGGTTGACATAATTTCCGCATTCCCGGGAGGACTTGCCGGGCATGGGACCGTCCCAATCCGCTCCCTGGGCAAAGACCTGCTGCAGCAGGGCAATGGCCTGGGCGTCTGTGAGCCGGGCGCTGTCAAAGAGGAAGTAAAAGCCGGTCTGGCAGCCCATGGGGCCGAAGTAGATCACAGCGTCCTTCTGAGGGCTGTTCCGCAGGGCGGTGGCGATGATATGCTCCACCGAGTGCATCTCGGCATTGGTCAGCAGATCGCCGGTGTTGGGCTTTTTGAAGCGCAGGTCAAAGGTGGTAACGCTGCCGTCCCGGCGGCTGAGATACAGTCCCGGCACGAGAACGTCGTGGTTGACGGTGAAGCTGGCGATACGTTCCATGGTTCAGTCCTCCAGATGATCCACCAGCGCCATGACGGCCTTGTTCAAATCACGCATGGCGGCGGGGAAATTGAAATAGTAATCGTGTTTGCTGGTCAGGCAGTCGGACACGGATTTCAGGGCCATAAAGGGCACGCCGCAGCGATGGCATACCTGTGCCGCCGCACCGCCCTCCATCTCGCACAGCAGGGGGTGGAAGGTGTCGCGGACCCAGTCCGCCCGGGGGCCGGGGATGCCGAACCAGTCGCCGGTGGCCACCGTGCCGGTGCGGTAGGCGTAGCCGGTGGCGTCCATGGCAGCGCGGGCCCGGTCAAAGTCCGCAGTGGGGAACTCCACCATATTCACGGTGGATACAAGGCCGATGGGGTCGCCTACGCCGGTGGTGTCCACGTCGTGCTGCACGAATGTTTCCGCCAGCACCAGCGTGCCGATGGGCACCTCCTCAAAGCAGCCGGCCACACCGGCGTTGAGGATCAGGTCGGGGTGATACCGTTCGATCAGCAGCGCGGCGGCCATGGCGGCGTTCACCTTGCCTACCCCGCCGCAACAGGCAATGACATTTTCACGGATGCGGTAGAAGGAAACGCCGTGCACCGTCTCCATGGGCTCGGCCCCGTGGATGAGACTGTCGATCTCCGAGGGCATGGCGTAGAAAAGGGCGATATTCATGGGCAGACCTCGTTTCGTTGTGTTGCTCCTATTGTAAATATGGCGCGGGGCAAATGTCAAGTTGCATTTGCCGGAGAGGTAGGGTAAAATAGGAGAAAACAAAAGGCGGTGGCAGGAATGAACGTGGTGGGGATCATCTGTGAATTTAATCCGCTGCACCGGGGACATGCCT
>CAMCSE010000023.1 GCA_945877515.1 uncultured Clostridia bacterium | reverse complement strand
TCGATCTGCCCCATTTCAAACACAGGGATGTCCAGCTGCTGGCCCACCACCTGCAGCTGGGTAATGGCGGCAGGACGGTACACGTCGCAGGCCGCCAGCAGCGGGCGCTTGCCGAACTGGCGGCGCATCAGGCCGGCCAGCTTCGCGCCGTTGGTGGTTTTACCGGCGCCCTGCAGGCCCACCATCATCACCACCGTAGGCCCACGGTTGGCGGTGGTGATCTTGGCGTTGGTACTGCCCATCAGTTTGGTCAGTTCCTCGTTGACGATCTTGATGATCTGCTGGGCGGGTGTCAGGCTCTCCAGCACGTCGCTGCCCACGCAGCGCTCCGTCACCTGGGCCACAAAGTCCTTGACTACCTTGTAGCTGACGTCGGCTTCCAGCAGCGCCAGACGCACCTCACGCATGCCGGCGCGAACATCCGCTTCCGTCAGGCGGCCCTTGCCCCGCAGGTTCTTGAATACGGCATTTAATTTTTCGGACAATCCTTCAAAGGCCATGTTTACTCCTTCAGCCCCTCGGCGTTTTCCAAAATGTCAGATACCAGCTTATCCAGCTGGGGATTCTCGTATTGGCGATAGTTGATGGTCTTGATCTGCTGCGCCGCCTCCTCTATGGCAGTGATCTTGGGCTGCATCAGCATAAAACGGCGGATCAGGCCCGTTTTATCTTCGATCTCCTGCATGGCAGCCTCGGCACGGACGATCACGTCCCGCACACCCTGTCGGGAAATCCCGTAATTCTCCGCGATCTCTCCCAAGGACAGATCCTCATTGTAGTACAGATCGAAAAACTCCTTTTGCCTCTCTGTGAGGATCTCGCCGTAAAAATCGAACAGCATGGTCATGCGGTAGGTCTGGTTTTTCACGGATGGCTCCTCCCTTCTGTAAAGCAAATCGCCTTTATGTAAAGTTTTCATCCTTTACAACACGAACTATCATACACGAATCTTCTGCAAAAGTCAAGGCGAAAATGGGCGATGGACAAGATTATTTATGGAAAAAGGAGCGGTTTTCACCGCCCCTTTCTCTATGCTCAGCCTTGCAGCAGAATCATAAGGTTTTCGCCGGCCGCTTTTACTCCACGACCACGCCGCGCTTCTTGAATTCCTCCACCATCAGGTCGAGATCCGGCTCGATATGGACAGGGGAACCGGCGGACTTGATGGCATTGGCCACATCCTTCAGACCGTTGCCGGTGACCACGGACACCACGGTGGCGTCGTGGGGGATTAGCCCCTCCTCACAGGCCTTTTTCAGTGCCGCAGCGCCGGTGACGCCGGCAGGCTCACCGAACACGCCGCAGGTACGGCCCAACAGCCGCTGGGCCGCCAGAATCTCCTCATCAGAGACGTTGACGGCGATGCCGTTGGACTCCCGAATGGCCATCAGCGCCTTGTCGGCGTTGCGGGGCACACCCACGGAGATGGAGTCGGCAATGGTGTTCTCCTCCATGGGCTCCCACGGCTCGTTGTTCTGAATGGCACGGTTGATGGGATAGCAGCCCAGAGACTGTGCGGAGATGAGGCGGGGCAGCTTGTCGATAAAACCGATGGCGTACAGATCCTTGAAGCCTTTCCACACGCCGGCGATGGTGCAGCCGTCACCCACAGAGATGGCCAGATAGTCGGGCATCTCCCAGTTCAGCTGCTCGGCGATCTCCAGCGCCACCGTCTTCTTTCCCTCGGACAGGTAGGGATTGATGGCGGCATTGCGGTTATACCAGCCATACTTCTCAATGGCAGCAGCGGACATTTTGAAGGTATCCTCATAGTTGCCCTTGACGGAGATCACATTGGCGCCGAAGATCATCAGCTGGGCCACCTTGCCCTGAGGCGCGCGCTCCGGCACAAAGATGAAGGTCTTGAGGCCCGCGGCAGCGGCATTGCCGGCCAGAGAGCTGGCAGCGTTGCCGGTGGAGGAGCAGGCGATGGTCTTGGCGCCGGCTTCCATCGCCTTGGCCACGGCCATGGCGCTGGCACGGTCCTTCAGGGATGCGGTGGGGTTCTGACCGTCGTCCTTGACCCACAGCTTTTTGATGCCCAGCAGCTCCGCCAGCTTGGGTTCCTCGTACAGCGGGCTCCAGCCTACACGCAGCGGCGTGTCAGGCGTCGTCTCCTCCACGGGCAGCAGCTCGCGGTAGCGCCACATAGAGCGGTTGTCCCGCTTGGCCAGCTTCTCCTTGGTCAGCACGGACTTGATGTAGCCGTAATCATAGACGATATCCAGAATCCCACCGCATGTGCAGTTGGTCAGATCCGGCGTGGCCTCGTAGGTCTTGCCGCAGCGGACGCACTTGCCATATTTCACATTTTTCATGGTTTCTCTCCTTATTCTGAAATAGAAACGCAGGGCGGGGCGAAAGCCCCGCCCTGTCAGCGTTCAGATATGTGATTCTTACAGTGCCTTCAGCAGGCCGGTAGCCTCGTTGAACTCGTTGATCAGCTCGTCCAGCTCCTTGGCCTGGGCGTGAACGGCGTCCCAAGTGCCCTTGGTGTCGTACCACTGAGCGTTCAGATCCTCCACGTTCATCTGCTGCTGCTCCACCCAAGTGTAGTACTTCAGGTTGTGGACGCGCTTGCGCTCGGCATAGGTCAGCTCCAGCATGCTGTCGGTCTTGAGGCCCAGCATATGCAGGTTGTGATCCAAGGAAGCCTCGTGAGCGTTGTAAGCGCCGTGCATCTCGTTCAGCTCCTCGATACGGGACTGATACATCACAGCGGAGTCGGTCAGGACGGTGCCCACCACATCGTTCTCGGTCAGCTCATAGTACTTGGCCATCTTGATGCAGCACAGCACGTTGGCGATACCGGAAATACCCAGCCAGGTCATCTTTTCGACTTCCTCGTCGGTCATGCCCAGCTCTTCCTTCATGTACTTCTGGCCCTCGTGGGTGTTGAACAGGCGCAGCAGGCGCTGGCTGTCCTCATCGTCGATCGCGATGGCCATATCGGTGTTCTTCACATTATGGATCCAGGGGATGTGCTTGTCGCCGATGCCCTCGATACGGTGGCCGCCGAAGCCGTTGTCCAGAATGGTGGGGCACTGCAGGGCTTCGCCCACAGCCAGCTTCAGGTGAGGATAGCGCTCCTTCAGCAGGTCGCCGGCGGACATGGTGCCGGCAGAGCCGGAGGTAAAGCAGGCGCCGGCAAAGTTCTGGCCGGGCTTCTTCACCGCCTCAAACAGCTCCGCCAGAGCATAACCGGTGACATTGTAGTGCCACAGGGGGTTGCCCATCTCGGCGAACTGATTGAAGATCATCATGGTGGGATCCTGTTTCAGCTCCCAGGTCTTGTCGAAGATCTCCTTGACGTTGGACTCGCAGCCGGGGGTGGCGATGATCTGGCCGGCGATGGTCTTGAGCCAGTCAAAGCGCTCCTTGGACATGTCCTGGGGCAGAATGGCCACGGACTCGCAGGCCAGCAGCTTGGAGTTGAAGGCGCCGCCGCGGCAGTAGTTACCGGTGGAGGGCCATACGGCGTGATGATAGGTGGCATCGAACTGGCCGGTCACCAGACGGGGCGCCAGGCAGCCGAAGGAAGCGCCCACCTTGTGGCAGCCGGTGGGGAACCACTTGCCAGACATGGCGATGATGCGGCAGGGTACGCCGGACAGCTTGCTGGGGATCTCCACATAGTTGGGGACCTTCTGGAACAGGCCTCCGGTCTCCTTGGCCTCATTGTGCCAGGAAATGCGGAACAGGTTCACGGGATCCACGTCCCACAGGCCGGTGTGACTCAGCTTGGCCTTGATCTTCTCGGGGATCAGGTCGGGATTCTGCATCTGGGCAATGGTGGGGATGATGACGTTGTTCTCCTTGGCCTTCTGGATGTTATGTTCCAGGCCAACCTTGTTGATGGACAGATCGATCATTTTTTCTTTTCCTCCTGCTGTTTATTGGCGTCGATGTAAGAGTACAGAGTATATTTGGAAATACCGAAGTATTTTGCCACTTTGTCGGTGGATTTTGTCACAAGGAACGCACCGGACTCATTCAGGAAGCGGATGGCCCGCACCTTATCGTCCTTATTCATCAGCGCCACAGGCTTACCCACCTGCTGCACCGACTGCTCGATCAGCTCATCCAGCACGTTGTTGATATTGATGATCTTTTCCGGCTCGGACTGTTCCTTGTCACGGGTCATCATGAACTCGCCCAGATCCTGATGCATCATCATCATATTGGTGATGTCATAGTTGATGGAAAAAATACTGGTGACGTTGCCGCGGCTATTGCGGATATAGAGGGAGGATGACTTGAGAATCTTGCCGTCCGGCGTCCGGGTCAGGTAGCACAGGTGATCCTTGGGATGCTCATTCTGGTTCTTGAACTGATCCAGCACCACCTGCGACGCACCGTCGCCCACCTTTCGGCCGGATACATGTCCGTTTTCAATATGCACAATGGTATGCTCCGGATGACCGCCGCTCACATCGTGGATCACGACCTCGCACTTGTCGCCGAACTGTGCTGCGATGCCTGCGGCAATTTGCTTCAGAGCTTCTAACCGTTTTGCTTCCATAACGATCAACTCTCCTTATCAAATATGAAATTCTGGTGTCGTTCCGAAGAATACCATTCCTCTCGACTATATGACAATTACTTTGCTATACCTATCATATCACACTTTAAGAAGAAATCAACGCTTTTCCAAAAAAAATTTTAGGAAAAATAAATTTTTGTTTGACATCCGTCCGCTATGTGCTATTATAGTCGTAGGAAGTCGTTTAATATCAGTTAAAATGCAGTTTCATATCATTTGTTGGAGGTACATTATGGATTTTGAGGCCATCAAGAAAGCGGCTGAGGGCTATAAGCCCGCTATGGTAAAGTTTCTGCGTGACATGATCGCCATTCCTTCCGAATCCTGTGAGGAAGAGGGTGTTGTCAAACGCATCGCCGAGGAGCTGAAAGCTCTCGGCTATGACAAGGTGGAGTTTGACAAGCTGGGCAATGTGATCGGCTGGATGGGTGACGGTGACAAGATCATCGCCATCGACAGTCACATCGACACTGTGGGCATCGGCAATATCGACAACTGGGAAGCCGACCCCTACAAAGGCTATGAAACCGACGATATTATCTATGGCCGCGGCGGTTCCGACCAGGAGGGCGGCATGGCTGCCGCCGCTTACGGTGTGAAGATCATGAAGGATCTGGATCTGCTGCCCAAGGGCTACAAGATGATGGTGGTCGGCTCCGTGCAGGAAGAGGACTGCGACGGTATGTGCTGGCAGTCCATCGTCAATGAGTACTTCAACGGTCCTGAGGACGCCCGTGAGAAGATCGAGTTCGTTATCTCCACCGAGCCTACCGACGGCGGTATCTATCGCGGTCACCGCGGCCGTATGGAGATCCGCGTGGACATGCACGGTGTCTCCTGCCACGGTTCCGCTCCCGAACGCGGCGACAACGCCATTCACAAGATGGCTGAGGTCATTGAGAACGTCCGCGACCTGAACGAGAATCCCGCTGACGACAGCGTGGAGATCAAGGGTCTGGTGAAGATGCTGGATCCCAAGTACAATCCCGAGCACTATGAGGACGCCCGCTTCCTGGGCCGCGGCACCTGTACTACCAGCCAGATCTTCTATACCTCCCCCTCCCGCTGTGCTGTAGCGGATTCCTGCTCCATCTCCATCGACCGCCGTATGACCGCCGGTGAGACCTACAAGTCCTGCCTGAAGGAGATCGAGGATCTGCCCGCCTGCAAGAAGTATGCCAAGGACGTGAAGGTCTCCATGTACATGTATGACCGTCCCGCATGGACCGGCCATGTGTATGAGACCGAGTGCTTCTTCCCCACCTGGATCAACAAGGAGTCCGCGCCCCATGTGCAGGCCCTTATCGACGCCCACCACGCTCTGTGGGGCGACAACCGTCTGATGCCCACCGAGCTGGCCGCTTCCAAGCGTGAAGGCCGTCCTCTGACCGACAAGTGGACCTTCTCCACCAACGGCGTGTCCATCCAGGGCCGCTACGGTATCCCCTGCGTAGGCTTCGGTCCCGGTGCTGAGTCTCAGGCCCACGCTCCCAACGAGGTCACCTTCAAGCAGGATCTGGTGACCTGCGCCGCTCTGTATGCCGCTGTTCCCGGCCTGTACAAGCCTGAAAACAAGGACGGCTCTGCCACCAGCTTCCGTCAGGAGCTGACCGGCAACGACATCAAGTAAACCTCCCTCACCTATATCCTATCTATAATAAAAAGAAAGAACAAGGAGATTAAATCATGAGCAAGACTGTTGAGCTGGCACGTCATCTGTCCACCCTGAACATCAATAACATGTACAAGAGCGATTTCTATTGGACTTGGGACAAGACCGATGACGAGATCGACGCCGTATTTACCGTGGCCGACGCGCTGCGTGACCTGCGTGAGCGCAACAAGAGCACCCGTGTGTTCGATTCCGGTCTGGGTATCTCCATCTTCCGCGACAACTCCACCCGTACCCGCTTCTCCTTCGCCTCCGCCTGCAACCTGCTGGGTCTGGAGGTACAGGATCTGGACGAGAAAAAGTCCCAGATCGCCCATGGTGAGACCGTTCGTGAGACTGCCAACATGGTGTCCTTCATGGCCGACGTTATCGGTATCCGCGACGACATGTTCATCGGTGAGGGCCACAAGTATCAGAAGACCTTTATGGACGCCGTGAAGGAAGGCTATCGCGACGGCATTCTGGAGCAGCAGCCCACTCTGGTGAACCTGCAGTGCGACGTGGATCATCCCACTCAGTGCATGGCCGATATGCTGCATGTCATCCACTACTTCGGCGGCGTGGAGAACCTGAAGGGCAAGAAGGTCGCCATGACCTGGGCCTATTCTCCCAGCTATGGCAAGCCCCTGTCCGTGCCTCAGGGCGTCATCGGCCTGTTCACCCGTTTCGGCATGGACGTGACGCTGGCCCATCCCGAAGGCTATGACGTGATGCCCGAGGTGGAGGAAGTCGCCCGCAAGAACTGCGAGAAGTACGGCTCCAAGTTCCACAAGACCAACGACATGAAGGAAGCTTTTAAGGATGCCGATATCGTGTATCCCAAGAGCTGGGCTTCCTACGCCGCTATGGAAGAGCGCACCAAGCTGTACGCCGCCGGCGACAAGGAAGGTATTGACGCGCTGGAGAAGCGCCTGCTGGCCCAGAACGCTGAGCATAAGGATTGGGCCTGCACGGAGGAAATGATGAAGCTGACCCGTGACGGCAAGGCGCTGTACCTGCACTGCCTGCCCGCCGACATCACCGGTCTGTCCTGCGCCGAGGGCGAAGTGGACAACTCCGTGTTCGACCGCTACATCGTGCCTCTGTACAAGCAGGCTTCCTACAAGCCCTATATCATCGCTGCCATGATCTTCCTGGCTCAGGTGAAGGATCCCGTCAAGGCCCTGATGGAGCTGGACGAGACCAAGGATACCCGCAAGATTTTCTGATTCGGCACATTCAATAGCGGGAGGGTCTCTCTCCCGCTATTCCTCTATCCGCGTCTTCGGATGCCCCCACTATCATTCAATTTCGAGGTATTAACGCTATGAGCAAGAAAATCGTCATCGCTCTGGGCGGCAACGCTCTGGGCAACACGCTTCATGAGCAGGCAGACGCCGTACAAATTACTGCCAAGGCTATCGTGGACCTGATCGCCGCCGGCCATCAGGTCATCGTTGCCCACGGCAACGGCCCCCAGGTAGGCATTATTAATAACGCCATGCTGGCGCTGATGCATGAAGATCCCACTCAGGACAGCACTCCCCTGTCCGTCTGCGGCGCCATGAGTCAGGCTTACATCGGTTATGACCTGCAAAACGCACTCCGTGAGGAGATGCTCAACCGCGGCATCGACGAGCCGGTGGTCACCATGGTCACACAGGTGGAAGTGGACCCCAAGGATCCCGCTTTCAAGGATCCCTCCAAGCCCATCGGCAAGTTCCTGTCTGAGGAAGAAGCCAAGGCCATGGCCGCCAAGACCGGTTTCCTGTTCAAGGAGGATGCCGGACGCGGCTGGCGCCGGTACGTTGCCTCTCCCAAACCTCAGCAGATCGTAGAGCTGGGCGCTATCCGTGCCCTGAGTGACGACGGCAATATCGTCATCTGCTGCGGCGGCGGCGGCATCCCCGTTTACCGTACCGAGCGCAATCACCTGAAAGGCGCTGCCGCTGTCATTGACAAGGATTTTGCTTCCGAGCTTCTGGCCGAGCAGTTGGATGCCGATATGCTGATCATCCTCACTGCCGTAGAAAAGGTCGCCATCAACTTCAACAAGCCCGATCAGAAGGGTCTGGACGACCTGACCCCCGCTGAGGCAAAGGTTTACATTGAGCAGGGCCAGTTCGCCAAAGGTTCCATGCTGCCCAAGGTAGAGGCCGCTGTCAAGTTCGCCGAGTCCAAGCCCGGCCGCACCGCCCTTATCACCCTGCTGGAGAAGGCCAAGGACGGCATTGAAGGCAAAACCGGTACGAGAGTACATCAGTGATTTGATCCCCTGCGGCTTTCAGGTAATATTTGCATCTCCTGCCTTCAATCGCCGTCCGCATTTTCTATTTCGCCTTTCGCGCAACGATAGCGCGTGCCGCGCTGCGGCACGGCACTGAAGGCAAAACCGGCACGAGAGTGCATCAATGATTTGATCCCCAGCAGCTTTCAGAAAATACCCTCATTGCCGGTTACGTTTCCATTAGTTTTTTTAATTTCAATCTTTTAGTTATCTATTTTTCTAATTCCAAAGATAGCAAAAATCTATGAGGATTTCAGAATTTTAGTTGAAATCTGCGTGCGTTTCCTTTATAATACTTTTGTAACAATTTGATGCACTGCTGTGAATACCGGATCAACATCCGTTATTCAGGCGCGTAGCAAATTTTATCCTTACCTTCAGCTGCGCGTCATATATTTTAAGGAGGAAAACAAGAATGAAAAAGTTCCTTGCGTTGATCCTCGCCCTGGTCATGGCCCTGAGCCTGGTGGCCTGCGGCGGCAACAACACCCCCGCTGACGATCAGCAGGGCGACGACGCTAACACCCCCGCTGCGGTTAAGGTCGGTTTCATCACCCTGCATGATGAGAACTCCACCTATGACCTCAACTTCATCAACGGCGCCAAGGAAGCCATCGCTGCCCTGGGTCTGACCGAGGATGACTACATCCTGAAGACCAACGTTCCCGAGGGTCAGGAGTGCTATGAGACCGCTATGGACATGGTCGACAATGGCTGCAACATCATCTTCGCCGACAGCTTTGGTCATGAGCCTTACATGATCGACGCCGCCAAGGAGAACCCCGATGTTCAGTTCTGCCACAGCACCGGTACCCGCGCTCACACCGAGGGTCTGGCCAACTACCACAACGCTTTCGCCTCCATCTATGAGGGCCGCTATCTGGCCGGTATCGCTGCCGGTATGAAGCTGAACGAGATGATCGAGGCCGGTGAGTTCACCGCTGAAGAGGCCAAGATCGGCTACGTCGGCGCTTTCACCTACGCTGAAGTGGTTTCCGGCTATACCTCCTTCTTCCTGGGCGCTCGCTCTGTCTGCCCCACTGCTACCATGGAAGTGACCTTCACCGGCAGCTGGTATGATGAGGCTCTGGAGAAGGAAGGCGCTCAGAAGCTGATCGACCGCGGCTGCAAGCTGATCAGCCAGCACGCTGACTCCCTGGGTGCTCCTACCGCCTGCGAGAACGCCGGTGTTCCCAACGTCTCCTACAACGGCTCCACCAAGGAAGCTGCTCCTAACACCTACATCATCTCTTCCCGCATCGACTGGGCTCCCTACTATGAGTATGCCATCAAGGCTGTCATGGACGGCACCGCTATCGATACTGACTGGACCGGCACTCTGGCTACCGGCTCCGTGGTTCTGACCGAGCTGAACACTGACGTGGCCGCTGAGGGTACGCAGGAAGCTATCGACGCTGCTATGGCCAAGCTGGAGAATGGTGAGCTGCATGTGTTCGACACCAACGCTTTTACCGTCAATGGCGAGGCTCTGTCCTCCTACATGGCTGACGTGGATACCGATGCTGACTACACTCCCGACACCGAGGTTGTGCATGACGGTTACTTCTCTGAGTCCGAGTTCCGTTCTGCTCCCTACTTCGATCTGGAGATCGACGGCATCACTCGTCTGGACACTGCGTTCTAAGCAAAACTTTAGAACATAAGTCACTGGATGGGCTGCAAAAGCAGCCCATCCTTTTTCTTTTCATTTCTTGCTTTTTCTTCTCTCGCAACACTTTTGACGATTCTTACAAAGGAAATAACATATTCTTGTATAAGCTTACATTCTTTTTGTATGCCTGACAAATTTTTTGCGATTTTTGATTTACAACCTCGGCACTCTGTGATAAAATAAGATGCATGGAATTTACCTCCGGCGTGCTACGAGGTGTTGCAGCCATCTGCGCCGAAAGAAAGGATGACAGCCTTGGAAAACAAATGCGCGATCAAAATGGAGAATATCACCAAGCGCTTTGGTTCCGTGGTGGCCAATAACGCCATCAATATGGAACTGCGCGAGGGTGAGATCCTGTCTCTGCTGGGTGAAAACGGCAGCGGCAAGACCACTCTGATGAATATGCTCTCCGGTATCTATTTCCCTGACGAGGGACAAATCTACATCCACGACAAGCCCGTCACTATCGCGTCTCCCAAGGATGCATTTGATCTGGGCATCGGCATGATCCACCAGCACTTCAAGCTGGTCGATCTGTTTACCGCCACCGAGAATATCATTCTGGGTCTGGAAGGCAAGCTGGATCTCAACAACGCCCGCAAAAAGGTGCAGGAGATCTGCGACAGATACGGCTTCGACATCGACCCCGATATGAAGATCTACGACATGTCCGTTTCCCAGAAACAGACCGTCGAGATCGTGAAAGTTCTGTACCGTGGTGCGGATATCCTGATTCTGGACGAGCCTACCGCTGTGCTGACACCTCAGGAAACGGAGAAGCTGTTCGCCGTCATGCGCAACATGAAGGCCGACGGCAAATCCCTTATCATCATCACTCACAAGCTGCATGAGGTGCTTGAGGTGTCTGACCGGGTCGCTGTTCTGCGCAAGGGCGAGTATATCGGCGATGTGATGACCAAGGATGCTGACCAGCAGTCCCTGACCGATATGATGGTGGGCCACAGTGTCACCCTGAATATTGACCGTCCTATGCCCGTAAATGTCACGCCTCGTCTGAAGCTGGAAGGGCTGACCGTATTCGATGAGCTGGGCGTCAAGCGTCTGGACAATGTCAGCTTTACCATCAATGCCGGTGAGGTACTGGGCGTAGCCGGTGTGGCCGGCTCCGGTCAACGCGAGCTGCTGGAGTCCATCGCGGGATTGTATCCCATCACCTCCGGCTCCGTTACCTTCTATCCTCCCGAGGGAGATACCCCTCAGGAGATGGCCGGTAAGGACCCCATGGACATCCGCAGAGCAGGCATTGCCATGTCTTTCGTCCCCGAGGACCGTCTGGGCATGGGCTTGGTGGGCTCCATGGGTATGACCGGCAACATGATGCTGCGCTCCTGGCGCAAGGGCAAGGGCGTATTCCTGAATCGCAAGGATCCCGAGGCGCTCGCCCAGCGGATCTGGCAGGAGTTGGAGGTCGTAACACCCAGTACAAACTTCCCTGTCCGCCGCATGTCCGGCGGTAACGTACAGAAGGTACTGGTGGGCCGTGAGATCGCTCAGCAGCCCTCGGTGCTGATGACCGCCTACGCTGTCCGCGGTCTGGATATCAATACATCCTATACCATTTACAATCTGCTGACAGAGCAGAAGATGAAGGGCGTGGCCGTCGTTTACGTCGGCGAGGATCTGGACGTGCTGCTGGAGCTGTGCGACCGGATCGTGGTGCTCTGCGGCGGACAGGTGTCCGGCGTGGTGGACGCCCGTACCACCAACAAACTTGAAGTGGGTGCTCTGATGACCCGCGTGGGAGGAGGCGCAGCGGAAAATGCGTAAACAATCTCTCTTTCATATTTCAAAGCGTGACACGCTTCCTCTGGGCAAGGCATTGCTTATCCGCGGCGGCATCCTGCTGCTGGCCCTGGTATTCTGCGGTCTGGTCACCACACTGCTGACCGGCCAGAATCCCATCAGTGTGTACGGCACGATCCTGTCCGGCGCTTTCGGCACCAGCCGCCGTATCGGCGTTACCGCCCGTAGCGTGGCCATCCTGCTGGGCATCTCTCTGGCAGTCACTCCCGCCTTCAAGATGCGCTTCTGGAACATCGGCGCTGAAGGTCAGACCCTGATCGGCTGTCTGGCCACCACCGCCTGCATGATTACGCTGGAGGATAAGCTGCCCAACGCGGCACTGATCATCGTTTCCCTGATCGCCGCCCTGCTGGCCGGCGCTCTGTGGGGCTTTCTGCCCGCCTTCTTCAAGGCCAAGTGGAACACCAACGAGACGCTGTTCACCCTGATGATGAACTACATCGCCATGCAGCTGGCCTCCTTCTTTATTATTGTCTGGGAAGTGCCCAAGGGTGCCGGCAAGATCGGAATCATCAACCAGTCCACACGGGCCGGTTGGCTGCCTGAGATCGGCAACGCCTATATGCTGCCCATCCTGATCGTGGCCATTATGACCGGCTTCATGTACATCTACCTGACATACAGCAAGCACGGCTATGAGATCGCCGTGGTGGGCGAAAGCCAGCGGACCGCCAGCTATGCCGGCATCAAGGTGGATCGCGTCATTATCCGTACCATGGTGCTCTCCGGTGCGCTGTGCGCCCTGATGGGCTTCCTGCTGACCTCCGGCGTGGACCACACCCTGACCACCACCATTGTGGACAGCCGCGGCTTTACCGCCGTCATGGTATCCTGGATGTCCAAGTTCAATCCCTTCATCATGATCGCCTCCTCCCTGCTGCTGGTGACCATGGATCGCGGCGCCAGCGAAGTGGCCAGCGCCCTGAGCCTGAACCACTCCTTCGCCGACATTTTGACCGGTATCATCCTGTTCTTCATCATTGCTACCGAGTTCTTCATCACCTACAAAGTCACCCTGCGTAAGAACAGCAAGAAGGAGGCGTAACGGATGTTTGATTTTGTATCTTTCTTCCCCCGTGCGGTCATGCAGGGTATTCCCCTGCTGTTCGGCAGCACCGGCGAAATTCTGACCGAGAAATCTGGCAACCTGAACCTTGGTATCCCCGGCATCATGTATGTGGGCGGTATCAGCGGCGTTATCGGCTCGTTCTTCTATGAGCAGGCCACCAAGGGCAGCGCCATGAACGGCTTCTTGGCCGTCATGATCCCCATACTGTGCTCCCTGCTGGGCTCTCTGCTGATGGGCCTGCTGTACTGCTTCCTGACCGTTACCCTACGGGCCAACCAGAACGTGACCGGCCTTGCTATGACCACCTTCGGCGTTGGCGTGGGTAACTTCTTCGGCGGCTCCCTCATCAAGCTGACCGGCAGTGAGGTACCCTCCATCGCGCTGTCCAACACCAGCCTGTTCTTCAAGGTCGGTCTCCCCGGCGGCAACGCCGGCTGGTTCGGCCAGCTGTTCCTGTCCTATGGTTTCCTGGCCTATGTGGCCATCATCATCGCGCTGGGCGCGTCCTACTTCCTGAACCACACCCGTCCCGGCCTGCACCTGCGGGCCGTGGGTGAGAGCGCCTCTACCGCCGACGCTGCCGGCATCAACGTCACCAAGTACAAGTACCTGGCCACCTGCATCGGCTCTATGATCGCAGGTCTGGGCGGCCTGTACTACGTGATGGACTACGCCAACGGCGTGTGGTCCAACAACGCCTTTGGTGACCGCGGCTGGCTGGCCATCGCGCTGGTCATTTTCACCATCTGGCGGCCCAATGTCAGCATCCTGGCCTCCATCCTGTTCGGTGGCCTGTACATCATTAACATCTATCTGCCCACTCCCGGCGGTCAGATGGCTGTCAAGGAGCTGTACAAGATGCTGCCCTACGTCATCACCCTGCTGGTGCTGATCGTCGTCTCCCTGCGTAAGAAGCGGGAGGATCAGCCCCCTGCGTTCCTCGGTCTCTCCTACTTCCGCGAGGAACGCTGAATCTGCCAAAAAGAGTGGGCCATTATTGGCCCGCTCTTTTTCATTTCAAATGTGAAAGGAGAAACCGTATGTCTACCCTTCTGATCAAACATATTGCCCAACTGGTCACCTGCGATGATGACGATCGTGTGCTGACCAACGTCGATCTATACTGTGAGGACGGCTTCATCAAAGCCATCGGTCCGGCGCTGGATGTAACTGCCGATGAGACTCTCGACGCCAGCCATATGCTGTGCTATCCCGGCCTGATCAACACTCACCATCATCTCTATCAGGTGTTCTCCCGCAACCTGCCGCAGGTGCAGAATATGGAGCTGTTCGACTGGTTGAAAACTCTGTATGAAATTTGGAAAAATCTGGACGAGGATGTAATCCGCCTGTCCAGCCTTACCGGTATGGGGGAACTGATGAAGCACGGCTGCACCACCTGCTTTGACCATCATTACGTATTCCCTGCCGGCGCCGGTGACCTGCTGGGTGCGCAGCTGGCGGCGGCGCAGGAACTGGGTATCCGCATGTACCTCAGCCGGGGTAGCATGGATCTGAGCGTCAAGGACGGCGGCCTGCCGCCGGACAGCGTGGTACAGACGGTGGACGAAATCATGGCTGATTCCATCCGCTGCATCGAAAAGTATCACGATCCCTCCTACGGTTCCATGCACCGGGTCGCGCTGGCGCCCTGCTCCCCCTTCTCCGTTTCAGCGGAGCTGCTGCGGCAGAGCGCTATTCTGGCCCGTCAATACGGCGTACGGCTTCACACGCACCTGTGCGAGACCAAAGACGAGGAAAATTTTATGCTGGAGCGGGAGGGGGTCCGTCCGCTGGAGTACATGGAGCGCCTCGGCTGGACAGGCAGCGACGTATGGTTTGCCCATGGCATCCACTTCAATGACGAGGAGCTTCGGGTGTTGGCCAGCACCGGTACCGGTGTGGCCCATTGCCCCATCAGCAACATGAAGCTTGCCAGCGGCGTGGCCCGCATCCCGGAAATGCGGCAGCTGGGCATTCCGGTCGGCCTTGCCGTGGACGGCAGCGCCAGCAACGACGGCTCCAGTCTCATGGAGGAATTGCGCGTCGCATTCCTGCTGCACCGACTTCACTCCAGCGAGGCCGCTCCCAGCGGCTACGATATCCTGAAGATCGCCACCCGGGGCAGCGCACGGCTGTTGGGCCGGGACGATATCGGCCAGCTGGCTGTGGGCAAATGTGCTGACCTCTTCCTGATCGACAGCCGCCGTCTGGAGCTGGTTGGCTCCTGTTTCGACGCAAAGTCGGTACTGGGCACTGTAGGGCTCCGCGGCCCGGTGGACTACACCGTGGTACAGGGAAAGATTACTGTTCGCCAAGGCCGTCTTGCCACGGTGGACGAAGAACGCGTTGCCGAAACCGCCAACAAAAAATGCGCAGCGTATCTGGATATGTAAGAGACCTGTAACAATATACCGCAGGGTTGACACATGGTCAGCCCTGCGGTATATTGGTTATGCGATTATGTAATCAGGTCACTCCAGTTCACTGCGGTTACTTGCCATCGTCTTGGCAAACAGTGACGCGCTGCTGGGCGGTGTGTAGGTGATCGCGTTGGCTCCTGCCTGAATGGTAGTGGTAATGCTCTCGTCCGTAGGTCCACCGGTAGCGATGATGGGCAGCTCCGGGTATTTCTCCCGCAGCGCCGCTACGATCCGAGGCGTGCGGGCTGCGCCGGACACGTTCACAAAGTCCACTCCCGCCGCCAGATACGGCCCGATCTCCATCTTCTCTGAGATCACGGTGTATACGACCGGAATCTCCACGGCATCCTTAATGGCATGGATGGTATCCACATCGATCTTGCTGTTGCATACCACACCATAGGCGCCCTGATGCTCCACATAAGCTGCCATACTGGCACTTCGCGCGCCGTTGGTCAGGCCGCCGCCCACTCCGCAGAAAACCGGTACCTCAGAAATCCCGATAATGGCCTGTGTAATGCTGGGCTGCGGCGTAAAGGGATACACGGCGATCACCGCATCGGCATTGATATTTTTAATAATGGCTACATCAGTGGAAAACACCAGCGATTTGATCCGGCGGCCAAATACGCGAATCCCGCTGCATTCACTGATGCACTGGGGCACGGATAACGTATGCTTACGCAAGTTGCCCTCATAGGTCGGCACATATTTTTTTGCCATGCTGCGACTCCTTTTCAAGTGTTTTTTAGGTTTATTGTAGCATATTTCCCGTTTTCTGTAAATACACACCGTGTCAAATGCACAAAAATTCAACTTTTGTTCACACTTATGTTATGTTTTTGTTAATTTGAGGTCATTTTATGTCTGTTTCCGTCGTTTTAGGAGATATTACCGTTTCCCATGTGGATGCCATTGTGAATGCCGCTAATTGCTCGCTTTTGGGGGGCAGCGGCGTGGACGGCGCCATCCATCGCGCCGCCGGCCCGGAGCTTTTGCGGGCCTGTCAAGCGCTGGGCGGCTGTGAAACAGGGCAGGCCAAAATCACGCCTGCCTTTGCTCTCCCCTGCCGCTATGTGATCCATACCCCCGGTCCCATCTGGCGAGGCGGCGTCCACAACGAGGCTGCGCTGTTGGCCTCCTGTTACCGTTCCTGCCTGTCTCTCGCGCTGGAATACGGCTGCCGCAGCGTGGATTTTCCTTCTATCTCCACCGGCGTATACGGCTATCCTCTGCCGCAGGCCGCCCACATCGCCCTGCGGGAACTGGTAGCATTCGACCGTACCCACGAAGGCATGGCCCTGCGGATGGTGTGCCATACCCAAGAGGCTCTCCGCGCCTATCAGGTGGACTGGAATATGTTCTATCAGGAGACAAAGCCCCATGAGGAATAAAAAATGCCGGTGCGACGCACCGGCATTTTTTCTCACATATCTCAAATCTTGATCAGCTCATACTCCCGGGTACCCAGTCCGAGCTTCTCCGCATGCGCAATGCAGCTGAACCAATCGGTCTCCGGATGAATACGGTGGAAATGGTCGTGGTCATCATGGTCCCCCTCATCAGCGGCGCTGCCGCGAATAATGGGCTGTGCATTCACCGCGTCAACGCAGGCCATGTCCAGCGCCACAGGATCAAAGGAGGCGAACATGCCCACATTGGGCACGATGGCAGCGTCATTCTCGCTGTGACAGTCACAGTTAGGCGATACATCCAGCACCAGCGAAATATGGAAGCAGGGCCGACCGTCCACCACAGCCTTGGTATATTCGGCGATCTTGCGGTTCAGATTGGTCACTGTTTCATCCCAGTTGACAACGATGGCATTGCGGGGACAGATGGCAATGCACCGGCCGCAGCCCACGCACTTGCTGTGATCGATGGACGCTTTCTGATCCGTGACGGACAAGGCGCTGTGGGCGCAGATCCTGGTGCAGGCGCCGCAGCCTACACAGTGCTTGTGCTCCACATGAGGCTTGCCGGCGTTATGCTGTTCCATCTTGCCGGCACGGCTGCCGCAGCCCATGCCGATGTTCTTCAGGGCACCGCCGAAGCCTGCCTCCTCATGACCCTTGAAGTGACTCAGAGACACGAACACGTCCGCATCCATGACGACGCGGCCGATCTTGGCCTCCTTCACCAGCTCACCGCCGGCCACCGGTACATACACCTCGTCGTTGCCCTTCAGCCCGTCGGCAATGATGATCTGACAGCCGGTGGTCATGGGGTTAAAGCCGTTGACCATGGCGCTGTCCATGTGATCCAGCGCATTTTTACGCCCGCCCACATACAGGGTATTGCAGTCCGTAAGAAACGGCTTTCCGCCCCGCTCCTTAATAAAGTCCGCCACGGTTTTCGCCCAGTTGGGCCGCAGGTACGCCAGATTGCCCGGCTCACCGAAATGCAGCTTGATGGCCACAAACTTGTTATCAAAGTCGATCTCGCCCATACCCGCCGTTTTCAGCAGCCGCGTCAGCTTCTGCTGCAAATTCTCACGATAGTTGGTGCGAAGATCGGCAAAAAATACTTTAGAAGCCATAACTCTTCCGTCCTTTCTCCGTTTTCGGATGGTGATTGGATACAGTCTATCATATTTTTTCCATTTGTGCTATACTGTTTTTACGATTATTTTGTAGAGGAATGTTCATGCGTATTTTGAGATTGACCGTCACGCCGGAACTGGCCGGCTGTTCTGTGGGGCGCCTGCTGCGGCAGGAGATGCACCTCTCCTCCTCCCTGTTGAAATCCCTCAAGTGGCGGGAAAACGCCATTCTGCTCAACGGTCACCCGGTGACAGTGCGGGCCACAGTAAAACCCGGCGACATTTTGACCGCAGATATCTCCGACGTATCGCCTGTCAGCGGTACCATCGTCCCAGTGAACTACCCCCTGGACATCCTGTGGGAGGATGAAGACCTGCTGATCCTCAACAAGCCCGCCGGAATCGCCGTCCACTCGGCGGCGCTGACGGAGGAAACGGTAACGGTGGCCGGCGCGGTGGCCTACTATCTGGGCAATGGCGTCTTTCATCCGGTAAACCGGCTGGACAAGGGCGTTACCGGCGTAATGGTGGTGGCCAAAAACGGCCATGCCCACGACCGTTGCATGGCCCTTCTCCACACAGATGACTTTCGCCGGGAGTACCGCGGTGTCTGCGACGGCGTGCCTGACCCGCCCCAAGGCAGCATTGATCTGCCCATCAGCCGGGAGCCTGACTCGCTGCTGAAACGCCGCATTGATCCCTCAGGGCTTCCCTCGCACACACAATATCAGGTGCTGTCCACCGCCAATGGCCGCGCATTGGTGCTGCTGCGGCCCCTGACAGGCCGCACCCATCAGCTGCGGCTGCATATGGCCGCCATCTGCTGCCCCCTCACCGGCGATTGGCTTTACGGCACGGAGGACAGATCGCTGATTGCCCGGCCGGCGCTGCACTCGTATGAACTGTGGCTGCGCCATCCCATCAGCGGAGCGCATGTCCATGTAACCGCCCCGCTGCCGGAGGATATGGCGCAGCTCATTCAGGAGGATATGTGACGATTTGGATCACATAAAGGAAGGTCGGGTTTTCCGGCCTTCCTTTATGTTACAGATCCACCTTCTCATACAGTACGGCGCTGCGGTGATAGGCCCACAGCGTCAGCCCGGCGTAAAGCACCGCGCCTGCCGCCAGCAGGGGCAGCTGCCGCAGATTGCCGGCAGCGGAGGTATCGTTGAGCCACGCCAGCCCCGGCACATGAACCGATGCCTCACACAGCACGATGGCCACCGTGGTGGGGATCATAGCCTTGAGAAACGCCGTGCCCACCTTGTAGCCAGAGCGGTAAAAGCAGGGCAGGAAAACCGCGTTGAACACCGCATACAGGAGGAACGCCGCCGCAAACAGCGCCGCATTGGCATCCAGCCCCACCTGATTGCCTCCCAGCGGATTGATCCGCGCGCTGAGCACCGCGCAGGGAACGGCCACCGCCAGGGAAGCCAGTTCAATGATCACGCAGAACAACACCGCCGCCTTCACGTTGTCCCGCTTGCGGATCGGCAGCAGGGCGGAGAAGTCCGCGTCCCGCTGCTCGCGTCCCTGCATGAAGCTGAAAAACAGGCCCAGCATAGCATAGAAAAACGCCACGGTATAGGGATAGCTGGGGATCAGCAGCATGGCGCCGAACAAAACGAACACCAGCGTCATGGGATGGCACACCAGCCGGAACTGCTTATATAATAGCGCCTTCATCCAGCTCCCTCCTTTCCACGGAAACAATGATATCCTCCAGCGTCGCGCCCCTGTCGGCATACGCTGCCATAAACTCCGCCACAGAGGAACTGTGGAAAATGGCGCCGTCCTTAATAAACGTAATATGGCTGGCGCACTTCTCCAGATCGGAGGTGATGTGGGTGGAGAACAGGATGCTGCGCTGTCCGTCCGCCACGATGGCCCGGAACAGTTCCACCAGTTCGTCACGGGACACCGGATCCAAACCGCTGGTCGGTTCGTCCAGCAACAGCAGTCTGGCATTATGGCTCAGGGCCAGCGCCAGCAGGTACTTCACCCGCATACCGCTGGACAGCTGATCCACCCGCTTGGTCTCATCGATATGGAACAGCTGCAGATAGTAGCGGTACTTTTCCTCGTCCCAGTTGTCGTAAAACCGCCGGGTCACGTCGGTAATGGTTCTGACCTTTTTCTTGGGGTAAAAGTCGATACCCCCCAGCACCACGCCGATGCTCTCCTTGAACTCCCGCTCGTGCTGCCGCACATCCTGCCCGAAACAGCGTACCTCCCCGCCATCGGGATGCACCAGCCCCAGAATCGACTTGAGGGTGGTGGACTTGCCCGCGCCGTTGCGGCCGATAAAACCCACTACCGCTCCCTGAGGCACATCAAAAGATACATCCTTCAGGGTAAAGGCGGGGTAATTCTTGCAAAGCCCCCGTACCTCCAATGCATTGCTCATTCCGTCTCCTCCTCGTCATCTCCCGACAGAGTGGAAAACACCTGCTTCAGCAGCGGGTTCAACATCTCCGCCGTCTGCAAAGCGATGCCCCGCTTTTTGTCCGCCAGTAGCACCAGGGTATCCCCCGGCCCAATGCCGAACATATCCCGGGCCTCCTTGGGGATCACAATCTGCCCTTTGGGGCCGATCTTCACGGAGCTCATGTAATGCCTGTCATCTCTCCGTTCGCTTTTCATCGCAACTCCTCCAGTCATATAAGTATAACTTTTCTTACTTTTACTCCATGGTAACACAATGCACAGCACTTGTCAAGCACAGTCTTTTCTGCTATAGTAAACACACTACAGATAAGGAGCAAGCAACAATGGATCTTTGTGACCGCCGCGAAATACAGGCCCTGCTGGAGCGCCATGGCTTTCATTTTTCCAAGGCAATGGGGCAGAATTTTCTCATTGAGAGCTGGGTGCCCCGGGATATCGCCGACAGCTGCGGCGCCGACGAAGGCACCGGTGTACTGGAGATCGGCCCCGGCATCGGCCCGCTGACCCAGCAGCTTGCCCGACGTGCCGGTAAGGTGGTGTCCGTGGAACTGGACGCCAGGCTCTATCCCGTGCTGCGGGAAACCATGCGCGGGGCGGACAATTTCACACTGATCGAAGGCGACGCCATGAAGCTGGACTTTGCGCAGGTGGTGCAGGAGCACTTCTCCGGCCTGCGGCCCATTCTCTGCGCCAATCTGCCCTACAATATCACCACGCCGGTGCTGACCAAATGCGTGGAGAGCCGCTGTTTTGACAGTCTTACCGTTCTGATCCAGAAGGAGGTCGCCCAGCGTATCTGCGCCGAAGCGGGCACAGCGGAATACGGTGCGTTCACGGTGCTGATGCAGTACTATACTGCGCCGCAAATGCTGTTCACCGTGCCGGCCTCCTGTTTCCTCCCTGCCCCGAAGGTCACCTCTGCCGTGATCCACTGCCCTGTGCGGAAAACACCGCCGGTGGAGGTCGTATCGGAGTCAGCCCTGTGGCGAACGGTAAAAGCCGGCTTTGCCCTCCGGCGCAAAACACTGGTCAATTCCCTGCAAACCGGCTACCAATTGCCCAAAGAGCGGCTGGCGGAGATCGTCACCGACTGCGGTCTTTCTCCCACGGTACGTGGCGAGCGCCTGACACTGGAGGACTTTGCCCGCCTGACCAATGCGCTGTTCGCCGCCGAGCAGACACAATAAGCCATTGTTTACAAAAGCTTTACGCCCCTTTCACGGGATTTATGGTATACTGGAGAACGATAAATTGCCAAGAAATGAGTGAGTATTCTGGAACTGAATCGAAAAACCGTACGCAATATCTTGTTGCTGGTGGCAGCTGCCGTTTCGATCTGGTGGCTTGTTAACCATTTTGATGTGTTGATGAGTATTCTGCGCACCATTCTATCCATCCTCTCCCCCGTCCTGATCGGTCTGATTCTGGCTTTTATCCTGAACCTGCTGCTGAACCCTCTGGAACGGCTGTGGGGGAAGCTGTTTGAAAAAAACGGCGGCAGCCGGGCAGCGAGAAAGCTGCGGCGGCCTGTGTGCCTGCTGCTGAGTTTCCTGATCGTACTGGGCATCATCTTTGCCGTATGCTTTATTGTGATCCCCCGTTTGGGGAGCACTGTGACAGAAATGGTCAACACCATTTCCGCCTATGTCAAGACACTGGATGTCCACTATGATGATCTGCGGACCTCGTTGGAGCAGTACGCCATCAATCTGCCGGAGATCAATCTGGGGCAGAACAGCCTGCTGGCCAAGATCACCGATCTGCTGGCCAAAGGCGGCTCCGCACTGCTGAATACCACCATCAACGTTACCACTTCTGTTCTGTCCGCTGTGGTGGATCTGGTGATGGGCGTGGTATTCTCCGTGTACATTCTGGCTCAGAAGGAAACGCTGGCCCGTCAGCTGAAAAAGCTGTTGTATCTGGCGTTTCCTCAGGAAAAAGTATCCCGCTTTCTGGCCTTTTTAGGCCGTGTCAGCCGCACCTTTTCCCAGTTTGTCACCGGTCAGATCCTGGAGGCTTCCATCCTCGGCTCACTGGTATTTATCGGAATGCTGATCTTCCGTATGCCCTATGCGCCGGTGATTGCTGTCCTGATCGGCGTTACGGCCCTGATCCCCATTCTGGGGGCATGGATCGGCGCCATCGTGGGCGCACTGCTGATCCTGCCGACTTCTTTTATGCAGGCTGTCTGGTTTGTGATTTTCCTGATTGTGCTCCAGCAGATCGAGGGCAACCTGATCTATCCCCATGTGGTGGGCAAGTCCGTGGGACTGCCGGGGATCTGGGTGTTCTTTGCTGTCATCGTCGGCAGCGGCCTGGGCGGCATCGTCGGCATGATGCTGGGTGTTCCTGTCTGCGCGGTGGTCTACGACGAGATACGCCGCAGCGTCCGCCGCAAGGAAGCCGCAGCAGCGAAGGCTCCGGCGGATACGCCGCCTGAACAGTCCTGATCATATCCTTTTTCTCTTGATAAATGGCCGCCCGTTGGGCGGCCATTTTCTTCTTCGCTACACGGTCATTTCCCTCTTTCCGTGGGGGAAACTTGACAATATTTGGTGAAAATGGTATACTTTGTGGTGTATTTTTCCACTTTGGCCCCATCTGTGGTTTATTGCAGCGGCCGAATGGATATCATCGAGGTATTATGAAAGAGCGATTACAACAACTTTGGCCAAACATCAAGTTTGCCTGGCGGCATGTTCGGAACAGCTGGCGGGCCTTTTCCGGAACCGACGAGGTGCAGGCACTGAAGCGTGCCTTCCGTGTATTCTGGTGGCGTTTTGGTGATGTACTGGCGCTGATGGGCCGTCTTATGTGGGCGTGGTTTCTCAACACCCGCATGGTGCGTTCGGCCCGCGCCTGGTGGCAGCGTACAAAAAAAGCTGTCTGGGAATTACCGCAGTACCAGTTTCTGCGCCGCTTCTTCCACAATTTGAAAGAGCATGTATGGATGCGCTGGTTGACGGTGGCTGTTTTGGCGCTGTTGCTGTGCCTGCCATGGTGCGTGGCGGATACCACGGCAAAGACCTATACCTATCTGGTGGTTACCGATACCGCGGTCACATTGGTGGACGGCTATCCTGATTTCACCTATGACAGCGACACGCTGCGTATCCGCGACGATGTGGGCGGTGATGCGCAGATCATTCTGACCGGCGGTCAATCGGTGGTGATTCGCCACGGAGACGAAGTATTTACAGTAGAATCCTATACGGAAACGGTGCAGAATCTGCTGGAGCGCTATGATATCACTGTGGGCAAGGATGAAATGATCGGCGTCAACAACACCGGTCTGAAAACGCTGATCCACATCGGTGACGAGCTGCGCTGCCGCCGGCGCGAGACGACAGTGGACACATATAAGACCAAAGTCCTGTATGACTATCTGCTCCCCTACGGTGAGCATGTGATCCTGCAGGAAGGCGCGCCCGGCACCACCACCGACACCTATGACGATGTGTACCGCAACGGTGAATTGGTCAACACCGTGCTGGTGGACCGCAGCGACAGCACCGCCAAGGCGCAGATCATTGTCTACGGCCGTCTGGTAAAGGAGGTCGACCGGGATGACCGCATTGCCCGGGACGTTCCCTATGGCAACGGCAGCACCGGCGGTTATCTGGTGTTCAAGTCCGGCTACAGCATGACCTATTACGACAAGATCACCTGCAACTCCACCGCCTATTACAGCGGCGGTGAGCATGGCGCGGCGTGGACCACCGCCACCGGTCACGCAGTGGGATTGGGCATTATTGCCGCCGATCCCAAGGTGTTCCCCTATCATTCCCGGATGTTTATTCAGTCCCCCAGCGGCAGCCTTGTATACGGCATCGGCCAGGTGGAGGACACCGGCGGCATGAAGGGCAACGTTATTGACGTGTGGTACCCCACCTACGCGGACTGTGTGGTATGGGGCCGCAGAGATGTCACCTGCTGGCTGCTGGACTGAAAACGGTTACTTGAATCACGGGAGCGGACTCCGACGGGAGTCCGCTCCTGTTTGCTTATAGATACCCTTCCGGGCTGACCGGTTCGATCTCCAGTCCCGCCAGCCGGGGCAATATATCCCGCAGCGTTTCCGGTGCGGCAATCAACTGCTCCTTCTGCTGCCGCGTCAGGCACTTTTTGATGGCGTATTCTGCCCGGGCTGCCGCCGTTTTGTCGCCGCAGCGCCACAGTGCCGCTACCGCCTCCGGCGGATGGGAACGGGTGAACTTCGCCCCTTTCCCCGACAGGTGCATCCGGATCCGGTGCGCCATGTCCACCGTCAGTCCCGTATAGTACACGTCGCCCCGGCAGCGGAGCATATACACATAGTACATGGGTCACGCCCCTTTCCCGTCCCATTTTACCGGAAATACCTTGCAATTACAACACCGGTATGATAAAATTTTTGTTTAGACAACACAGAAAAGGAGCCTTTTATGGAGCTTTTTGACTATTATCTGCGCTATATGACCGAGGTGTTTGAGGGTACGCGCCCCGCCCCGGACGGCATCGTTGTGACGGCGGAGGACGAAGCCGGACGGATGCAGCAGCTGTCGGCGCAGCTGGCCGAAATGGGTATTGCCGCTTTTGTCCGGGCCTGCGCGGCACAGGACGGTGTGACGCTGCCGGAGAAGCTCTGTCAGCAGGGGGGCGATACCGCTGACCTTGCCGCTCTGCTCAGCGCCGCCGAGACGCCGCAGGAGGTAAGCGCACAGGCACCGGAAAAGCCAGTCGAGCCCGACCCCGACGCCGGCAAGCACGCCTTTGAGGTGTTTCTGGACTGCGTGGCCATGGACGACGGTTTGGTGCAGTACCTGATCGATATTCTGAAAAAACAGGACTGGAAGGAATTTTACAAGCTCAGTCAGATCACCACCCGTATGGACCTTGACCCGGAGGAATTTCTCTATTGGCTGGGCCACCGTGAGGATTATGCCGATCAGGAGGAACGCTCCTGTGCCGTTATTATGGACAGCTGCGTCGAGCGGCTGATGAACGAGGGCCGTCTGGATGTGGCGGCGGCGCTGCTCAGCGGCGACGAAGCCACATTTACCAGTTTCCGCTGCGAAGCATCGGAACTGCTGCATCTTCCCCAGGCCACCTATGACTGGTTCTGCCGCAACTATCTGGATCGCGATTATCCCATTCGCGCACTGATGAAATGGAACGGCGTCACGTTCCCGGAGAGCAGAAAGCAAGGAGACACACTATGACCACCAATGAACTGTACGCCCAGATGGGTGTTTCCCAAAAGGTGCTGGACTTCGGTGCAACAATTCTGGAGGAGATCAAACCCCAATTCGCCCACATTGATGCCGTGGCGGAGCACAATCAGGCCAAGGTGATCCAGGCCATGCAGGCCAACCGCCTGGCTGCCATGCATTTCAATCCCTCCACCGGCTACGGCTACGATGATGACGGGCGGGACAATCTGGAGCGCATCTATGCTCATGTCTTCGGCACAGAGGCGGCTTTGGTACGGCCCCAGATCACCTGCGGTACTCATGCGCTGGCGCTGGCACTGGCGGCCAATCTGCTGCCGGGTGACGAGCTGCTCTCGCCGGTGGGCGCGCCTTACGACACGCTGGCCGGCGTGATCGGTACCCGCCCCACGCCCGGCTCCCTGGCGGAATACGGCGTCAGCTACCGTCAGGTGGAGCTGCTGGAGAACGGCACCTTCGACTACGACGGCATCCGCGCCGCCATCAATGAAAAAACGAAGCTGATCACCATTCAGCGCTCCAAGGGCTACGCCACCCGTCCCAGCTACTCCGTAGCCCAGATCGGCCAACTGATCGCCTTCTGCAAGCAGTGCAAGCCGGACGTGATCTGTATGGTGGACAACTGCTACGGTGAGTTTGTGGAAACCGACGAACCCACCAATGTGGGCGCTGACATGGCTGTCGGCAGTCTCATCAAGAATCTGGGCGGCGGTCTGGCCCCCACCGGGGGCTATATCTGTGGTCGTCAGGACCTGATCGATCGCTGCGCCTACCGGCTTACCGCCCCCGGTCTTGGCCGGGAGGTAGGCGCTAATTTAGGTGTGCTGCCCGCCTTCTATCAGGGGCTGTTCCTTGCCCCCACGGTGGTCTCCTCCGCCGTGAAAGGTGCGGTGTTTGCCGCCGCTTGCTATGAAAAGCTGGGGTTCCGGGTGGTGCCCTCCTCCCGGGAAGTACGCCGGGACATCATTCAGGCGGTGGAGTTGAAGAGCCGGGAGGGTATGGTGGCCTTCTGCAAGGGGATCCAGGCCGCCGCACCCGTAGACAGCTACGTCACGCCGGAACCGTGGGCCATGCCCGGCTATGACGATGAGGTCATCATGGCGGCCGGCGCCTTCATTCAGGGCGCGTCCATTGAGCTGAGCGCCGACGGACCTATCCGTGAGCCATACGCCGTGTACTTTCAGGGCGGCCTGACGTGGTATCATGCCAAGCTGGGCATTCTGATGAGCCTGCAAAACATGCTGGACGCAGGACTGATATCGTTGTAAGCAAAAAAGAGACGGCTCAGCCGTCTCTTTTTTCATCATCGCTTTACGGTGCGTTCATACCAACTCGGCAAACCGATGGGCCTGCTCCTCGCCCGCCAGCACACGGCATGCGCCGGCCGCCAGCGCCTCCATTTCAAACTCGCCGGCCATCACCTCCACCGGCGCGATGAAGGACACCTTCTTCGTCAGGTACTCCGCCACATACTGCGAGTGGGCAAGGCCGCCGGTCAGGATGATCCGGTCGATCTGCCCGTCAGCAGCCGCCGCCAGCGCGCCGATGGATTTCGCCGCGCCGTACAGCATGGCGTCGTAGACCAGCTTGGCCTTTTCGTCGCCCGCCGCGATCCGCTGCTCCACCTCCCGGGCATCGCTGGTGCCCAGATGAGCCTTCAGGCCACCGCCGCCCCGGACATATTTCATCAGATCCTTCTCGGTATATTCGCCGGAGAAGCACAGATGGATCAGGCTCTGGCAGTCCTGTCCGCCGCTGCGCTCCGGCGCGAACAGCAGCTCGTCGTCACGTATACCGTCCACCATCTTGCCGTCGATGAACAACCGCACCGATGCGCCGCCGCCCAGATGCAGCACGATGAAACGGCACACCTCCAGCGGCTTGTGCATCACCTCGTTGGCGCAGCGGATGGCCATGGCGCGGCAGTTGAGGGCGTGGCCCACCATCCAGCGGTTCAACATGGGCATACCGGTAATGCGGCTGACAGGCGTCATCTCGTCCACTGCCACCGGATCGTACACATAGGCGGGGATCCCCTGCTTCTCCGCGATCTGCAGTGCGATGACACAGCCCAGGTTGGAGGCATGGGCACCCTGCTTGATGCCGTACATATAGTCGCACATCTGCTTGTCCACCACAAATGCGCCAGAGGGGCAGGGCGGCAGCTGGCCGCCGCGGGCACACACCGCATCCAGAGAATCCGGCGATACGTTTTTCTCCGCCAGCATCTTTTCCACAATGCCGCGCCGGAAATCTACCTGCTCCATCACGCTGTTAAAAGCAGCCAGCTCCTCAGCGCTGTGGCGCAGCGTCTCCTGAAATAGACAGCGCTCTCCTTCAAAAAGACCGGCTTTCGTGGAAGTGGAGCCGGGGTTGATCACAAGGACGCGATAACTCATGGCCGTTTTCTCCTTTTTAAAATGATTATTGTCCCGTCATGATCTTCATGACCTGAAACTCTTCCTGGTTCAATGTCTTCATCATGGACAGGCCCTCGTCGATATCCATATCCACGATCTGGTCACTGCGGGTGACGATGACCCGATTGGTGCCGCCCTCCGCCAGCACGCGCACCGCCTCATAGCCCATACGGGTGGCGATCACACGGTCCTTGGCGGTGGGACTGCCGCCCCGCTGGATGTGGCCCAGAATGGTCACACGGGGATCCAGACCCAGCTCTTCCCGGATCTGATCGCCTACCTTCATGGCGCTGACGCAGCCCTCGGCCACCACGATCATATAGTTGGTCTTGCCCATCAGCCGGGCCTGACGGATCTTCTCCGCCACATGGGCCTCGAAATCATATTCCGTCTCCGGCACCAGCACCGCCGTAGCGCCCACGGCCAGTCCCACATACAACGCCAGATACCCGGCGCGGCGGCCCATCACCTCCACCACAGAGCAGCGCTCGTGGGACTGCATGGTGTCCCGCAGCCGGTCAATGCACTCCACCGCGGTGTTGGCGGCGGTATCAAAGCCGATGGTGTAGTCGGTGCAAACGATATCGTTATCAATGGTACCGGGGATCCCCACCACGGAAATGCCCCATTTGCTCAGATCCTGAGCGCCCCGGAAGGTACCGTCGCCGCCGATGGCCACAATGCCGTCCAGTCCCAGCAGCTTGCAGGTATTGGCAGCCTTCTCCTGCCCCTCCTTCGTGCGGAACTCCTCGCTGCGGGCCGTATACAGCATGGTACCACCGCGGTTGATGATGCGGCTGACGCTGGAGCTGTCCATCTGCATAAAATCACCGT
>CAMCSE010000022.1 GCA_945877515.1 uncultured Clostridia bacterium | reverse complement strand
GCCCTCTGGTCTCCAAGGGTGAGAGGAGTGGATGGTATGGAGCCATACGAAGGCGCCGTCAGCAGGGAATGCGCCCTGTGCGGCGGTGAGATCTATCAAGGGGAGGCCTACTATTCCATCAACGGACAGGCCCTTTGCCGGGACTGCCTGAGGGACTATGCCGAGCGGCTGCTGGCGCCGTTTCTGGTGAAAGGAGCGTGAGCCATGGCGAGGACTACGGCGTGGGAGACCTACATGAAGCGGGCGGCGGTGGAGCTGGGCCGTGCCTGCGCGGAGACGGCGGCCGGTATGGAGGCCGGCAGGACCGGCGTGCGGGAGATCCGGGAGCTGGCCGGCGCCATGAAGGATCTGACGGCGCTGCACGCCGCCCTGGAGGACACCTCCGCTGCGCCCCAAAGTCAGGTGCAGGTGGTCTTTGACCGGGACGCGGAGGCATGGCGGGAATAGAAAAGCAGAGGAAAAGAGACACGCGCTTGCGTGTCTCTTTCGTCTCATTCGTCCTCTTTCCGCAGGAAGCGGCGTTCCAATTCCCGCAATCTGGTGCGGCGCTCCTTCAGGGTGGCCGCGGCGGTCTCCAGATGGGCGGTCAGCTCCTCCACAGGACCGCCGGCCTTGCGCTGCCGCGCCATCTCGCCCAGCAGCTCCTTTACGCGGCGATTGGCGTCCCTGAACTCCTTGCGGGCCTTATCCAGACGCTCCATCACAGCGCGGGGACGGGCCTGCAGCTCGGGATACGCCTGATGGATACGGCGCAGAAACAGGTTGCGGTCCCGCAACAGCTCGTGGATGCAGCGGCTGATCTCCTCGGTGCTGTCGCCCTCCTGGGCGTCGATCTCCCTGCGGACAATGTCCATCAGCAGGTGGGAGATCACATAGTCCGTTACCAGCAGCGCCGCGATGGCGATGGCGGCAACATGCAGCCAGAAGGGGGACCACTTTTCGATCATCCGGAAGAATAACGGGTCGATCCACAGCACGATCGCCACGCTGGCCAGACCGAACAGCATCAGATTGCCGATCCAGATGCGGCCGTTCAGGTTCATGGGCTTGCGGCTGTAATCCCACCAGCGGGCATGGAAGACCTTTTCCATGTACCAGCTGATGAAGTATTCCAGCGCGCCGCAGATGAAAAAGCCCGCCAGAAAGATCTCCCCCGGCGTGCCGCCACGGATGCCCACCAGACCGCCCACCAGCACCGTCACCATCACCACGCCGGCGCCGTAAATGGGGCAGTAGGGCCCGATGAGAAAGCCCCGGTTGATGAACCGGTGGTACTGGATGTATTTCAGTGTGACCTCCATGACCCAGCCGAGAAAGGAGAACACGAAAAACAGTACGACCAGCCGGCACAGCAGCGTCCAGTTCATGCACAGCACCTCTTACACAAGTGATATTGCGTCCCATTATAGAGGAAAACCGTACAAATTGTCAAGAAATACAAAAAAGGTGTTGCATTTTTGTGAAAAGATGATATGATAATCGGACTGATTTGATGGAAGAGGGAGGGGGATCTGTCGTGCGGGCCAACCGGTACGAGATCGATATGTGCAGCGGAAAGCTGCTGCCGAAAATACTGGCTTTTGCCCTGCCGCTGATGTGCTCCAGTGTTTTGCAGCTGTTGTTCAACGCGGCGGACATTGTGGTGGTGGGCAAATTCGCCGGGGACAACTCTCTGGCGGCGGTGGGCTCCAACGCGGCGCTCATCAATCTGCTGGTGAATCTGTTCGTGGGGCTGTCGGTGGGCACCAACATCCTGGCGGCCCGGTTCATCGGGGCCGGCAATCAGGATTCCCTGCGGCAGACGGTGCATACCTCCATGCTGCTGGCGCTTCTCAGCGGCATCGTGCTGACGGTGGTGGGCGTCACGGCGGCAAAGCCGCTGCTGCATCTGATGCAGGTGCCCGACGCCATCCTGCCGCTGGCCGCCCTGTATCTGCGCCTCTACTTTTTGGGAATGCCTGCCGCCATGCTGTACAACTTCGGCGCGGCGCTGCTGCGGTCGGTGGGCGACACCCGGCGGCCGCTGTACTACCTCACGGCGGCCGGCTTCGTTAATGTGGGGCTGAACCTGCTGCTGGTCATCGTGTTCCGGCTGGATGTGGCGGGCGTGGCCATCGCCACCGTCATCTCCCAGTATCTGTCGGCGCTTCTGGTGGTGCGCTGCCTGATGCGGGAGGAGGGCGGTATCCGCCTTGTGCTGCGTCAGCTGCGGATCGTTCCGGCCCGCCTGCGGCAGATCCTGGAGATCGGTGTACCCTCCGGCGTGCAGGGTGTGGCTTTTTCCCTGTCCAATGTCATTATTCAGGCGGCCATCAACGGCTTCGGTGAGACGGTCATCTCCGGCAACACCGCCGCCGGGAATATCGAGGGCTTCATCTATGTGGCCTGCAACGCGTTCTGTCAGGCCAACACCGCCTTCACCAGCCAGAATTACGGCGCGGGGAACTATGGGCGACTGCGGCCCATCGCCCTGTGCTCCGCCGCCTGCTCCGCATCGGTGGCTGCCGTGGGCGGCATACTGGGGTACGTCTTCGGCCCGCAACTGCTGCATATCTACTCCAACAGCGACGCGGTGGTGGCCGCCGGCATGGTGCGCGTCACCATCATGTTCCTGCCCTATGTGCTGTGCGGCCTGATGGACGTGATCGTAGGCTCCATCCGCGGCATCGGCTACTCCGTCACCCCCATGATCGTGACGCTGCTGGGCGCCTGCGCCTTCCGGGTGCTGTGGATCGCCACCGTCTTTCAGGTGCCCCGCTTCCACACGCCGGAGGTGGTCTACTGGTCGTATCCCATCTCGTGGGCGCTGACGTTTCTGGCCCATCTGGTGTGCTATCTTTTCATGCTGCGCAGGCTCTACCGCCGGGAGGGGTTGCTGCGGAAGCATCACCATTTGACCCACCCGCAGGAGGAATAAAAAAAGATGACGCTCCCGGGAGCGTCATCTTTTTTATATGTATCTGAGTCAGCGGAAGAGCTCGCCCACGGTGGGGTTGCCGGCGGCCTGTGCCTCATCGGTGTCGATGTGCATGGTGGTGGCGCCGCCCACGTTGACGCGGACCACCACATCGTCGAAGATCAGCTTGCGGCCCTCACCGCCGCAGGAAACCCGGATGATCTCCTTGTCCTTGAGACCCATCTCGGCGGCGTCCTCTTCGGTAACGTGCAGGTGACGCTTGGCCACGATCACGCCCTCCGTCAGCTCGATCTCACCCTTGGGCCCGATCAGCTTGCAGGCGCCGGAGCCTTTTACGTCGCCGCTCTCGCGGATGGGGGCGTCGATACCCAGCGTGCGGGCGTCAGTGGCGGAGATCTCCACCTGATCGGCCTTGCGGACGGGGCCGAGGATGGACACGTTGGCCATTTCCTTCTTGGGGCCCACGATGGTCAGGCGCTCGTTGCTGGCGTACTGGCCGGGATAGGACAGGGGCTTGCGGATGGTCAGCTGATAGCCCTCGCCAAACAGCTTCTCCACGGACTCCTGGGTCAGATGGATGTGGCGGGCAGATGTTTCGATCATGAAAGACATGGTGATGTTCCTCCTTATACACAGCGGCGGGCCGTGTCATATTTTGCGAGGGTATTGTATCACAGCGCGGCGTGTGTTGCAAGTGATATTTCCGTTTTCCACCAGGGGCTGCTCCCACAAAACGATAAGTGGAACTTATTTTTTATATTGGGAATAGATAGTTTACTTATATTTGAATTCTGCGTATAATAACGTGTTGTTTGTTTGCGGAATATCCGTTACAATATTCAGAACAGGAGGCAGGAAGCATGGCAAATTGCGCGATCGTAGGCATCAACTGGGGTGACGAGGGCAAGGGCCGCATGGTGGACTACCTGACGGAGCGGTTCGATGTAGTGGTGCGGTATCAGGGCGGCGGCAACGCCGGACACACCGTGATCAACGAGATGGGCAAATTCGCCCTGCATCTGCTGCCCTCCGGTATTTTCCGCCGCGGCGTGATGAACGTGCTGGGCAACGGTGTGGCGCTGGACTGCGAGAACCTGATGGAGGAGATCGGCGCGCTGCAGGCCGCCGGTGTGGCCGTTTCGCCGGAAAACCTGATGGTCAGCGACCGGGCGTCGCTGCTGCTGCCGTGGCACCGTGAGCTGGACGCGCTGGAGGAAGCCCGGCTGAAGGACAAGAAGTACGGCTCCACCAAGCAGGGCATCGCGCCCTTCTATTCCGATAAGTACCAGAAAAAGACCATTCAGGCCGGCGAGCTGCGGTATCCCCGGCAGCTCAAGGCCCATCTGCAGGACCTGCTGGAGTGGAAGAACCTGATCCTGCGGGAGGTCTATGGGGCCAAGGGCTATACCATGGACGAGATGATGGCGTGGCTGGAGCGCTTCGGCGGTCAGGTATGCCCCTATGTGGCCGACACGGGCCGCTATCTGCGTCAGGCCCAGGCCGAGGGTAAGTCCATCCTGTTTGAGGGACAGCTGGGCGCTCTCCGTGATCTGGACTACGGCATCTATCCCTATACCACCTCCTCCAATACCATCGCCGCCTACGCTCCCGTGGGCGCGGGCCTGCCCACGGCTTCTATCGACGAGGTGGTGGGCGTGGTAAAGGCCTATTCCTCCTGCGTGGGCGAAGGCCCCTTCACCTGCGAGTGGCTGGGGGAGGAGGCGGAGAAGCTGCGGGAGGCCGGCGCCGAGTACGGCGCCAAGACCGGCCGCCCCCGCCGGGTGGGCCCCATTGATCTGGTGGCCACCCGCTACGGCGTGGAGACCCAGGGCGCCACCAGCATCGCCCTGACCAAGCTGGACATCCTCAGCTATATGGACAAGATCCCCGTCTGCGCCGCCTATGAGATCGACGGGCAGATCACCCGCGATTTCCCCTTCCCGGCGCTGCTGGAGCAGGCCAAGCCCGTGACGGAGTACCGCCCCGGCTGGCAGTGCGATATCTCCGGCGCCCGGACGTGGGAGCAGCTGCCTCAGGCGGCCCGTGACTATGTGGCGTATGTGGAGCAGGCCATCGGCTGCCCCATCGGCTACGTCTCCGTGGGCGCGGAGAGAGACAGCCTGATTGTGAGATGACAGGAGAAACACCTATGGGAAATGACGTATACCGTTCGCCGCTGGCGTCCCGCTACGCCTCGCCGTACATGCTGCACCTGTTTTCACCGGACAGCCGCTTTCAGACCTGGCGGCGGCTGTGGACGGCGCTGGCCCGTGCCCAGCATGAGCTGGGTCTGCCGGTGACGGCGGAGCAGGTGGCGGAGCTGGAGGCCCATATCACAGATATCGACTACGACACGGCGGCGGCCCGGGAGCGTGAGGTGCGCCACGATGTCATGGCTCACGTCTACGCCTACGGCAAGGCCGCCCCCACGGCGGCGGGCATCATCCATCTGGGCGCCACCAGCTGCTATGTCACCGACAATGCCGACCTGACCCTGTACCGGGACGGCCTGCGGTATCTGCGGAAGCAGCTGCTGGCGGTGCTGGTGAATCTGGCGGATTTCGCCCGGCGGTACGCCGCCACCCCCACGCTGGGCTATACCCACTATCAGCCGGCCCAGCCGGTGACGGTGGGCAAACGGGCCACGCTGTGGATGCAGGACTTCCTCTGTGACGTGGAGGAGCTGGATCAGGTGCTGGCGGGGCTGAAATTCCTGGGCTGCCGGGGTACCACCGGCACCGAGGCCAGCTTTATGGATCTGTTTGAGGGCGACGAGGAGAAGATCGACGAGATGAACCGCCGCATTGCCGCGGAGTTCGGCTTTGCGGAGTGCTTTGCCGTGTGCGGCCAGACCTATCCCCGGAAGGTGGACAGCCGGATCCTTAACTGTCTCAGCGGTATCGCCCAGAGCGCCTGCCGCATGGCCAACGATATCCGCCTGCTGCAGCACGACCGGCAGGTGGAGGAGCCGTTCGAGGACAGCCAGATCGGCTCGTCCGCCATGGCCTATAAGCGCAATCCCATGCGCTGCGAGCGCATCTGCTCCCTGAGCCGCTATCTGATGGCGGACGCCATGAACGCCCCCATGACCGCCGCCGCGCAGTGGATGGAGCGGACGCTGGACGACTCCGCCAACCGGCGTATCTCCATGCCGGAGGGCTTTCTGTGCGCCGACGCGGTGCTGCGGCTGTGCCAGAATGTGACGGCAGGGCTGCGCGTCAACGAGACGGTGGTGGACCGGACGCTGCGGGAGTACCTGCCCTTCATGGCCACGGAGGACCTGATGATGGAGGCGGTGAAGCGGGGCGGCGACCGCCAGCAACTCCATGAGAGCATCCGCCGCCACTCCATGGCCGCCACGGCCCGGATGAAGGAGGGACAGCCCTGCGACCTGCTGGACCGTCTGGCGGGAGACCCGGCCTTCGGCCTGAGCCGGCAGGAGCTGGAGGACCTGATGGAGCCGGCACGGTATATCGGCCGCTGCCCGCAGCAGGTGGTCCGGTTTCTGGAGAGCTGCGCGCCGCTGCTGCGGGAGGCGCAGGCCGCCGACGGCGGGATCACGGTGTAGTGTGATACAAAAAGCGACCCCACTACGGGAAAACCGTGGTGGGGTTTGCTGCTGCTTTGGGGCGGGAAAGTGCCCGTCAGCGGCCCAAAGCCGCAGCGCTGCCGCTGCGGCTCCGGGCGAAAGGAAATGAAAGAAGATGGTATGTTCAGAGTCGTTACCCGGCCAGAGTGGCAGCCATGACCGCCTTGATGGTGTGCATCCGGTTCTCCGCCTCGTCAAAGACGATGGACTGGGGGCTTTCAAACACCTCGTCGGTGACCTCCATGGCGTCACGGCCGAAGGCCTCGCCCATCTCCTTGCCGATGGTGGTCTTGTGGTCGTGGAAGGCGGGCAGGCAGTGCATGAACACGGCCTGGGGACCGGCCTGCGCCATCAGCTGGGCGTTGACCTGATAGGGGGCCAGATCGTGGATACGCTCCTGCCAGACCTCCATGGGCTCACCCATGGACACCCACACGTCGGTGTAGATCACGTCGGCGTTCTTCACGGCCGCGGCGGGATCGGTGAGGAATTCCAGCGTGGCGCCGGTCTGGGCGGCAATGGTCTGGCACTGGCCGATCAGCGCCGGATCGGGGAAGTACTTCTCCGGGGCGCAGGCCACAAAGTGCATGCCCATTTTGGCGCAGCCCACCATCAGGGAGTTGCCCATGTTGTACCGGGCGTCGCCCATGTATACCAGCTTCTTGCCCTTCAGACCGCCGCAGTGCTCCTGAATGGTCAGGAAGTCCGCCAGGATCTGGGTGGGGTGGAACTCGTTGGTCAGGCCGTTCCACACGGGAACGTCGGCGTACCGGGCCAGCTCCTCCACAATGCTCTGGCCGAAGCCGCGGTACTCGATGCCGTCAAACATACGGCTCAGGACGCGGGCGGTGTCGGCGATGCTCTCCTTTTTGCCGATCTGGGAGCCGCTGGGGTCCAGATAGGTGACGCCCATGCCCAGATCATGGCCCGCCACCTCGAAGGCGCAGCGGGTACGGGTGCTGGTCTTTTCAAAGATCAGGGCGATGTTCTTGCCCTGACACAGGGCGTGGGGGATGCCGGCCTTCTTCTTGGCCTTCAGCTCCGCCGCCAGCTCCAGCAGGTAGGCGATCTCCTCAGGGGTAAAGTCCAGCAGCTTGAGAAAATCCTTGTGTTTCAGACTGGTCATGATGTTGCTCCTTCCGACTTTGATAGGGGTCAATGGCGGTCGCCCTTGTGGAGTCGTTTTTCCAGCACCGCCAGCAGCCGCGTCAGCGCCACCACGATGGCAAGATACGTCAGCGCCACCACCATCAGGGGATTGAACGCGTCAAAGGTGTTGTTGCGGATCAGGTTGCCGGCCCGGGTCAGATCCTGCACCGCCACATAGCCCGCCACCGCCGTTTCCTTCAGCAGGGCGATCATCTCGTTGCCGATGGCGGGGAGGATGTTCTTCATGGCCTGGGGCAGGATCACATGGACGGTGGTCTGGAGCCGGGACATGCCCAGCGAGCGGCCCGCCTCCATCTGACCCGCATCCACCGCGCCGATCCCGCTGCGCATCAGCTCGGCCATATAGGCGCCGGAGTTGATGCCGAAGGTGACGATGCCCACGGTGATGCCGTTGGCGGACTGCATGATGACGAAGTAGAAGATCAGCAGCACCACCACCACGGGAATGCCCCGGATCACGGTGGTATAGATATCACACAGGGTACACAGGGGCTTGAGCGCGGGAACGCCCTCGCCGCAGTATTTGATGATGGCCACCAGCGCGCCGATGACCGCGCCGATGCACAGCGCGCCCAGGGTGATGACGGCGGTGTTGCCCAGGCCCTCCACCAGCATCATATAGCGGTCGTCCCCCAGAAACGTGGAGGCAAGCTTTGCCCCCCAGTTGGTAAAGAATTGACCGATGGCGGTAAAAATATTCATATCCGGCGGCTCCTTAGGTTATCTTATCATACCGCGCCGTGGGGCGCAGGACAATTCACGGGGATTTGGGGGTATTTAACGGCTGAAAACAGGGGACGAACCCGACGGTCAGGGCCCGACGTAGGTCACACCGTAGTCGGAGAAGATCTTCTCCACGGTGCCGTCGGCCAGCAGGGCGTCCAGCGCCTCGTTGAAGGGGGCCACCAGCTCGCTGCCCTTCTGGAAGGCAAAGGCGTAAGGCTCGGCGGTCATGGCCTCGTCCAGCACCGTCAGACCCAGATCGGGGGCCATGGCCAGCGCCACCTCGTTGTCCACCACCCATGCGTCCACCTTGCCGCCGGTCAGTGCGGAGGCGGCGTCGTTGTTGGCGGTAAAGGCCAGCACCTCATAGCCGTTGGCCATGCAGTAGTCCTCGGCGGTGGTGCCGGTCTGCACGGACACCTTCTTGCCCTCCAGATCGGCCTTGCCGGTGATGCCGCTGTCAGCGCTCACCACGATGGCCTGAGCCGCCATGAAATACACGCTGGAGAAGTCCACGTTCTCCTTCCGCTTGTCGGTGACGGTGATGCCGGACATGCCCACATCGAACTTGCCGGCCTGCACGCCGGGGATCACGGAGTCAAAGTCCATCTGCTGGATGTCCAGCTCCATGCCCAGCTTTTCGGCGATCAGCTTCAGGATATCCACCTCGATACCCACCACCTCGCCGCCTTCCAGAGACTCAAAGGGCGGGAAATCGGGGCTGGTGGCCACCACCAGCTTGTCCTTGGCGGTATCTTCTCCGGAGTTGTCGGTGCTGCTGTCCGCGTTGCTGCTGCCGCAGCCGGCCAGCAGGCCCAGTACCATCACCAGCGCCAGTGCCAGCGCGGTCAGTTTGGTCAACTTTTTCATGTTCATTCTCCTTTTTGTTCAGTTTGTTGTTGGGAAAGATAGTCTTTTACGGCGGCGATCTGCGCCTCCACGGAGGCGGGGCCGCCCAGCGAGGTGCGCCGTGCCACACAGTTCTCCAGCGTGATGGCCGGGTACACATCCTCGTCAAATACGTCGCTGTACTGCTGCAGCGTCTCCAGCGGCAGGGCCTCCAGCACCGTGTCGTGATGGATGCACCAGGACACCAGCTGGCCGGAGATCTTGTAGGCGGTGCGGAAGGGGACGCCCTTTTTCGTCAGATAGTCCGCCAGATCGGTGGCGTTGAGGAAGCCCTTCTGGGCCGCCTTGTACATGTTCTCCACGCAGGGCTTCATAGTGGCGATCATGGGGGTGAACACCTGCAGGCACATCTTCACCGTGTCCACACAGTCGAACACCGCCTCCTTGTCCTCCTGCATGTCCTTGTTGTAGGCCAGAGGAAGGCCCTTCAGGGTGGTCAGCAGCGCCATCAGGTCGCCGTAGACGCGGCCCGTCTTGCCCCGGCACAGCTCCGCCATGTCCGGGTTCTTCTTCTGGGGCATGATGGACGAGCCGGTGGTGAAGCCGTCGTCCAGCTCCACGAAGCGGAACTCCCAGCTGCTCCACAGGATCAGCTCCTCGGAGAAGCGGGACAGGTGCATCATCAGCACCGCGCAGGCGGAGAGAAACTCCACGCAGAAGTCCCGGTCGGATACGCCGTCCATGCTGTTGAGAGCCACGGAGGAGAAGCCCAGCTGTTGGGCCTCCCACACCCGGTCGATGGGGAAGGTGGTGCCTGCCAGCGCGCAGCACCCGATGGGGGAGACGTCCATGCGCCCGGCGGTGTCGTCCAGCCGTCCCACGTCACGCTGCAGCATCATGGCGTAGGCCATGAGATGGTGGCCGAAGGTGACGCCCTGGGCCCGCTGCATGTGGGTATAGCCCGGCATGATGGCGTCCTTGTACTGCTCCGCCTTGTCGGTGAGGACGGCCAGCAGCGCCAGCACCAGTCCGCGGATGGCGGCGATCTCCTGCCGCAGGTACAGCCGCAGATCCAGCGCCACCTGATCGTTTCGTGAGCGGGCGGTGTGGAGCTTTTTGCCCACATCGCCCAACCGCTCCGTCAATACCTGCTCCACGAACATGTGGATGTCCTCGGCGGCGGGGTCGAAGGCCAGCTTGCCCTCGTCCAGATCCGCCATGATCCCGGCAAGCCCCAGCACCAGCGTCTGAGCCTCCTGCTCGGTAAGGATGCCGCAATGGGACAGCATGGCGGCGTGGGCCATGGAGCCGGTGATATCCTGCCGGTACATCCGGCAGTCGAAATGGAGGGACGAATTGAAGTCGTCCGCGATCTGTGCCGTTTCCTTCTCGGCCCGGCCGGCCCACATTTTTGCCATGGTTTCTGTCCTTTCCGGGGAAATATGCCGCTTACAGCTTGCCCTGCTCCTTCAGCGCCTGCATCTTGGTGGTCAGGCCCCACAGGTTGATGAAGCCGGTGGCCTGAGACTGGTCGTAGTCGCTCTCGCCGAAGGTCACCAGATTCTCGGAGTACAGGGAGCAGGGGGAGGTCATGCCGGCGGGGATGATGTTGCCCTTATAGAGCTTCAGCTTCACGGTGCCGGTGACGTTCTTGTTGGCCTCGTTGGCGAAGGCGGTCAGCGCCTCCTGCAGGGGGGAGTACCACTTGCCGTTGTAGAGAAGGTCGGCGTAGTCCACAGACAGCTTCTGCTTTTCGTGGAGCACCTCCTTGTCCATGGTCAGCATCTCCAGCTGGGCATGGGCGAAGTACAGGATGGTGCCGCCGGGCGTCTCGTAGATGCCGTGGTCCTTCATGCCGATGAGACGGTTCTCCACGATGTCGATGATGCCGATGCCGTTCTTGCCGCCCAGCTCGTTGAGCTTCTCGATGATCTTGCTGGCCTTCATCTTCTCGCCGTTGACGGCCACGGGGGCGCCGGCTTCAAAGTCGATGGTCACATAGGTGGGCTCGTCGGGAGCCTGGAAGGGGGACACGCCCATCTCCAGGAAGCCGGGCTTGTCCAGATCCGGCTCGTTGGCGGGATCCTCAAGATCCAGACCCTCATGGCTCAGGTGCCACAGGTTCTTGTCCTTGGAGTAGTTGGTCTCACGGGAGATCTTCAGGGGTACGTTGTGGGCCTCGGCGTAGTCGATCTCCTCCTCACGGGACTTGATGTCCCACTCACGCCACGGGGCGATGATCTTCATGTCGGGGGCGAAGCGCTTGATGGCCAGCTCGAAACGGACCTGATCGTTGCCCTTGCCGGTGGCGCCGTGGGCGATGGCGTCGGCGCCCTCCTCCAGGGCGATCTGGGCCAGCTTCTTGCCGATGACGGGACGGGCGAAGGCGGTGCCCAGCAGATAGGTCTCATACTTGGCGTCCATCTTCAGGCACGGGATGATCACGTCCTCCACCATCTCGTCCACCAGATCGGCCACGATCAGCTTGCTGGCGCCGGTCTTGAGGGCTTTCTCCTCCAGTCCCTCCAGTTCGTCGGCCTGTCCCACATTGCCGGCCACGGCAATGATCTCGGGATCGTTGTAGTTCTCCTTCAGCCAGGGGATGATGATGGATGTATCCAGACCGCCGGAGTAGGCCAGTACGATCTTCTTGATGTCGGTATGCTTCATGATGGTGCCTCCTTGCATCATTATGTATTTCATGTGCATAATTATACGAAAACACCGGAAAATGTCAAGAGAATATTCATAAGATAATCAATCTTTATGCACTTAGACAGGAGGATAGCGGATATCCTATCATGTATTATGCAGATTGATGGTAAAATATGCATAACGACCATGCATATATGCATACGAACCCGGCGGCGTGAACCCCCAACTTCTGCTTGCTATTTTCGGCAAAAGGGATTACAATGGTGTTATAAAACCATTGTAAGAAGGGAGATACCTTATGGATCGCAACGTATTTGAAAAGCTGAATTATGGCCTGTATATCGCGGCGGTTTCAGACGAAGGCCGCAGCTATGGATGTCTCATCAGTTCCTTCTCTCAGATCACCAGCGGAAATCCCCGGAAATGCGCCGTTATCCTCAACCGGGACAACCGCACCTGCGACGCGCTGCTGAAAAAGGGCACGCTGGCCGTCTCCATGGTGGGGCAGGACGCCGACAAGGAGCTGCTGAACACCTTTGGCTATAAATCCAGCCGTATTGTGGACAAATTTGCCGGACTGGCAGTGCAGCAGGACGCCTTCGGCAACCCCTACCTGACGGAAAAGATGGCGGCGTGGGTCAGCCTGAAGGTCACGGAGACCATTCCGGTGAAGAACTACTACCTGTTCATCTGCGACGCCGTGGAGGGCGAGGTCCTCAGTGACGCGCGGCTGATGACCATGGACGAATTTTTGCAGAAGGGTTCCTTCGCGCCGCCTCCCACCGCCACCGTATACCGCACCATGGCCGAGGACGAGGGCTGGGTCTGCCCCATCTGCGGCTATCACTACACCGGCGAGGTCATTCCCGAGGGCTATATCTGCCCCCTGTGCCGCTGCCCCGGCGAGAAATTCGAAAAGAAAAAGGCCTGAGCAAACGCGCCCTGCCTGACGGCAAACGGCGCCGGGCTGGCCGCCTGCCCGGAACTGCTCATTATAATCAAAAGCACACAGCCGACCGGCAATGGTTGGCTGTGTGCTTTTGCATATGAAGTAGTGGGCGCGGGAAAAAGCAGACAGGGCGGCAGGTCAAACACCTGCCGCCCCGGTCAGAGGGAAGGAGATGGTTTACTTGTCGTTCTTTCTGCGGCGCAGGATCACACCGGCGCTGCCGGTCATGCTGAGGATGGCCAGCCCGGCGTACAGGGCCACGCCCATGTCACCGGTCTTAACGGAGGTGACAGGCTTGGCGGGAGTGGTAGGCTTGGGAGTGGGGGTGTACTTATTGGAGTAGATGTTCTCAAAGGTAATCCCCTCATTCAGAGGATCACCCTTGCCATTCAGCATAGGACCGGAACACCAGATTCCATCACCATTTGCCTTTGCTTCTTCGCTAGTAAAGGTAATCGGATCATCCGAACCAGGGATCTTAAACGCCAGCAAAACATCAATATGATCGACGGTTTCTGCCGTGGCACCAAACGCCACGGTGGGGATCAGCGACAGCGCCATGACTAAGCACAGCAGCAGGCTGATGATTTTTCTCTTCATTAAAATTCTCCTTTCGTTGCTTGAACTTCCATTTTTTCGCTGCAAGTTCCCCCTTTTCAGCTATCACGAAGTATAAATAAGGAAGTGATCAAGGGAACGACTGAAGGGATTGGCCCGCGGCAGCGCGGACAAGCCGCTGAATGTACTGCAGAAAACAGGAGGTAGAGAAGCTGAGAGAGGCTACCAAGTGAAGTCTATTTATTCAAAAGTCCATGGTCAAGCGTCGCCAGGTTAAATACATCGGGAAAGCAAGTTCCCGCCACTATGGGCTGGGGTGCGGACAAAATCTTGGACTATGCCGATAGGCCGAGCTTTGCCTACGCAGCCAGCAAGCATGCTGTGGCGGGCATCACGAAGAATTTTGCCAATGAGCTGGGGAAATATCATATTCAAGTTAATGGCATCACTGACCCAGTCCATGGAGCTGGTCGCTTTCGGAGAGCTTTTGCCGGCGGTAGCCATGACGGTAAGCGGAGCATAGTGCGGGAGTCTGACCGTAAGATATTTTTGTAAGAGCAAACGTTTTCTTTACAGTGAAAAGCGGAGAAACTGTTGAAAATACAATGGGTAAATTGCACAATGGGTATTTTTTGTTACGCAAATTGCGTAATCCTGACTTGCGCAATGATACGTTTTTTTTCATAATGAAAACAGATCCTGGAGGCGAAGGTTGCGAGAAGCAAAGGAGAATGAAACATGAGTCAGTTCCCAACAAAAGAAAAAGCCCTTGGCATGTATTTGAAAATGTATGAGATCCGCAAATACGAAGAGCGGCTCTACTATCTGTTTTTGGAAGGTGAAATGCCCGGCACGCTGCATCAGAGCCACGGTGAAGAAGCCTGCGCGGTGGGCATGCTGTACGACCTGCGCAAGGACGACTGGATGGCCAGTACCCACCGGCCGGCCGGCCATGATCTGGCAAAGGGAGTCTCCCTCAGATCCATGATGTGCGAGATGTTTGGCAAAGCGGAAGGCTGCTGCGGCGGTAAAGGCGGCGCCATGCATACCGGAGATATCAGCGTAGGAGCGTTGACGGCCAATGCTATTGTGGGCGGTAACCTGCCCATTGCAGCGGGAGTCGGTCTGGCCTTTAAAATGCAGAAGAAAGACAATGTCGTGGTCTGCTTTTTCGGCGACGGTGCTTCCAATGAGGGTTCCTATCATGAGACCATGAACGCCGTGGGAATGTGGAAGCTGCCGGTGATCTATGTGTGCGAAAATAACCTCTATTCCGCCAACACTTCCATCTCACTGACCTGTTGTCAGGAAAATGTGGCAGCGGACCGCGCCGCTGTTTACGGCATCCCCAGCGAAGTGGTGGACGGCAACGACGTGGTGGCGGTCAATGAGGCGGCTGCCCGGGCCATCGCCCGTGCCAGAGCAGGGGAAGGCGCCACGATTCTGGAACTGAAGACCTACCGTCACGGCGGCCATGCCCGCAACGACGCCTGCGGCTACCGTCCCAAAGATGAGGAAGCCTACTGGATGAACGAACGGGATCCGGTCAGGAATTTCCGGAAGGAGATCCTCAGCCGTGGCGTTGTCACAGAGGAAGAACTGGCTGCCATGGAAGCCGGTGTGGAGCAGGAGATCGAGGACGCCGTGGATTACGCAAAGGCGGCTCCCCTGCCTGCCCCTGAGGACGCGCTGCTGAATGTGTACAAGGAGGACTGAGACGATGGCTGTGATGAATGTATCCCAGGCGCTGAAAAACGCGATCGAACTGGAAATGCGCCGTGACCCCAGGGTGTATTGTATCGGCGAGGATGAGGATATCCCCAACGGCATGGGAGGCGTGTTTCTGGTCACTAAGGGGCTGGGCGATGAATTCGGCGCCAACGTCCGTGTGGCCCATCAACAGGGGTTTGAGATGAAAGGGCAGAATATTGCGGATGACCGGGTCATCAACACCCCCATCTCCGAGATCCTGCTGGGCGGCGTGTGCGTGGGCTCCGCCATGGCCGGCATGCGTCCGGTGGCGGATCTGCAGTATGGCGATTTCCTGTTTTGCATGATGGATCAGCTGGTCAACCAGGCGGCCAAGATGCGTTATATGTCCAACGGCCAGCTCAGCGTCCCCATGGTCATGCGCGCTCCGGTGGGCGCTGTCCGCCGCGGTGCACAGCATGCCCAGAGCCTGGAGAGCTATTTCACCCATGTCCCTGGGCTGAAAGTGATCTGCCCCTCCACCGCCTATGATGCCAAGGGTATGATGATCCAGGCTATCCGGGACAATAATCCGGTGTTGGTTTTTGAACACAAGCTGCTTTACGGCGATAAACGGGAGGCGGGCAATGTTTCGGCGGAGGGAGATATTCCCGAAGAAGCCTATACCGTTCCCTTCGGCAAGGCTGCCATCCGGAGGGAAGGCAGGGACGTGACCATTGTCGCCAACCTTCTGATGTGGTATAAAGCAATGGAGGCCGCTGAGGAACTGGAGAAAGAAGGCATCAGCTGTGAGATCATCGATCCGCGGTCGCTGTATCCTTTTGACTATGACACGGTGATCGCTTCCATCAAAAAAACCGGCAAGCTGATGATCGTGCACGAGGATACTTACACCAATGGCTGGGGCGCTCAGCTGGCTGCGTATATTGCCGAGAACGCCATCATGTATCTGGATGCGCCGGTGGTCCGTGTGGCCACGCCGGACTGCCCGATCCCCTTCTCTCCCGTACTGGAGGAATACCTGATCCCTTCTGTGAAGCGAATTACCGAAGAGGCCAGAAAGCTGGCGAAGCTGTAATGTGCACCTGCTCCCGGTGAGGGGGCTGCAAATAAACAAACGAAAAGGAAGGTAAAAAACCATGAAAAAGGCAAAAAGAGTTTTCGCACTGGTCCTTGCGCTGGTTATGGCGCTGAGCCTGTTGGCCGGCTGCGGCGGCAGCAGCGGCAGCGGCAATGAGAGCGGCAGCGAGACCAAGACCATCCGCGTGGGCACACTGCCCTTTACCGGAAGTGTTCCTGTGGCATATGCCCTTGAGAAAGGCTATTTTGAAGAGGCCGGCCTGGAAGTGGAGCAGTATGAGTTTGCCACCGGCGCACCCATGAATGAGGCCTTTGCCGCCGGGCAGCTGGATATTGCCGTGATCGGTCTGGCAGGCGTCATCTCCATGTCCACCGGCAACGCCGTTTGCATCTATGAGACCAATACCGCCTCCGGAGGCAACGGCATTTTCACCCGTCCCGACAGTCCTCTGGCTCAGGTTTCCGGCCAGTGTGAGGGATATCCCAATCTGCTGGGCAGCGCCGATCTGCTGAAGGGCACCACCATCATCGGCAATCTGGGCACCTCCTCCCAGCTGCAGACCATTCTGTATCTGGAGCATTTCGGCCTGACGCAGGATGACATCAACTTCATCAATATGGATACCGGTGCCGACTATCAGGCCTTCAAGAGCGGTGAAGGCGACGCCGTCTCCCTCATGACCCCCTACACCTACAACGCTGCCGATGACGGGTACATTCAGATCTGCTCCTTCGAGGATGCTGCGGACTATGTGATCCCCGATACCATGCTGGCCACCAAGTCCTTCATGGAGAGCGACCGCGACACCGCCAAGCTTTTCCTGGAGGTCTATCTGAAGGCAGTGGATGAGCTGAATGCCGACGATGAACTGATGTTCACCACCTCCAGAGATTACTTTGCCGCCTGCGGCCGTGAATACGGCGATGATTACGTCAAGCGCGATCTGGAGACCCGCTTCCTCATCGACAAGGATTACATGTCTCAGGACGGCTACTGCTTCGGCAGCGGCATGTGGGAAGTAGCCAAGCTGTTCACGGATTCCGGAAAGATCGAGGAGAGCAATCTGCACAATGTGATTGACTGCCTGGATACCTCCCTGATCCAGGAGATCACCGGTTTGCAGGTGGCCATAGAGACCGGCGACTGATCCCGGAATGGATAAAAGGAAGCGATAAGCCAATTCAGGCGGAAAGAATGGGCGTTTGTATGCCCGTTCTTTCCGCCCCATGTAAAAGGGTGAGTGTGGTACTGTGAAAAAGAAGAATAAATACTGGTATCTATCAGTGTTGTCAATCGTTGCTTTTCTGGGCATCTGGTGGATCGTAACAGACGGTTTGCACGTCTTTTCTGAAACGATGCTCCCCAGTCCTTTTCGTGTTGTCAAAGCATTTATCGAGAAATTCTATAATCCCAAGCCGGAGGGCGCCACAATGCTGGTGCATATTGCCTCCAGCCTGAAAACCGTACTGAGCGGATACCTTCTGGGTGTTGTGGTGGGTGTTCCGCTGGGTATTTGCATGGCGTGGTTCAAGCCTGTGGACCGTTTTCTGCGTCCGCTGTTTGACCTGATCAAGCCGATCCCCGGTATCGCGTGGATCCCGGTGATGATCACGCTGTTCGGCATCGGCCTGATGGGCAAAGCGATGATCGTCTTTATGACGGCCTTTATCGCCTGCATGGTGAACGCCTATTCCGGCATCAAGCAGACGCGTGACGTGCATTTGTGGGTGGCACAGACGTTTGGCGCATCCAATCTGCAGCAGCTTTTTACGGTGGCGATCCCCACCGCACTTCCTATGATTATGACCGGCCTTCGTGTGGCGCTGGGCGCCGCGTGGAGTGCTGTTATCGCCGCTGAACTGCTGGCCTCCAGCAGCGGCATCGGCTTTATGATCCAACAGTGCCGCGGTCTGGCGCGTCCCGACATCATCATTGCCGGCATGATCGCCATCGGACTGATCGGTACGCTGCTGACATGGCTTTTGGGTCTGCTGGAGAAGCTTGTCCTGAAGGGAGGGAACAGTAAAAGATGAGACTGACAAAGAAAGAGCGCCTTTGCAATGCGCTGTGTGCCGCCGCATCGATTCTGGCCTTTCTGGGGATCTGGCAGTTGGCCACCATGTATTCCCGCCTAGGTGAACTGATCCCATCTCCCATTCAGGTGCTCCAGTATCTGTTCACCGTGGAAAAGATCGGCCGCAAAACCTTTATCCAGCACAGCCTGGTCAGCCTCAGCCGTGTACTGATCGCCTACAGCGTGGCATGCGTGGTGGGCGTGACGCTGGGTCTGCTGATGGGCTGGTATCCCAAAATAAAGGCAATTTTTATGCCGCTTTTCAATATCATCCGTCCCATCCCGCCCATTGCGTGGACGTCGCTGGCCATTTTGTGGTTTGGCCTGGGTGAGATGCCCAAGTGGTTCATCATCTTCATTGCCGCGTTCTGCAATGTGGTGATCAACGCCTTTGACGGCGCCCGCTCTGTGGATATGAAACTGGTGGGCTGCGCCAAGATGCTGGGCGCCCGGGACAATCAGATCTTTACCAGGATCGTGTTGCCCGCCTCTGTCCCCTATATTTTTGCCGGTATGCAGATCGCCCTGTCCAACAGCTGGGCTGCCGTGGTGGCTGCGGAAATGATTCGCGCCAGCGAGGGATTGGGCTGGGTCATCGTGACCGGCATGTCCGTGAACAATATGAAGCAGATCTTTGCCGGTATCGTGATGATCGGCGTCATCGGCCTGCTGCTTTCCGTTATAATGAGAACGCTTGAAGGGAGGCTCCTGAGATGGAACAGGTCCGGGATCTGAAAAATATCATCGAGTGCACCGGCATTTCCAAGGAATTCATCAATGAACGCGGTACCACCCGCGTGGTGGATCATTTTGACCTGAAGGTGAAGGAAAACGAATTTGTCGTGATCTTCGGCCCCGGCCAGTGCGGTAAGACCACGCTGCTGAACCTGCTGTCCGGTCTGGAGACGCCTACCACGGGCGAGACCGTTATCAACGGGAAAAAGGTGACGGGGCCTGACCCGGAACGCGGCTTTGTCTATCAGACGACAGCGCTGTTTCCATGGCTGACGGTGATGGGCAACGTCTCCTTCGGCCCCCGCGTGCAGGGAATGAAAAAGGCGGAATGGGAGAAACGGGCCAACAAATATATCAAGCTGGTGGGCCTTGAGGGCTTTGAGAAGTCCTTCCCCAATCAGCTCTCCGGCGGTATGCGCCAGCGCGTGGGCATCGCCCGGGCCTACTGCAACGAGCCGAAGGTCCTGTTTCTGGATGAGCCTTTCGGCCATTTGGACGCCCAGACCCGCTATCTGATGCAGGAGGAGATCCTCCGCATCTGGGAGCAGGAGAAGCGCACGGTGCTGTTTGTTACCAACAACATCGAGGAAGCGGTATATCTGGCTGACCGCATCATCGTTCTGAGCAACTGCCCCACGCATGTAAAAGCGGAGTATGTGATCGATATGCCCCGGCCGAGAAACTATGTGGATCCGGAGTTCCTGCGCCTGCGCAGTGAGATCACGGGGCTGCTGGACAAGAATATGGAATGAGGTGCCCTATGGAACAACAGGTTAAAGTAAAAGTAGACCACCTTACCAAAAAATTTGACAAGCTACTGGTGCTGGATGATATCTCCTTTGACGTGATGGAGGGCGAGTTTCTGTGCATCGTCGGCCCCACCGGCTGCGGCAAGACGACCTTCCTCAACAGCCTGACGGGACTGTATCAGGCGACCTCCGGCAGTATCCTCATCAACGGAGAGCCGGTGGATCTGAAAAAGCACAATGTGTCCTATATCTTTCAGGAATACTCCACCATGCCGTGGCTCAATGTGGAGGAGAATGTTGCTTATGGTCTGAAGCTGAAGCATACGCCCAAGGACATTGTCAGGGAAAAGACCGAGCGGATGCTGAAACTGGTGGGACTGACGGATTACCGGGATTACTATCCGGATGAGCTGTCGGCCAGTATGCTTCAGCGCGTGGTCATCGCCCGCGCGTTTGCCACCGAGCCGGAGCTGCTGCTGATGGACGAGCCTTACGGCCAGCTGGATATTGAACTGCGGTTCCATCTGGAGGACGAGCTGATCCGCCTGTGGAAAGAGACCGGCACCACGGTGATCTTCATTACCCATAATATCGAAGAGGCGGTCTATCTGGGCCAACGGATCATGGTGCTGACCAACAAGCCCACCAAGATCAAGGAAAACGTGATGTGCGACATGCCGTGGCCCCGGGATATTGCCGCGCCGGAGTTTATCGCCCTGCGCAACCGCGTCACAGAACTTATCAAATGGTGGTAAGCTTCAAATAGGAGAAAAACGTATGAAACTGGATTTTGAATACGGCAGCGGCATGATGTCTGCTCAGCTGCCGGACAGTACAAAAGTCTTCATCCCCGGAGAGACGGTGGCAGACCCGCCCTGTATTCCGGAGGAGCGGCTGGTGGAGGAGACCCGCAACTCCGTCCGAAACCCTATCGGTATGCCGCCCCTGTCCCGGCTGGCCCATCCCGGCAGCAGAGTGGTCATCGTGATACCCGATATCGTCAAGGGCGGCTGTCAGCCTACGGCCCACCGTAAGGTGGCCATCCGCGTGATCCTGGAGGAGCTTTATGCGGCCGGGGTGGAAAAGAAGGATATTCTGCTGCTGTTCTCCAACGGCCTGCATCCCCGCACCAGTGTGCCGGAGATGAAGATGATCCTGGGAGAAGAGCTGTTCAATGAATTCTATTATACGCATCAGATCGACAGCCACGATTCCGAAAATTACGACGATCTGGTAGATCTGGGCTATACGGCCCACGGCGATCACGTCATTATGAACAAGCGGGTCTTTGACTGCGACTTGCCCATTCTCATCGGCCACACCCAGGGCAACCCTTACGGCGGCTATTCCGGCGGGTACAAGCACTGTGCCACCGGCATCACCCACTGGCGCTGCATCGCCGCCCATCATGTGCCCGACGTGATGCACCGCAAAGATTTTGTGCCGGTTTCCACCCATTCGCTGATGCGCAGCAAGTTTGATGAGATCGGCCTCTACATGGAGAAGAAAATGGGGCATCCCTTCTTCTGCTGTGATGCGGTGCTGGACACCTATTCCCGGCAGATCGCCGTCTATTCCGGATACGCTGCCGAAATGCAGCCTGCTGCGTGGGAGACAGCGGACAGGCGCACCTATGTGCCCTTTGCCGAAGAAAAATTCGATGTGATGGTCTTCGGCATGCCGGTAGATTTCCACTACGGCAACGGTATGGGGACCAATCCCATCCAGATGATGCAGGCGCTCAGCGCACAGGTGATCCGTCATAAGCGGGTCATGAAGGAGAATTGCGTCATTATCTGCAGCAGCATCTGTGACGGATATTTCCACGACGAGCGGTGGCCCTATGCCCGTGAGCTTTTTGACCTGTTCGGCCATGACTATCACCAGACGCTGCCGGATATGGCCAGTCTGGGCGAATATTTTGCCACCCGGGAGGACTATATCCGCAAATACCGTTTTGCCGGGGCATTCCATCCCTATCATGGCTTTTCCATGATGTCCTGTGCGCATATTGCGGAAATGAACACCTCTGCCATCTATATCGTGGGTGCCCGGGAGCCGGGAATTGCCAGAGCTATGGGCCTCAAGACTCGTGCCACCTTTGAGGAGGCGCTGGAGGATGCCTGCCGGAAGTTTGTGGGGGATTCCCCCAATATTCTGGCGCTGCCCAAAACCTTCAAGCTGGGTGCGGTGCACCTGTGCATGAAGAGCGGCAAAGAAGAGTAAAACAGCGTATAACGTGCCTGCTGCGGCACAAGGCGGCGGGCGAAGGAGAACGATATGATCCAGGAAATTAAAATGCCCGCTGCCGGCCAGACGACCAACAAAGCCACCATTGCGCAGATCTGCGTCAAAGTAGGAGATACCGTCAAGCGCGGAGACGTGCTGGTGGAGGCGGAGACTGACAAGGCAACGCTGCCGGTGGAGAGCTTTGCCAACGGGACAGTGTTGGCCATTCTGGTGGACGAGGGTGATCAGGTAACGGCCGGAACAGTGATGATGGCGGTAGGCAAGGCCGGCGAAGTGTATGTGCCCGCTGCTGCCGCTGCGGTTCCCGATACCTCCGCCGGAAATACGCCCGCTCCTGCCGTTCCGGCGGAGCAGGAAGAATATCTGCCCATCATCAAAGGAGCGGCTGTGGTACATGCTGTGCCTGCGGCGGCTGCTGCACCTGCGGCGGCAGCTCACCCCACCTATCCCGCCATGCCCAATGCCAAGCAGGCAGCCCGGGAGAAGGGCGTGGACATAGGAGCTGTCCCCGCGTCCAACGGCCAGTTCGTCACCCGCGGCGATGTGGCTCGCTACACCCCCGCTGCAGCCGCCGCAGAAGCGGAATACGAGGTGCTGCCCATGAACCGCATGCGCCAGATCATCGGCAAGCGGATGCGGGAGTCTCTCAGCGAGATCCCCTGCTGGCAGTGCACCACCGTCATCAAAATGGATGCCTGCATGGCGCTACGGGACGCCTATCGGGAGAAGAAGGGCGTCAAGCTGTCCTATAACGATATCATGGCCAAGGCCATCGCCGTGGCATCCCGGAAGTTCCCACTGGTGAACGCCCGGTATGAAAACGGAGAAGTGCGTGTATACCGCCACACCAATGTGGGACTGGCGGTGGCGCTGGACGGTGCGCTGGTGGTGCCCGTGGTGAAAGAGATCGACGCCAAGGGGCTTGAACAGATCGCGGCGGACTATAAAGTGCAGATCGGCAAAGCCCGGGACAACAAGCTGCTGCCCGATGACATGGGCTGCGGCAGCATCACCATCTCCAACCTGGGAATGTACGATGTGGAGCAGTTCATCGCCATCGACAATCCGCCGGAGAGCTGCATTCTGGCGGTGGGCTCCATCAAGGTGAAGCCTGAGTGGGATGGCGGGAAATTCGTGCCGGCCAATATGATGACCGTCACCGGTTCCTTTGACCATCGGATCATCGACGGCGCTTACGGCGCACAGTTCCTGCAGGAACTGAAGATGCTGATGGAGTCGCCTGCGCTGATGCTGTACTGAGCGGGGAGGAATGCGTGATATGGAGCAATATGATGTACTGGTAATCGGCGGAGGCCCCGGCGGTTACTCTCTGGGGATCGCCGCTGCCCGGAAGGGGCTGAAAGTAGCTCTGTTTGAAAAGGAGCATCTGGGCGGAACCTGCCTGAATGTGGGCTGCATTCCCACCAAGTATCTGGTGGACAAGGCCAACGCCATGGAGAAGGTCCGGGCGCTGGTAAAACAGGAGATTTTCCGCGACGCCGGAAGCTTCAGCTTCAAACAGATCCAAAAAGGCAAAAGCGAGGTGACCGGAAAGCTGGTAAACGGGGTAAAGTTTCTGCTGAAAAAAGCGGGAGCTGCTGTCATCGAAGGTGAGGCCACACTGCAGAAGAACTGCATTGTCACCTGCGGCGGCAGGGAGTATCAGGGAAAGCATGTGGTCATTGCCACCGGCAGCGTACCGATGATGATCCCTGTGCCCGGTCACGAATACTGCATCGATTCCACCGGAGCGCTGAATCTGGCCAGTCTGCCCCGCAGCATGACGGTCATGGGCGGCGGTGTCATCGGCCTTGAACTGGCCTGTGCCTTTGCGGCCTACGGTACTGAGGTGACGGTGGTGGAAATGCTGCCGGAGCTGATGCCTCATGAACAGCCCGAGGCGGTGCGGATCCTTGTGAACGCCCTGAAGAAACAGGGGATCGCTCTGAAAACCGGCGCGAAAATGCTGCGCATCGAAAAGAACGGCGGACTGCTGCGGGCGGTTTATGAGAGAGACGGCCAGGAGCAGCACACCGACTGTGAGCAGGTGCTGATGGCGGCCGGGCGGAAAACCAACCTCACCGGCATCGACGCGGCGGCACTGGGGCTGCAGCTGGATCAGAAAAACTGCATCGTGGTGGACAGCCACCAGCGTACCAGCCTGCCGGGCGTGTATGCCATCGGCGATGTCGTGGGAGGATATCAGCTGGCCCATGCGGCTTATGCCGAGGGCGAAGCCGCGCTGGCGGATATCCTGGGTGAAGAAAAGCCCTATGGTACCATGCTGGTTCCGGTGTGCACCTATACCATTCCCTGCTTTGCGTCGGTGGGCATGACCACCGGCAAAGCGAAAGAGGCCGGATATGAGCCGGCGCTGGGAAGCTTTGACTACGGTGCCAACGGTATGGCGCTGGCGGAGGGCGCGTCCGGCGCAGTGTTTGTGGTGGCCGACAAGGCGACGACAAAAACATTGGGCGTTACCATCGTGGGCGAAAACTCCTCCGAGATGATCGCCATGGCGGCATCCGCGGTTGCGGACGGCCTGACAGTTGAACAGTGGGAACAGATGATCGTGGCCCATCCCTCCCTGTGTGAGATGGTACGCGAAGCGGCACTGGACGCTTTCGGGCGCTCGGTACATAAGGGGTAAAGGAGAACGTGTGATGAGCGACAGCAAAAAGGAACTGCTGGCAGGGCGCGTAGCCCTTGTCACCGGCGGCGGTCAGGGGATCGGCGAAGCCTGCGGCCGGATCCTGGCGGAATACGGAGCGAAAGTGATCCTGGCGGATCTGAACGAAAAGACGGCGCAGGCAGTGGCGGACAGCCTGAAAGCGCAGGGCAGTGAGGCGGCCGCGATGATGTTCGATGTGGCGGATTTTCCCCATATCAGGGAAAAGGTGGCACAGGCCCGCAGTATTTTCGGGCGTATTGATATTCTGGTAAACGTGGCTGGCATCGCCGGGACCTTCTCCATTGAGGAGATCACCTTTGAGAGCTGGGACCGTATGATGGACATCGACCTCAAGAGCATGTTCTTTGTGTCTCAGGCGGTGTTTGAGATCATGAAAGAGCAGCGTTACGGCAAGATGGTGCACATGTCCTCTCTGGCGGGACAGCGGGGCGGCCGCAGCGCCGATGCCTCCTATGCCATCGCCAAGGCGGGCGCGCTGAACCTGAGCATGGGTTTTGCGCTGGCCGGCGCTGAATACCATATCACCTCCAATGCCGTCTGCCCTGGCAATATTCTCACCCCCATGGGCAAAACCATGTCGTGGTCCCATGTGGATCCCAAGACCTATATTCCGCTGGGCCGGTACGGCTGTGCCGAGGATATCGCCAAGGCGGTGCTGTTCTATGCCAGCGATCTGTCTGACTATGTGACCGGCGATTCCATGAAAGTCAACGGCGGCATCTACATGTAGGCGGCAGTATCGTGTTATGACCGGAACAGGCGTGTACCGTATGGCGGCGCACGCCTGTTTTCTATCCGGCGGAAAGGGGAAATATGGGTATTATCATTTTTGCCGTATGTTTGGCGGCGTCGGTTATCGGAGGCATTTGCGGGATCGGCGGCGGTGTCATCATCAAGCCGGTACTGGATGCCATGGGTGTGATGTCCGTGTCCGCCCTGCACTTTCTTTCCGGCCTGACTGTGTTCGGCATGTCTGCGGTATCAGTGCTGCGGCGGAGAAAGGAGCGCTTGCTGGAGCTGCGGACCAGCAGCGCGCTGGCGGCAGGCGCCGTACTGGGCGGCGTGGCAGGAAATGCGTTGTTCCAGATGCTGAAGGGAGCGGTGGGCAGCGAACAGACAGTGGGCATGGTACAGGCTCTGGTCCTGGCTGCACTGACTCTGGCCACACTGTTATACAGCGCGCTTCTGCGCCGCCGTATCCGCTCCTATCATGTCGCCGGTCTGCCCGCCTGCGGCCTGATCGGTTTTGTGATGGGGCTTTTGTCGGCCTTTCTGGGGATCGGCGGAGGACCGATCAATCTGGCGGTGCTGTATTTTTTCTTTTCCATGGATACGAAGAAAGCGTCCGCCAATTCCCTGTATATCATTCTCTGCTCGCAGGCTGCCAGCTTTCTGACAACGGCAGTCAAGGGGACGTTCCCGGTATTTTCGTGGTATTATCTGCTTCTGATGGTGCCGGCCGGAGTGCTGGGGGGTATGATCGGCGCGGGTGTGAACCGGCGGATCTCAGCCGGAACGGCTGACCGGCTGTTTTATGCGCTGCTGGCGGTTATCATCGGCATCTGTCTATATAACGCTGTCCAATTTGCGGCATGAGATTGCTTTTTGCCGCCGTTTCCTGTAAAATCAAAGAGAAGATCACGGCATAGTTTCGGGAAGGGAGAGACGGGTCATGACGCTGAAGGATATTGCGGATAAAGTGGGGGTCTCCGTTTCCACGGTATCCCGGGTCCTGAATGATCAGGAAACGAAGGCGGCGTCCCGGAAGGTGAAGGAACAGATCTGGCGTGTAGTGCGCGAAGCAGGCTATACGCCCAATACCGTGGCCCGCGAGCTGCGGAGCCGGCGTCGGGACAAGACAGAGAAAAAATACATTGCCTGCATCTATGCCCGGACCTCCAACCACCGGGTGGACTCCTTTTTCTCTCAACTAGCCGCCGCTATTGAATATGAGCTTTTTAAGAACGGCTATGTGATGAAGTATTCCATTTATGCCGGCGGCATGGATGTGGAGACCTTCGCCAATGTGCTGGCCGGAACGGATGTGGACGGCATGATCGTCATGGGCCGCTTTTTTGATGAGCAGATGCGGGAAGTGGTGGAAAAGATGAAGAATGTGGTCTATGTATCCCTCAGCGGTACGGAATCCGCCAACCATGACGTGGTGTTCAGTGATGCCTATAAAGCGGCACAGAGCGTCATGCGGGAGTTTTACCGACTGGGACACCGGCACATTGCTTATGTGGGAGAAAAGCGTCGGGAAATGCGGTATAAAGGCTATCACGATTTTGTGCAGGAGAACGGCCTGGAGGAGCTCTCGGCGGATGCCGAGCAGACCATGGACGGTGGCTGTGGCGGCACGGAAAAGCTGCTGGCGGCAGGGCAGAAGTTTTCCGCTCTGTTCTGCGCCAATGACGAGGCAGCCATGGGAGCGGTAAAGGCGCTGCGCAGTCACGGCCTGGAGGTCCCCAGGGACGTATCCGTGATCAGCGTGGACGATATTGATGTTGCCAGCTATTTCTCTCCGATGCTCACCACGGTGCATATTCCCATCAATGAGTTGGGGAAGCAGGCTGCCCGCGTCATGATCGACCGGATCAGCAATGCAAGGAAAATCGCGCTGCGAGTAGAACTGCCCAGCTCCCTCTCCCGGCGGGACAGCTGCAAAGAGAAGTAAGATCGGCTGCGGAGAACAGACAGGCAGCCGGATGCCCCGACAAACGACAGCCCTGACACCGATGGTGCCAGGGCGTCTTTGTGCCGCGAAAGGGAAAAAATAAGGGAAAACAGCAGATTCGGGCATAGCATACGCCGAAATACACCGCCCGCGAAGACGCTGCGTGCGGAGGAGCAATCCATCCGCATCCGTGAGCTTGAACGGGAGAATGCCGAGCTGCGAACTGCAAACGACATTCTCAAGGATGCACTCGGTTTTTTCGCAAAAGACCGCAAGAAGTAAAAGCGTGTGAACGACACCTGTTCGTAGTCGAACGCAAGGGTGTCTACACGGCAAAGGAGATGTGCCGCGTCCTGCACCTGAGCGAATCCGGTTATTACCGGTGGCTGCGAAACCGGGACAGGCACAGCAGCCGTCAGCTTCTTGCGGGAAAGGTCAAAAAGATCCTCGAAGAGCATCCTGATAACCGCAATTACGGCGTGGATCGCATCTGCCTCGCGCTTGAGCAGGACGGTGTCGACGTCAGCCGGAGAACGTTGTACCGCGTGATGAAAGAGAATGGCTGGCTCCACAAAAAACGCATTCCGCGCGGCATCACGAAGGCCACGACAGAAGTGCAGGAGCAGGAAAACCTCCTGAAGCGGGACTTCAGCGCCCGGCGCCCTTTGGAAAAATTTCTCACGGATATTACCGAGGTGCAGTGTGCGGACGGCAAGCTGTATATTTCACCGATCATGGACTGCTTCAGTGGCGAGATTGTCGCGCTCGAGATGCGGGACAATATGAAGAAGGAGCTGTGCATTGACACGGTGCGGCAGCTGGAGCGGATTTATCCGAGCCTGAGCGGAGCGGTGTTCCACTCAGATCGCGGGAGTCAATACACCAGCGCAGCTTTTCGCGCAGAGCTGTCTCGCTGCGGCATGATACAGAGCCTCAGCGGAACCGGACATTGCTTCGACAACGCACGGATGGAGAGCTTTTTCGCCACGCTCAAGAAAGAGAAGATCTATCAGATTGCGGCGTACAAGCTGCCGAGAGAACAGGTCAAAACGATCATTTTCCGCTATATTTTTATCTATTACAACCGCGTCAGGATCTATACGCGCAACCCGCTGGGGCTACCGCCTGTGAAGTACCGGGAGTGGGTGCAGGCGCAGCAGGCAGCCTGACCGGCGCAAGAGCTTTTCAGTTTTCGGGTGTTTCCCGACTGCACATTTCTTGACATTTCCAAAGATTGCTGACGAAAAAGAAATTATCAAAAAAGTTGTAAGGGATAGAATTAGGGGTATTTGCCAAATTTCACACACAAATAAATATCCCCCGGCGAAGGGGCGGTGTCCATAAGACAGTTGACAGTAACAGTAGTTTGCACTGCTATGGCGGTTCTTGTGTTTTTGCCGTTATGTGGTAATATGGAACCAACTAATCTTACAAATCGTAATTTGAAAGGAGCATCATGCATGAACATGAGGCTTGTCGAAATGCTACATTTGGAGTTGGAACCTGTCGGAATATTCTTCGGAAACACCACCGCAACGTGCGATTTAGTAGCTTCTCCACCAAAAAGAAACTGTGTAATTCCTTTTCTTTTGACTGCCGCAAAAGGAAAGATTACATCTATGAATGAAGAAAGCTGTACTTGTGCTGGTGGTGCAGTTGGTGCCTGCTTTGGAGATGGTTTTAGCAGACTGAATCCGGACATTCACAAAATGCTATCGCAAGGGTTGGGAAGCTATGCTCCCGAGGCCGCACCCCCTATGGTAAAAGAAGGCGAAAGATTCTTCTGTAATGAGGATATTGCAATGAAGTGGCGTCAAAATATGCCATATTCCGATAAAGCATATCCGCGAATTGTATTTGGACCGCTTAGCAGATGGACAGAAATTGGTGTTCCTGATTTGGTGCTTGTCTTTGCTAACGCGGACCAAATATCGGCACTTGTTACTATGCAGGGATTCCATAATGGCAAAGCAGTCAATACACTTGCGCCGTTTGGTGCAGCTTGCCATTCCATTGTGTATGCTGCTGAACAAATGGAAAAAGAAGAACCATATGCGATTATGGGTCTATTTGATATCTCCCAGAGAAGTACCGCCCTGAAGGATTATTTATCCATCACAGTTCCTTATAAGCTTTGGGAAGGCATGATAAAGGATTTGGACAAAAGCTGTCTGACTACCCATAGTTGGAGGAATATTGAGAAACGATTATAAGCGATAAATTCCAGTTTATCGAACAATCGAATAGCGCACTTCTATACGGGTCAAGCCCCGTATGTGCGCCCTGCGAGGCCGAACACCCCGGACATCTAAATGTCCGGGATGTTTTGCGTCACTGCGTTCCGAACAAGGGGCTGCACCCCTTGCGCAGCGAAAGCGGCTATCCAAAATAGATCTGATACTATTTCTTAATAAAATTATTTAATCTGTCTCTTATACACA